>NZ_JBIRMW010000008.1:0-398755 GCF_044331325.1 Streptomyces sp. NPDC017246 | reverse complement strand
GCAGGGGGGACCCTGTGGGAGAGTAGGACGCCGCCGAACAATTTTTAGCCTCAACCCCCGGACTCTGTCCGGGGGTTGAGGCATTTTTGCGTTCTAAGCTGGGTTCATGCGCTACGACCTGGTCATCTTCGACAACGACGGTGTGCTCGTGGACAGCGAGCCGATTTCCAACACGCTCCTGGCCGGCTATCTGACAGAGCTCGGGCATCCCACGACGTACGAGGAATCGGTGCGCGACTACATGGGGTCGGCCATGCACCGGATTCACGAGCTCGTCGAGGAGCGGAGCGGGCAGCGGCTGCCGGCGGGGTTCGACGAGACGTTCCACGGGCGGGTCTTCGCGGCCTTCGAGGCCGAGTTGGAAGCTGTGCCCGGGGCCGTGGAGGTGCTGAAGCAGTTGGCCGCGGGCGGGGTTCCGTACTGCGTGGCCTCCTCCGGGAGCCACGAGCGGATCCGGGTGGGGCACCGGAAGACCGGGCTCGACGCCTGGTTCCCGGACGAGATCGTCTTCAGCGCCGAGGACGTCGGCCGGGGGAAGCCGTCGCCCGACCTCTTCCTTCACGCCGCCTCGCGGATGGGGGTGGCACCCGAGCGGTGCGTGGTGGTCGAGGACAGCCGGCTCGGGGTGCAGGCCGCCCTGGCGGCCGGGATGGACGTGTACGGGTTCACGGCGATGACGCCGGAGGCGAAGCTCGCCGGGGCCAGGGGCTTCTTCGGGAGCATGGACGAGCTGCCGGCGATATTGAGCCTGTGATCCATCTACCCCCGGGTAGGTTCCGGCCGTACGCTGTGCCGCCATGACGGATGCGCGGTTGCGGCGTGGGCGGGGATCCCTGGCGGTCAGTTTCTTCGTGCAGGGGGTCACCTTCGCCCTGCTCGTGACTCGAATACCGGCGATCCAGGACCAGTACGGGATCTCTGACGGGCTGCTGCCCACCTTCCTGGCCGCGGTCCCGATCCTCGCCGGCGTGGCGAGTGTGATGACCGAGAAGGTCGTCGCCAGGGTGGGACCGGCGGTGGTGCTGCGGTGGGCGCAGCCGTTCGTGCTGTTGGCCCTGCTCGCCGTGGGAGTGGGGTCGGAGCTGTGGCACGCGGCCGTCGCCCTGGGGCTGTTCGGTCTCTCGGTGGGCGCCCTGGACGCCTCCATGAACATGCTGGGCGTCAGCCTCCAGCGGGCGTACGGGCGGAGCATCATGCTCGGCTTCCACGCCTCGTACAGCCTCGGGGGGATCGCGGGGGCCTCGCTGGCCTGGGTCGGGGCGCACTGGCAGCTGTCGCTCTTCGTGTCCTATCTGCCGGTGGTGGCGGTGCTGCTGCCCGTCGCGTTCGTCGGCAGCCGCTGGTACGTGGCCGGCGGGGACCGGACCGAGGCGCCGGAGGAGGTGGAGGAGACCAAGGGGAGCGGTGTCGCCTTCAAGCTGCTGATGCCGCTCTGTCTGGTGATGACCTTCGCGTACATCGGGGACTCGACCGTCTCCAACTGGAGTGCCAAGTACCTCCAGGACGTGCTGGGGAGCTCCGAGGAGCTGGCGACCGTGCCGTATAACGCGTACATGGTGACGACGCTGCTCGGTCGGGCTGTCGGGGACTTCGGGGTGCGGCGGCTGGGCGCGGCGGCGGTCGTGCGGGCCGGGGCCGTGCTGGCCGCGCTGGGCTTCGCGGTGGTGGCGGTGGCGCCGGGGGCCTGGGCGGGGATCGCCGGGTTCACGGTGCTCGGGCTCGGGCTGAGTGTGATCGTGCCGCAGACCTTCGCGGCGGCGGGCCGGTTGTTCCCGGGGGCGAGTGATGCCGCGGTGGCGCGGCTGAACGTCTTCAACTACGTCGGGTTCCTGGTCGGGTCCCCTCTGGTGGGGGCGCTCGGCGACGCGTGGAGCTATCGGGGAGCCATGCTGGTGCCGATGGTGCTGGTCCTGGTCACGGTGGCGTACGCCACGTCGTTCGGTTCGCGAGCGGCCCGATACGGTGGCGGGCATGAGCGGCCGCGCACTGTTGATGTGGGATGAAGCTGTCACGCAGTACGACTTCGGGTCCGAGCATCCGATGGATCCCGTACGGCTGGCGCTGACGATGTCGCTGGTGCGGGCCTACGGGCTCGACCGGGCGGTGGACGTGGTCGCGGCGAAGCCGGCCGGGGACTCGACGCTGCGTCTCGTCCACCGTGAGGACTACGTGGCGGCGGTGCGGGCGGCGTCGGTGGATCCGCGTCACGCCGACCAGGCGTACGGGCTCGGTACGGTCGACGATCCCGCGTTCGCCGGGATGCACGAGGTGTCGGCGCTGATCGCCGGGCAGTCGGTGGGCGCGGCGGAGGCCGTGTGGCGCGGGGAGGCCGCGCACGCGGTGAACTTCGCCGGCGGCCTGCACCACGCGATGCCAGGGGCCGCCTCCGGGTTCTGTATCTACAACGACGCGTCGCTCGCGATCGCCCGGCTGCTGGAACTGGGGGCCGAGCGGGTCGCGTACGTGGATGTGGACGTCCATCACGGGGACGGGGTGCAGGCGGCGTTCTGGGAGGACCCCAGGGTGCTGACGGTCTCGCTGCACGAGCATCCGCGGACGCTGTTCCCGCAGACGGGGTGGCCCGAGGAGACGGGTCCCGCCGGGCCCGGCGAGGGCGGGGCCGTGAACGTGGCGCTGCCGGCCGGTACGGGGGACGCGGGGTGGCTGCGGGCCTTCCACGCGGTCGTGCCGGAGCTGATCGCGGACTTCCGGCCGCAGGTGCTGGTGACGCAGCACGGGGCGGACACGCACTTCGAGGATCCGCTGGCCCATCTGGCGGTGTCGCTCGACGCGCAGCGGGCGGTGCAGGAGAGCTGTCACGAGCTGGCGCACGAGTACGCGGAGGGGCGTTGGCTGGCGCTGGGTGGTGGCGGGTACGCGGTGGTGGACGTCGTACCGCGGTCGTGGACGCATCTGGTGGGGATCGCCGCGCATGCTCCGGTGGATCCGGAGTCGGTGATCCCGTCGTCCTGGCGGGACGAGGTGTACGCGCGGACCCGGCAGCCGGGGCCCGGGCGGATGACGGACGGGCGGTGGCCGGTGGGCTTCCGCGACTGGTCCGAGGGGTACGACCCGGCGGACCGGCTGGACCAGGCGGTGCTCGCGACCCGGAAGGCGGCTTTTCCGCTGCGGGGGTTGCTCGCCTAGGGATCGCCCGGGCCGCGTGGGCCGCCCGGGGATCCGCCGGGAGATCGCCCGGGGGCGCCGTGTCCGCCGTACCCCTGGCGCGTTCCGGTGGGCGTTACGCCGACTGTGCGGTGTCCGGGTGGTTTCGGCTCCGCCGAAGGGGTGTTCCGGCAGCATCGGGTGGGTGTTGAGTACCGGGGCGCTGCGGGCGCATCTGTTGGCGGCGGGGTTGGCGGGCACGGTGGCGACATCGCGGGAGGAGAGCCTGCGGAGCTATCGGCTCTTCGCCGCGCGCGATCCGCGGGTGCTGCTGGGGCTGGATCCCACGTGGGGGTGGGGTGAGGCCGATCTGTTGCGGCTGATGGCCGACAAGTGCGGGGTGTCGGGGGATCCGACGCACCGGTCGGGGCCCGATGTCATCGATCCCGAGCGTACGTTGAGAGGTCTCGACGCGTTCGCCGCGAGATTGGGGGCGGCGGCCGCGCGGCGGGTTCCGGTACTCCTCGGGACGGGACATCCGCATCGTCTGCTCGGTTTCTACGTCGCGCTCGCAGACGCCTTGTCGGCGGCGGGATGTCTTGTTCTCACCCCGGCGCAGGGGCGATGTGTCGACATAACGACGCGGTTCGGCGTACGTACGTACCTTCTCGACTACGTACGGGGGGTCGCACTGGTGCGAGAGCCGGGGCCGTCGGGGGGTGGGCGCGAGCCGGGGGCGCACTCCCACTCGCCGCTGCCGGTTAGGGCCGCCCTGGAGAGCGCCGCCGAGAGCGGCGGGCCGCTGCCGGAGCTCGTGATCGGGGACCACGGATGGGTCTGCGGGGCAGGTCAGCTGGGTATCGAGGCCATCGGTCTCGCCGATACGGATGATCCCGCGCTGTTCGTCGGTGAGGCGGAGGGGCAGGTGTCGGTGGCCGTTCCGCTTGATGACGGCGTGCGCTCCGACTACTACCGCCCGCTCACACGCTATGTACTCAATCGAGCGTGTCTGTCACGGTAAACGGCCGATGCCAGCTCCTCTTCCCCACTCGTACCACCCGCCCCTAGTCTGGAGAGTGAGCGCTCGGCGACGAAGAGTCACCGGAGGGGAAGCCGGTGGGCGTCGCGGCGGAAGGTGCAGGTGGGTCATGGCTGCTGGCGAACGACCTCTCAACGAGGTCAAGTTTCTGACCGTGGCGGAAGTCGCCTCGGTGATGCGCGTGTCCAAGATGACCGTGTACCGCTTGGTGCACAGCGGTCATCTGCCGGCGATCCGTGTGGGAAGGTCCTTCCGGGTGCCGGAACAGGCGGTTCACGAGTACCTGCGGGAGTCCTACGTGGGGGTGGGGAGCGCGTAGCGAGAGCGCGGCGACAACGTCGGGAAAGCTCCGTATGTCCCTCGGATTACAAGCGCGGTGCTCGGGGCGGTAGGCTAGGCCGACGTAGGTCGTGTGGGCCCAGACGCCCCGCACCGATCCCCGCCGGGAGGCGGGGATGTTCCGAGAAGTGAGCGAGGGTAGTCGTGGGCTCTGTTATCAAGAAGCGGCGCAAGCGGATGGCGAAGAAGAAGCACCGCAAGCTGCTCAAGCGCACGCGCGTTCAGCGTCGCAACAAGAAGTAAGGCGACAGCTGCACCGCAGCGTTCAGTGCGTCAGGCGTGGCCCTCCACCGTTCGCGGTGGAGGGCCACGCTTTATTTGCGCGGAAATCTTGAGGCGCTACGGTGGCGACCAACGGAAGACGGACGGAAGGCGCTGATCTTGGGCAAGGTCGTGCTCGTCACCGGTGCCGCCCGGCATCTCGGGGGCCGCTTCGTGCGGCGGATCCAGCGGGATCCGGAGGTGGACCGGGTGATCGCGGTGGACGCGGTCGACCCGGCGCACCAGCTCGGCGCCGCCGAATTCGTCCGGGCGGACATCCGCCGGCCGGAGATCGCCAAGGTTCTCGCCGAGCACGACGTCGACACGGTGGTCCATCTGGACGTCACCGGTACGGCGATCGGCGCCGGTGGCCGTACGTCGGTCAAGGAGACCAACGTCATCGGCACCATGCAGCTGCTCGGCGCGTGCCAGAAGTCGCCGCGGATCAGCCGGCTCGTGATCAAGTCCAGTACCAGCGTCTACGGCTCCGCGCCCCGCGACCCGGCCGTCTTCACCGAGACGACGCCCGCGAAGTCGCTGCCCAGCGGGGGCTTCGCGAAGGACGCCGTCGAGGTCGAGGGGTACGTACGGGGCTTCGCCCGGCGCCGCCCCGACGTGGCCGTGTGCGTGCTGCGGTTCGCGAACATCCTCGGGCCCCGGATCGACTCCCCGCTCGCGGAGTATCTGGCGCTGCCGATCCTGCCGACCGTCCTCGGCTACGACCCGCGCCTCCAGTTCGTCCACGAGGACGACGTCATCGACGTGCTGCGCCTGTCGGCGCACGAGCCGCGCAGGGCCACCCTGAACAGCGGCACCTTCAACGTCGCGGGGGACGGGGTCCTGCTGCTGTCCCAGTGCGCGCGGCGCCTCGGACGGCCGACCGTGCCGGTGCTGCTGCCGGCGGTCACCTGGGTGGGGACGGCGCTGCGTACGGTCGGGATCACCGACTTCGCGCCCGAGCAGATCCGGCTGCTCACCCACGGCAGGGTCGTCTCGACGGTCCAGACGCGCGAGGTCCTCGGTTTCTCGCCGCGCTACACCACGGCGGAGGCCCTCGCCTGCTTCGCCCGCGGGCGGGGACCGGGGCTGCTGCCGCCGGAGATGCTCGCCGGGGCGGTGGACCGGATCGCCGGGCGTCTGGCCCCGTCCGCGTCCGGAGGCCGGGGTGCTTCGGGCCCTCCGGCCGTTTCATCTGCTTCACCTGTTCATCCCGTTCACGACGGCGCCTGAGGAGACCGGACAGCGATGGCGGACGCCAAGGTCATTCCGTTCGACGACGACCGGTCGCGAGCTCGGCGACGGCCCGGCCGTGCCGACGGCGAGGCGGCGGCCGTACGGGCCCTGCCAGGGCCCCAGCAGGGCCCCCAGGTGCCCGAGGGGGGCCGGGAGGGCCTCCCGGGTGCCGAGAGGGGTCCTGAGGCCGGTGCGGAGGCGGCTGCCACCGGCCCGGGGGCCGGCGCCGAAGCGGGCTCCGGGGACGGTGCCGGGACCCGGGCCGGGTCCGGCTGGGAGCGGCGGCTCGCGGGCGGGCTCGCGTTCCTGCGGCGCCGGGTCACCGGCGACTACGAGGTCGACGAGTTCGGCTACGACGAGGAGCTCACCGACCAGGTCCTGATGTCACTGATCCGCCCGCTGTACGAGAAGTACTTCCGGGTCGAGGTGAAGGGCGTCGAGAACATCCCGGCCGAGGGCGGGGCACTGATCGTCGCCAACCACTCGGGGACCCTGCCGCTGGACGGCCTGATGATGCAGGTCGCCGTCCACGACCACCACCCGGCCGGGCGGCACCTGCGGCTGCTCGCCGCCGATCTGGTCTTCGTCCTGCCGATCGTCAACGAGCTGGCCCGTAAGGCGGGGCACACCCTGGCCTGCGCGGAGGACGCGGAGCGGCTGCTGCGCGCCGGCGAGATCGTCGGGGTGATGCCGGAGGGCTTCAAGGGGATCGGGAAGCCCTTCGGGGAGCGGTACAAGCTGCAGAGGTTCGGGCGGGGCGGCTTCGTCTCCACGGCGCTGCGGGCCGGGGTGCCGATCGTGCCCTGTTCGATCGTCGGGGCCGAGGAGATATACCCGATGATCGGGAACGCCAAGACGCTGGCGCGGGTGCTCGGCTTCCCGTACTTCCCGCTCACCCCGACCTTCCCCTGGCTGGGTCCGCTGGGGGCGCTGCCGCTGCCGACGAAGTGGACGATCCAGTTCGGCGAGCCGATCCCGACGGACTCCTACGCGCCGGAGGCGGCGGAGGATCCGATGCTGATGTTCAACCTGACGGATCAGGTGCGGGAGCAGATCCAGCACACGCTCTACAAGCTGCTGGTGCAGCGGCGGTCGGTCTTCTTCTGACCCGGTTCGGGCAGGAAGAAGGGGCGCCCCCCGTCCGTGGGGGCGCCCCTTCTCCTTGCTAGCGAGCGTCCTCGCTGTCGATGCCGAGGCCTGGAAGCAGGCCCGGCAGGAGTGGCGGAAGGGTCACGTCCGGCGCGTCGGGGGGCGTCTGGCCGCCCGAGGGGACCGTCGGTGTGCCCGTCGGGGAGGGCTTGAGCAGTCCGCCGGCGCTGCCGCCGAGGAGACCGTCGTCCTCCGGCGAGCCGGTGCCGCCGTCCGAGCTCGGGCTGGTGCCCGTGCTGGGGCCGGACGGGCGGGGCGGTGCGGAGTGGCTGCCCGGGGGACCGCTTTCGTGGGCGGACGGCGGACGCTGGGTGTCCGTGCCCTGGGGGTTCCCCGGTGTGCTGGGGCCCCCGCTGGGGCTCTCCGTGCCGATCGCGCCCTTCTCCGGTGTGCGGGGAAGGACCGACTGGAGCGGCTCGACCTCTTCGTCCATGGCCTCGAAGACATGGGTGACCTCGCTGCCGACGTCCGCCAGCTGGACGGGGAGTCGGTCGCGGAGGCCGTTCCAGGTGTTCCGGTGGGCCTGGGCGAAGGAGTTGAGACGGGCCATCGGGCCGATCTCGCCGTCCCGCTCGTACGCCTGGCGGAGCAGGCGGTGGCCCTCGGTGGCATCGTGCTTCACTCCGCCCAGGACCCGGCGGATCTCGCTGAGGGACTCGTGATCGAGGTCGCCCGAGCGGCCCCGCTCCATGAGTCTGCGGGCCTCGCTGAGACGGGTGGACGCCTGGTCGAGGTAGATGCCGCCGCGGTCCGCGTCGTCGTCCGCCATTCCCAGTTTGATGTCCTCCATGCCTCGCTTGAGCCCGTAGAGCGAGTCACCCGGAAGCGCGTCGGAGCTGGCAGCGGCCACTCCGCCGAAGGCACCCGCCGCCACACCGACGGTGAGACCGCCGGCGGCGAGGCCCTTGGACCAGCGGGAGCGGGGGCGCAGTTTCCGCAGTGGGGACGCCCGGTGGGCGCCCTTGCCGCCGGCGGTCCGCTGCTCGGGCACCGTGGGGTTCCCGGCAGCGCTCCCCTCCATGAGCATCGCTTCCATGGCGGCGACGAGCTGGGCTCGCTGCACCACCTTGACCTCGGGGTCCAGCTGTGGCTTCGGCAGTTCACCGAGACCGCTCGCCAGAGCCAACAGCCGACCCTGCTCCGCAGGTTCGGCCGGTGCCTCGGGCTGCTCGGCCGCCGCGCCCTCGGACTCCCGGTCCTCCAGGGCCTGGGCGAAGGCGTTCGCCCGCCGGTGCGCCGATACGTTCGCGATCACAGGCGGCACCTCCTCTCGTCATGACGGTCGACTCCCCGGGGTGTCCGGAAGGTTGCACACCTTGAGCGCATCCACACGAAAGAGTGAGTGGCTGCGGACATGGCGTGTCCACAGGGAGCCTGCATCCCGCACAACGAGCGGCGCGGCACTTGGGTTACGCGCGAAAGATGATCGGACCAGCGCGTCATCGAGGCGTCACCGACTGTGAGTTGGACGGGGGTCGTGGGGGCATGGGGGGATACGGGGTGGTGGGAGCGTGGACCGGTCCACGGGGGCGCGTGTGGGGGGCGCGAACCGGTCAGCGGGCGTCGTCCGGGAGGAGGCGGGCCAGGGTGCGGACGGCCCGGTACTGGAGGGTCTTGATCGCCCCCTCGTTCTTCCCCATGACGCGGGCGGTCTCGGCGACCGAGAGGCCCTGGAGGAAGCGCAGGGTCACGCACTCCTGCTGCTGGGGATTGAGGCGGCGGACCGCGTCGAGGAGAGCGGCGTTGGAGAGGGACTCCAGGACCGAGTCCTCGGGGCTCCGCTCGACCTCGTTGGCGTCGAGCATCTCGCCGGTGGTGACCTCCAGCCGGAAGCGGCTGGACTTGAAGTGGTCCGCGACCAGGTTCCTGGCGATGGTGACGAGCCAGGCGCCGAAGTCGCGGCCCTGCCAGGTGAAGGTGGAGATCCGGCGCAGGGCGCGCAGGAAGGTCTCGCTCGTGAGGTCCTCCGCCGTCGCCTTCCCGCCGACGCGGTAGTAGATGTAGCGGTAGACGGTGTCGCTGTACTGGTCGTACAGGCGGCCGAAGGCCTCGGCCTCGCCCGCCTGGGCCCGCTCGACCAGGTCCATCATGCGGGCGCTGTCGCTGTCGGCGGTGGGGCGGCGTGCGGGGGTCGAGGTTCCTGAGCGGGCACCGCGTCTGCCCACGGCGGCGCTGCCGTCGGCCAGGGCATAGCAAGGGCCGGCGGGTGCCGGGGCGGCGAAGGCGAATGCGGGGACAGGGCCGGCGTACGCGGTGGGGACGAAGCCGCGCAAGTGGTCGAGGACCGTTGCGCGCAGCGTAGCCAGGCCCGAGGTGTCAACCCCGACGTGTGGGTACACGGGACTCCCAGAGGCAGAGCTTCCATCACGTGCAGTACAGGACCGTTCACCCGTCGTAGCGACGTGAGGGGTCCCTTGTGCGTCTGAGGAGAATAACGCTTCGTACAGGCAGCGCTACACCCAGTTGCTCAAATCACCGGTTACGTCGGTTCTGTTACTGCTTGCAGTCGAATCAAGGTGCAGTTCGTGACCGGTTGTTGATCGATTTGCTTCCGAGTGTGACTGCGCGGGCGATGCGTTGTGCTCAAGTGCGGGACCGGTGAGTGATCGGGGCCGCTGCGGGGTAAGGAGCCCGGAATGCCTGGGAGTCGACGCGTGCGGCGCTGTTCGACCACGGACGGGTGAGGGCCCCTGGTCCGGGGTTGTCGCAGATGATCGCAGCCGAAACGTATCGGCAGGTCCCCCGCGTGGCGGGGGAGCGATCTGCGTGCCAGAGGGAGCGGGAGGCGGGGGAGTGGCCGGGCCTCAGTGGCGGCGGCGGTGCAGGGCGACGGCGGCCGCCGTGCCGCCGGCCAGCGCGCCCAGGCCCGCGGCGGCGGGGATGCCGACCTTGGCGGCCTTGCGGCCGGTCCGGTAGTCCCGCAGTCGCCACTCCCGGTCCTTGGCGTGCTTGCGCAGCTTGGTGTCCGGGTTGATCGCGTACGGGTGCCCGACGAGCGAGAGCATCGGGATGTCGTTGTGCGAGTCGCTGTACGCGGCGCAGCGGGCCAGGTCGAGGCCTTCGGCGGCGGCGAGAGCCCGTACCGCCTCCGCCTTCGCCGGGCCGTGCAGCGGCTCACCGACCAGCCTGCCGGTGTAGACGCCGTCGACGGACTCGGCGACCGTACCGAGCGCACCGGTCAGACCGAGCCTGCGGGCGATGATCGTGGCCGTCTCGACCGGGGCGGCCGTGACCAGCCAGACCTTCTGCCCCGCGTCCAGGTGCGCCTGGGCCAGGCCGCGGGTGCCGGGCCAGATGCGGTCGGCCATGTACTCGTCGTAGATCTCCTCGCCGATCGACATCAGTTCGGCGACGCGGTGGCCCTTGACGATGGACAGGGCGCTGTCACGGGCGTCCTGCATGTGATCGGGGTCCTCGACTCCGGCGATCCGGAACCAGGCCTGCGCCCAGGCGAAGCGGGCGAGTTCGCGGCGCTGGAAGAACTTCCGCTTGTACAGGCCGCGGCCGAAGTGGAAGATCGCGGCGCCCTGCATCACCGTGTTGTCGAGGTCGAAGAAGGCGGCCGCCTTCATGTCGCCGACGACCGGGAACTCGGGCTCGGCCGGTGTCTCGGCCTCCGTCGCGACGGAGGCCGCGGCCTCCTCCCGCTCCCGTTCCAGCTGGAGCGAGGACTTGCGCGCTGCCTCGGCAGCGGCCTCGCCTGCGAGGACGCTGCGCGCGGTGGCGGAGCGCCTACGGGGGGTGAGCCATCCCAGAGCGGCCATGTCGTGAGCATAGCCAGTCTGTTCGGTACTTCCCGTCTTGTGACGATGCCGGGGCGTGAACACTGCGGGGCTCCCCTGTTAATCGGCGCCGTTCGGCCTCCGCCCGGTCGTGGCGGGGTTCCGCCCGGCCGGCGGGACAGAATGGACGCCATGTTCGGACGGACGAAGAAGAAGGACGCCGGGTCGCGCACCGTGACGCTGATCGGCAAGCCGGGGTGCCATCTCTGCGACGACGCCCGCGCGGTGATCGAGGCGGTGTGCGCGGAGACGGGTGCACGCTGGGAGGAGAAGGACATCACCCGGGACGAGGAGCTCCACCGCGCGTACTGGGAGCAGATTCCCGTCGTCCTGGTCGACGGCGAGCAGCACACCTTCTGGCGTGTGGACGCCGGGCGGCTCCGGCGCGAACTGGGTGCGTGACCGAAAGGCGGTTACCATCATGGACGTTTTGTTGGGTTTCGGGGGCGGAGTCGTGAGAGGTGTGTGCGGTTTTGCCCCCTTCGGGTTCTCAACGCGCTGACACCCTCCGCGGTTCCGCGACGATACGAACAAGCCGCGTGACCCCGGTCACTTTGGCCAGACAAAACGGACACCATCTTTGTGCACGCGTTCACAAAGACATAGCCTGCATTCGACGGGGCGGTCTTGGGACATATGGCCGCCTGCAGCCCCGCTCATCCCGCAGGAGCACCGTGGCAACTGGCCGAACTCACCGACCGGCGACCCGTAGCCGAGGAATTCCCGAGGCCACCGTCGCCCGGCTTCCGCTGTATCTGCGCGCACTCACCGCGCTCTCGGAGCGCTCCGTACCCACGGTCTCCTCCGAAGAGCTCGCCGCCGCGGCGGGGGTCAACTCCGCGAAGCTGCGCAAGGACTTCAGCTATCTCGGCTCCTACGGCACCCGCGGTGTCGGCTACGACGTCGAGTACCTCGTCTACCAGATCTCCCGTGAACTGGGCCTCACCCAGGACTGGCCGGTCGTCATCGTCGGCATCGGCAACCTCGGCGCCGCGCTCGCCGGCTACGGCGGCTTCGCCTCCCGTGGCTTCCGCGTCGCCGCGCTGATCGACGCCGACCCCGCCATGACCGGCAAGCCGGTCGCCGGGATCCCCGTCCAGCACAGTGACGACCTCGAGAAGATCATCGAGGAGGACGGCGTCTCCATCGGCGTCATCGCGACCCCGGCCGGCGTCGCCCAGCAGGTCTGCGACCGGCTCGTGGCCGCCGGAGTCACCTCCATCCTGAACTTCGCCCCGACCGTGCTCTCCGTGCCCGACGGCGTGGACGTCCGCAAGGTCGACCTCTCCATCGAGCTGCAGATCCTCGCCTTCCACGAGCAGCGCAAGGCCGGCGAGGAGTCGAACGCCGAAGCCGACGCGAGTGCCGAGGCGGACACCCCGGCCGTCGCGCCGCCGGCCCCCCGCGGCGCCACGGGCGGCAACCGCAAGGGACCCGACGGGGACGTCCCCGCCGTGATGCCGGCATGAGCCTCCTCGTCGTCGGCCTCAGCCACCGCAGCGCACCCGTCTCCATCCTGGAGCGGGCCGCACTGGCGGCGGACACCCAGGCCAAGCTCCTCCAGGACACCCTCGCCGCCGAACCGGCCGCCGAGGGCACCGTCCTGGCCACCTGCAACCGCATCGAGCTCTACGCCGACGTGGACAAGTTCCACGCCGGTGTCGCCGAGCTGTCCACGCTGCTCGCGCAGCACAGCGGCGTCGGCCTGGACGAGCTCACCCCCTATCTCTACGTGCACTACGAGGACCGGGCCGTCCACCACCTCTTCTCGGTGGCCTGCGGGCTCGACTCCATGGTCGTCGGCGAGGGCCAGATCCTCGGCCAGATCAAGGACGCCCTCGCCCTCGGCCAGGAACTGCACACCGCCGGCCGCCTCCTCAACGACCTGTTCCAGCAGGCCCTGAGGGTCGGCAAGCGCGCCCACAGCGAGACCGGGATCGACCGGGCCGGGCAGTCGCTCGTCACCTTCGGCCTGGAGCAGCTGGCCGACGGCACCGACGTCGACACCTGGGCCAAGGACAAGAAGGCCCTCGTCATCGGCGCCGGATCGATGTCCTCGCTCGCCGCCGCCACGCTCGCGCGCTCCGGTGTCTCCGAGATCGTCATCGCCAACCGCACCCTCGCCCGCGCCGAGCGGCTCGCCCAGATCCTGAACGAGCCCGGGGGCACGGGCGTGACCGCCCACGCGGCCGAGATGGTTGCCGTCGGCGACGAACTGACACGTGCCGACGTCGTCGTCTCCTGTACCGGCGCCACCGGACTCGTCCTCACCGGCGACGACATCGAGACCGCCGTCCAGGGCCGCCGCGCCCCGCTCGCCCTGCTCGACCTCGCCATGCCGCGCGACATCGACGCCGCCGCCCACCGCATCCCCGGAGTCCGGCTCGTCGACATCGAGTCGCTCGCCGAGGCCTCCGCCGACGCCCCCATGGCCGCCGACGTCGACCGGGTCCGCGGCATCGTCTCCGACGAGGTCGCCGCCTTCGGCGCCGCCCAGCGCGCCGCCCACATCACCCCCACCGTCGTCGCCCTGCGCACCATGGCCGCCGACGTGGTGGCCGGCGAGGTCGCCCGGCTCGAGGGCCGGCTGCCCGGCCTCGACGACAAGCAGCGTGCCGAGATCACGCAGACCGTGCGACGCGTGGTCGACAAGCTCCTGCACGCGCCGACCGTGCGGGTCAAGCAGCTGGCCAGCGAGCCCGGCGGCGCCGGGTACGCGGACGCGCTGCGGACACTCTTCGACCTCGACCCGGAGACGGTGGCTTCTGTCAGCCGGGCCGACCTGAATGACGCCGACGTCAAGAACCGAGGGCGAGTATGACCGAGAGGGCACTGAGGCTCGGGACCAGGCGCAGCAAGCTCGCCATGGCCCAGTCCGGGCACGTGGCCGACGCCGTCCGGCGGCTGACCGGCCGGCCCGTCGAGCTCGTGGAGATCACGACGTACGGGGACACCTCCCGGGAGCACCTCGCGCAGATCGGCGGCACCGGCGTCTTCGTCGCCGCCCTGCGCGACGCGCTGCTCGCCGACGAGGTGGACTTCGCCGTCCACTCCCTGAAGGACCTGCCGACCGCGCAGCACCCCGACCTGGTGCTGGCCGCGATCCCGGAGCGCGAGGACCCGCGCGACGTACTGATCGCCCGCGACGGACTGACGCTGGACCGGCTGCCCAAGGGCGCCCGGGTCGGCACCGGATCGCCGCGACGCATGGCCCAGCTCCACGCCTACGCGCGCAGCCACGGCCTCGAGATCACCTGCGTCCCGATCCGGGGCAACATCGACACCCGGGTCGGCTACGTACGCAGCGGAGAACTGGACGCGGTGGTTCTCGCCGCGGCCGGCCTCAACCGCATCGGCGGAACGGAGGAGCTCACCGGCTCCCTGTCGCTCGACCACCTGTCGGTCGACACCGTCCTGCCCGCCCCCGGCCAGGGGGCCCTGGCGATCGAGTGCCCGGCGTCCGACGCCGAACTCGTCACCGTGCTCGGCGCGCTCGACGACCCGCACACGCGGGCCGCCGTCACCGCAGAGCGATCCCTGCTCGCCGCCCTGGAGGCCGGCTGCTCCGCACCTGTGGGTGCGCTGGCCGACCTGCTGGCCGACGACCCCGGTCACGGGCAGGTTGTCACCGAAATGCGCCTGCGCGGCGTCGTCGGCACCACCGACGGCTCGACGCTGGTGCAGCTGTCCACCACCGGACCCGTACCCACCTCGCACGACGAGGCCATGGCGCTCGGACGCGAACTCGCGGACGAAATGCTCGCCAAGGGTGCGGCCGGTCTTATGGGGGAGCGAGCACTTTGAACCCCACCAGCCCGACCACCAGCCCGCTGTCCCCGGCCTTCGCGGGCCATGGGCACGTCACATTCCTCGGCGCAGGCCCCGGTGACCCCGGACTCCTGACCCTCAGGGCCGTGGAGGCCCTCGCCGGAGCGGATGTCCTGATCGCCGAGCCGGAGGTGCTCGAGGTCGTTCGCGGCCACGCGCGCGCGGGGGTGAGCACGCCGGAGCTGACGGTTGTTGACGAGGCGTCAACAACCGCCGGTGTCCCCGTGTTGAGGGACGCGGCCAATCTTGTCATGGAGGCCGCGAGGGGCGGCAGGCGGGTCGTCCGAGCGGTGACCGGCGACCCCGGCCTCGACGGGAACGCGGGAGCCGAGATGCTCGTCTGCGCCGCCGAGGGCATCCCCTTCGAGGTCGTCCCCGGCGTGGCCACGGCCGTCGGCGTACCCGCGTACGCCGGTGTCCCGCTCCGCGACGCCCAGGGCACCGACGTGCGCTTCGTCGACGCCCGCACCGCCGACGAGCGGTGCTGGAACGAGGTCGGCGCCTCCGACGGCACCGTCGTCGTGTCCACCTCGCTCGACTCGGTGGCCGCCGCCGCCGGTGAACTGGTGGCGGCAGGCCGTAAGCCGGACACCCCGCTCACCGTCACCATCGCCGGCACCACCACCCGGCAGCGGACCTGGAACGCCACGCTCGGCACCATCGCCCAGGTCTTCAAGCAGGGCAAGGTGCTCCCCTCGCCCGAGGGCCACCGGCCGGTCATAGCCGTGGTCGGCGAGCGCAGCGCCCCGGCGCAGCGGGACCAGCTGTCGTGGTTCGAGTCGAAGCCCCTCTTCGGCTGGCGGGTGCTCGTGCCGCGCACCAAGGAACAGTCCGCGTCGCTCTCCGACCAGCTGCGTTCCTACGGCGCCGTGCCGCACGAGGTGCCGACGATCGCCGTCGAGCCGCCGCGCACCCCGCAGCAGATGGAGCGGGCCGTCAAGGGCCTGGTCACCGGACGCTACGAGTGGATCGCCTTCACCTCGGTCAACGCGGTCAAGGCGGTGCGGGAGAAGTTCGAGGAGTACGGGCTCGACGCGCGTGCCTTCGCCGGGATCAAGGTCGCGGCGGTGGGCGAGCAGACGGCCGCCGCGCTCGTCGACTTCGGTGTGAAGCCGGACCTCGTGCCGAGCGGTGAGCAGTCCGCCGCCGGCCTCCTCGAGGACTGGCCGCCCTACGACCCGGTCTTCGACCCGATCGACCGTGTCTTCCTGCCGCGGGCCGACATCGCCACGGAGACGCTGGTCGCCGGGCTCATCGAGCTCGGGTGGGAGGTCGACGACGTCACCGCGTACCGGACCGTACGCGCCTCGCCGCCGCCGGCCGACACCCGCGAGGCGATCAAGGGGGGCGGGTTCGACGCCGTTCTCTTCACGTCGTCCTCCACCGTGCGGAACCTGGTCGGCATCGCCGGCAAGCCGCACAACGTGACCGTCATCGCGTGCATCGGACCCGCCACGGCCAAGACCGCCGAGGAGCACGGACTGCGGGTGGACGTGCTGTCGCCCGAGCCGTCCGTGCACAAGCTCGCGGAGGCGCTGGCGGACTTCGGGACGCGGCGGCGGGAGGCCGCGCTGGAGGCCGGGGACCCTGTCACCCGGCCCAGCGAGCGGCGCCCCGGCGCACGGCGGAGGCGGACCACGTAGTAGGTGGCGCTCCGGGGCGGGGCCTTTCACAGGCCCCGCCCCGCTGCTTTTCAGGTCCCGGCGGTGCGGGTACGGGCCGCCGCCCCGGCGCCGCCGGGGCATGCCCACCCGTTCCGGCCTGCGGAACGACCGACCACACCCCCGGGGAACCCGTCGCGAGGCAACATCGTGTCGGTAAAAGCACTCTTTGGGCGGGCGTAGCCTCGGGATTATGAACTCGTACGGATCCTTTCCCGGGGCGCGGCCGCGGCGGCTGCGGACGACGCCCGCCCTGCGGCGGATGGTGGCCGAGACGCGGCTGCATCCCGCCGATCTGATCCTCCCCGCGTTCGTGCGCGAGGGGATCACCGAGCCCGTGCCGATCCAGGCCATGCCCGGAGTCGTCCAGCACACCCGCGACACCCTGCGGAAGGCCGCGGCCGAGGCCGTGGAGGCCGGAGTCTCCGGGATCATGCTCTTCGGCGTGCCCGAGGACGCCAAGAAGGACGCCGCCGGCACGGCGGGCACCGACCCCGACGGGATCCTCCAGCTCGCGATCCGCGACGTGAAGGCCGAGGTCGGCGACGAGCTCGTCATCATGTCCGACCTGTGCCTCGACGAGTTCACCGACCACGGGCACTGCGGCGTCCTCGACGCCCACGGCCGCGTCGACAACGACGCCACGCTGGAACGTTACGCCGAGATGGCCCAGGTCCAGGCCGACGCCGGCGTCCACGTCGTCGGCCCCTCCGGAATGATGGACGGCCAGGTCGGCGTGGTCCGCGACGCCCTCGACACCATCGGCAAGGAGGACGTGTCGATCCTCGCGTACACCGTGAAGTACTCCTCCGCCTTCTACGGCCCCTTCCGCGAGGCCGTCGGCTCCTCCCTCAAGGGCGACCGCAAGACCTACCAGCAGGACCCGGCCAACCTCCGCGAGTCGATGCGCGAGCTCGCCCTCGACCTGGAGGAAGGCGCCGACATGGTGATGGTGAAGCCCGCCGGACCGTACCTCGACGTCCTCGCCAAGGTCGCCGCGTCCGTGGACGTACCCGTCGCCGCCTACCAGATCAGCGGCGAGTACGCGATGGTCGAGGCCGCCGCCGAGAAGGGCTGGATCGACCGCGACAGGGCGATCCTGGAGACCCTCACCGGCATCCGGCGCGCCGGCGCGCAGATGATCCTCACCTACTGGGCCACGGAGGTCGCCCAGAAGCTCGGCCGCGGGTACTGAACCGTCCCGGTCCCCGGCCAGGGCTGGTGAGAGGCCGCCGTCCGGCGCACTCTGGAGAGGTAGCCGACAGGTACCTCGCTGGAGGTGGTCCTCATGATGCACACGCTTGTCGGATGGCATGTGGAGATGGAGTTCCAGGAGGAGGGTGACCGGACACGGGCCGCGGCCATGGTCCGGCTCACCGACGGCACCGAGTTCCGGGCCCACGGAACCGCCAACCGTCACCCCTCCGATCCGGACCAGCTGAGGGTGGGCGAGGAGATCGCCGGCGCACGCGCGCTGATGGACCTCGCCTCCCAGCTGCTCCAGAAGGCCCACACGGAGATCGACGAGGTGACAGGCCGGACCTCGCACACCATCCGTTGACAGAAGGCCCCGGCACGGGAATCCGCGCCGGGGCCTTCGTCGTACGGCGGCCGCGTCCGACGGCCTGCGGTCTCAGAGACGCTCGGGCGTCCTGATGCCGAGGAGCGCCATGCCCTGGTGCAGGGTGCGGGCGGTCAGGTCGGAGAGGAAGAGGCGGTTCTCCGCGACATCCTGCGCCGGCGCGGGCTTGATGACCGGGCACTCCGAGTAGAACGTCGTGAACAGCGACGCCAGCTGGTACAGGTACGCGGCCAGCTTGTGCGGGGCGTACTCCGCGGCCGTCTCGGAGATCACCTCGCCGAACTGGTCCAGGTGGAGCCCGAGCGCACGCTCGGCCGGGGCCAGCTCCAGCTCCGGGTGGGCGAGCGGCGTGCGGTCGCCGGCCTTCCCGAAGATCGACCTGACCCGCGCGTACGCGTACTGCAGGTACACCGAGGTGTCGCCGTTCAGCGAGACCATCTGGTCGAGGTCGAACTTGTAGTCACGCGCGGCCGACGTCGACAGGTCGGCGTACTTCACCGCGCCGATGCCCACGTACTGGCCGTTCTCGACGATCTCCGACTCGGTCAGGAGCGTCTCGCCGGACTTCTCGAAGTAGTCCTCCGCCTTCTCGCGCACGACCGACGTCGCGCGGTCCACGGCCTCGTCCAGCAGATCCACCAGCCGGACCGTCTCGCCCTCACGGGTCTTGAACGGCTTGCCGTCCTTGCCCAGGACCGTGCCGAAGGCCAGCTGGACGGCCTTCACGTCCTCGTTCAGCCAGCCGGCCCGGCGGGCCGTCTCGAAGACCATCTTGAAGTGCAGCGACTGGCGGGCGTCGACCACGTACAGCAGGGACGTCGCCTTCAGGTTCTGCACCCGGTCGCGGATCGCGGACAGGTCCGTCGCCGCGTACCCGAAGCCGCCGTCGGACTTCTGGACGATCAGCGGGGTCGGGTTGCCGTCCGGGCCCTTCACGTCGTCGAAGAAGACACACAGCGCGCCCTCGGAGCGGACGGCGACGCCCGACTCCTCGAGGATGCGGCAGGTCTCCACCAGCATGTCGTTGTAGCCGGACTCGCCGACCACGTCGGCGTCCCGGATGTCCATGTCGAGCTTGTCGAAGACCGAGTAGAAGTAGATCTTCGACTCGTCGACGAACCGCTGCCAGAGCGCGAGCGTCTCCTCGTCACCGGCCTGCAGGTCCACGACACGCGCACGGGCCCTCGTCTTGAACTCCTCGTCGGAGTCGAAGAGGGCACGCGAGGCCTTGTAGAGCCGGTTCAGGTTCGACATGGCCTCCTCGCCGGAGACCTCCGAACCGTCCTCGTCCCGGTGATCCAGCTCGTGCGGGTGCTCGATCAGGAACTGGATGAGCATGCCGAACTGGGTGCCCCAGTCGCCGATGTGGTGGCGACGGACCACGCTCTCGCCGGTGAACTCCAGGATCTCGACCATCGCGGCGCCGATCACGGCGGACCGCAGGTGCCCGACGTGCATCTCCTTCGCCACGTTCGGCTGGGCGTAGTCGATGACCGTCGTGCCCGCCGACTCGTTGAACGGGACGCCCAGCCGGGCGTCGGCGGCGCGGGCCGCCAGGGTCCGCACGATCGCCGCGTCCGTCACCGTGATGTTCAGGAAGCCGGGACCCGACACCTCGATCTCCCGGAGGACGTCGTTCTCCGGGATCGCGGCGACGACCTGCGTCGCCAGCTCGCGAGGGTTGCCCTTGAGCCGCTTGGCCAGCGCCAGGATGCCGTTGGCCTGGAAGTCGGCCCGGTCGCTTCGTCGGAGCAGCGGGTCGGCGGACGCGGCCTCCGGCAGGGCTGCCGAAAGGCCGTCCGCGAGGCGCTGCTGCACGGTCGAAGCGAGGGAAGGGACCGAGGCCATGAGCTTCCGTTCCTGTTGAGTTCGTCAGGTCTGATTCGCTTGTCAAGTGTCCCATGGGAGCGCAACGTGATTTCCCCGCCTGTGGACAACCGCGGGCCGCGTGGAATCTCCGGCTGTGGACAACCTCGGAGTGCGCTCTTCCGTCTGGGAGAATGGCTCACGTAGGGCTGTCAGGCAGCACTCCTCAGGAAGAAGGACGTACCGACCGTGGCTCAGAGCAGCACCGAGACCGACTGGGTCTCCCGTTTCGCGGACGAGGTCATCGCCGAGTCGGAGCGACGTGCGCCTGGCAAACCGGTCGTCGTCGCCTCCGGCCTCTCCCCGTCCGGCCCGATCCACCTGGGCAACCTCCGCGAGGTCATGACCCCGCACCTGGTCGCCGACGAGATCCGCCGCCGGGGACACGAGGTCAGGCACCTCATCTCCTGGGACGACTAC
Source organism: Streptomyces sp. NPDC017246 (assembly GCF_044331325.1). Lineage (NCBI taxonomy): Bacteria > Bacillati > Actinomycetota > Actinomycetes > Kitasatosporales > Streptomycetaceae > Streptomyces > Streptomyces sp. NPDC017246. The sequence goes on along the minus strand of NZ_JBIRMW010000008.1, from coordinate 378,490 downwards.
GACCGCTACCGCAAGGTGCCGAACGGCATCGAGGGCATCGACGCGTCCTGGGCCGAGCACATCGGCAAGCCGCTGACCTCCGTCCCGGCCCCCGCCGGCTCGCGCCACCCCAACTGGGCCGAGCACTTCAAGGCCGCCATGGTCGAGTCGCTGGCCGAGCTGGGCGTCGAGTACGACCCCATCAGCCAGACCGAGCAGTACACCGCCGGTGTCTACCGCGAGCAGATCCTGCACGCCATGAAGCACCGCGGCGACATCGACGCCATCCTCGACCAGTACCGGACGAAGAAGGCCCCGAAGAAGCAGTCGCAGAAGCCCCTCGACGAGGCCGAGCTGGAGGCCGAGGAGGGCTCCGGCGCAGCGAGCGAGGACGACGGCTCCGGCGGCGCCTCCGGCTACTTCCCGTACAAGCCGTACTGCGGCCGGTGCGAGAAGGACCTCACCACCGTCACCTCGTACGACGACGAGACCACCGAGCTGGCCTACACCTGCACCAACTGCGGCCACGCCGAGACCGTCAAGCTCAGCGAGTTCAACCGCGGCAAGCTGGTCTGGAAGGTCGACTGGCCCATGCGCTGGGCGTACGAGGGCGTCATCTTCGAGCCCTCCGGCGTCGACCACTCCTCGCCCGGCTCCTCGTTCGTCGTCGGCGGCCAGATCGTCCGCGAGATCTTCGACGGCGTCCAGCCGATCGGCCCCATGTACGCCTTCGTCGGCATCAGTGGCATGGCCAAGATGTCCTCCTCGCGCGGTGGCGTCCCGACCGCCGCCGACGCGCTGAAGATCATGGAAGCGCCGCTGCTGCGCTGGCTGTACGCCCGCCGCCGGCCCAACCAGTCCTTCAAGATCGCCTTCGACCAGGAGATCCAGCGGCTCTACGACGAGTGGGACAAGCTGGAGGCCAAGGTCGCCGACGGCACCGTGCTGCCCGCCGACGCCGCCGCCCACACCCGCGCCGCCCGCACGGCCGCCGGCGAGCTTCCGCGCACCCCGCGCCCGCTCCCGTACCGCACGCTCGCCTCGGTCATGGACATCACCGCCGGCCACGACGAGCAGACCCTGCGGATCCTGACCGAGCTCGACCCCGAGAACCCCGTCACCTCCCTCGACGAGGTCCGGCCGCGTCTCGACCGCGCCGAGAACTGGATCACCAACCAGGTCCCGGCCGACCAGCGCACCATCGTCCGCGACGAGCCCGACACCGAGCTCCTCGGCTCCCTGGACGGCGAGGGCCGCGAGTCGCTCCGCCTGCTCCTGGAGGGCCTCGACACCCACTGGTCGCTCGACGGGCTCACCACCCTCGTCTACGGCGTCCCGAAGATCATGGCGGGCCTCGACCCCGAGGCGAAGCCCACGCCCGAGCTGAAGCTGGCACAGCGCGCCTTCTTCGCCCTGCTCTACAAGCTCCTCGTCAGCCGGGAGACCGGACCGCGCCTGCCCACGCTGCTGCTCGCCGTCGGCGCGGACCGGGTGCGCAAGCTCCTCGGCGCGTGAGCGTGCGCACCACCGCGTGACCCGACCACAGGAAAGGGCCGCCGCCCGGAATCCGGGCGGCGGCCCTCTCACATCCTCGCGCACCTCACCCGCGGCGCCCCGCGGGCATCAGGGAGTGCGGTAGTCCTGCATGTCCTGCTGGATCTGCTGCTGGACCCCGGGGATCACCTGCTGCAGCAGAGCCGGGTTACGGAGATCCTGGACGCCGTAGTGCTCGGCGACCATCGCCGCCAGCTCCCCGTCCTCCGGGAACCGGTCGTTCTCCACGGCATACGCCCAGGTCAGCTTGTAGACGACCTCGCGGAACTCCTCGACCTCCTGAGGCTCCGGCTGCTCCTCCACGTACTCGGGGTACTCGACGAACTCCTCCGGCCCCGGCGGGGGCACATCGTCGGGACCGAGCGGAACCGGCACCGGGATCGGCTCCAGACCATCGACGATCTGAGGGTTGTACGAACCCTGGTAGACGTCCGGCCGCGCCGCCTGGTCGGCCGCGAACCACGGGCTCCCCTCGGGACCCTGCGGGACGTCCGGAAGCGCCTGAGGGCCCGCCGCGAGCTGCACCGGACGGCCCTGCTCAAGCGGACGGCCCTGCTGGAGCGGCGGGGACTGCTGGAGCGGCGCGGACTGCTGGAGCACCGACTGCTGAGCCGCCTGCGGCTGCGGAGGCAGCACGGCCGGCTCGATACCGGCCGCGGCGAGACCCGCCGCCGCCGTCTCCGCCAGCGGCACCCCGTACCGCGCCAGCCGCAGCGGCATCAGCGCCTCCACCGGCGCCTTACGACGCCAGTTCCGGCCGTACCGCGCCTGCAGACGCGCCTGGTAGATCAGCCGCTCCTGCTCCAGCTTGATCACCTGCTCGTACGAGCGCAGCTCCCACAGCTTCATCCGGCGCCACAGCCGGAACGTCGGCACCGGAGAAAGCAGCCAGCGGGTCAGCCGGACACCCTCCATGTGCTTGTCCGCCGTGATGTCCGCGATCCGGCCCACGGCGTGACGCGCGGCCTCGACGGCCACCACGAACAGCACCGGGATCACCGCGTGCATCCCGACACCCAGCGGGTCCGGCCAGGCGGCCGCGCCGTTGAAGGCGATCGTCGCCGCCGTCAGCACCCAGGCCGTCTGCCGCAGCAGCGGGAACGGAATCCGCAACCACGTCAGCAGCAGATCGAGGGCGAGCAGCACACAGATGCCCGCGTCGATGCCGATCGGGAAGAAGTACGAGAAGGTGCCGAAGCCCTTGTCCAGCGCGAGCTCGCGCACGGCGGCGTACGACCCCGCGAAACCGATCCCCGCGATGATCAGCGCACCGGCGATGACGAGGCCGATGAGTATTCGGTGTGTGCGTGTCAGCTGCATCGCGGCCACCCGCGATCCCTCCCGTCATTCGACATCTCGCGCGCACAGAGTGGCACACGTGTACGGAGCCCGGCCCTCGGGGGAGGGACGGGCTCCGCACCGACACGCCGTCCTGCGCTGGTTTGTGACTACTTGTCGGGACCCGACGCCCCGACTACTTGTTCGCGGCGGCGACAGCGGCCACAGCTTCCTTGGCCGCCTTCACCGCACCGTCCATGACCGTCTTCTCCGACGGAGTGGCCGCGCCCGCGTACCCGGCGCCGTTGTACGAGAGCAGCACCAGCACATTGCCCGTACGCGCCACGACGGAGGCGTAGACGAAGTCCTCGTCCGTCTTGCGCAGCTGGTAGGCGACCGTCTTCGCCTCGTCGCCGATGCCCGTGGCCGTGGTCGTACGGAGCTTCTTCGCGCCCGGGGTCTCCTCGACCTTCGCCAGCTCCTTCGCGAGGTTCTCCACCGCGCGCTCCTGGCCGCTGCCGAGCGAGGCGTCCGACTCGTACCGGTAGAAGGACACATCGAGCCAGCGGTACTGCGAGCCCTTCACACCCTTGTCGTCGAGACCGTTCCACGAGCAGCCGGTACGGCTGGCGAGGTCACTGGAGATGGCCGGCGTGCCGCTCTTCGTCTTCGCCTTGGGCACCAGCGAGGCCGTCGTCTTCGCGGTGATCGCCTTGCAGGCCTGGGGCAGCTCCGCGAACTTCGCCGGCTCGACCGTCTTCGTCGTCCGCGCGGGCGAGGGAGTGGCGGACGCCGACGCGCCGCCCTTGTCCTTCGCACCCGCACCGGAACCGCCGTCGCCGGAGTCCGAGGAGCAGCCGGCGACGACGAGCATCACCGGGACGGCGGCGCAGGCGAGTATGCGGGTGAGTCGCGGGGCAGTTCGCTGCATGGTTCCTTCAGTCGCTCGTCGTACGGTCCGGCCGGTGCTCCGGCGGCCACGGGTACGGCCACGGCGTGGGGCCACGGGTACGCCGACACGTTACGTGGTGTCCGTCCGCTCACGGAGCGGACGGAGACGGCTACTCCTCCAGGCGCTCGGCGAGCAGCCGGGCCAGATTCCGGGCCTTTTCCTGCAGTTCCGCGCTGTCGGGGGCCTCGGCGGAGCCGGTCGTCTGCTCCCGGTAGGAGACGGTCACGATGACGTTGGATGTGCGGAACACCACGCTGATCGCACGCTGACGGCCGTTCGCACCGACCGTGCTCAGCGCGTCGTCGAGGTACGCGATGTCTCCGAGACCGCCGAGGACACGGGGTTCGAGGCCCGTGGAGGTGGGGTCGGCGGGGGTGGCGCCGGAGCCGGTGGCGGGCGCCCCCGAGGCGGGGGTTCCGGTGGCGGAGGGCGTGCCGTCCGCCGGGGGCTTGCCCGCGGTGGCACCCGGCGCGCCCGACGCCGTCCTGCCCGGGGTGGAGGCGCCGGTCGTCGGGGTGCCCGTGCCCGGGGACGTCGGTGTGGGCGGGGCGGTCGTGGGCGGTGCGGTCGGCGGCAGCGGGATGCCCGCCGCGAGCTGCTTGCGGACGTACACCTCCTGCGCCCGGTCGTCGTCGCTCACGGCGGTGTCGTACGAGACCACCCGCTCGATGTCGAGCACGAGCCGGTGCGAGATGTCCGGGGTGTCCGCCTTCCACGTGCACCCGACACGGCGGTCGGTGTCGTACGTCACGGCGGCGACACCGCGGTACGCCTTGTCCCGCTCGGGGTCCGCCAGGGCGGCGGCGCCCGGAAGCAGGTCCTTGAGCGTGGCCTGCGGGACGGCGCCGCACGGCTCGAAGAGCGTGCGGTAACGGCCCGGGGGCGCGATCGGCGCGGCGGGGCCCGCCTTGGCGTCGACGGCGACGTCCTCGGCCGGGGTGCCGGCGGAGCACGCGGTGAGGCCGATTCCCAGGCCGAGGCCGAGGGTGAGAACGACGGCGGTGCGAGCCGCGGACCCGGTCCGGCCGGGGGCGTACCTCTTTCGCTGCACGGTCCCAGGCTCCCTTCTCCCGAAGTCTTTCCCTAAAACTGTTTGCCGCGCGAACCCGGCCGATGGACACAATGTCTATCGCACACGCAGCTGTTGATGCCGGTCCGCTGTCACCTGTACGGGCTTTGGCGCCGGTTTTTGCGTTATCAGACTTTTCGGGGGAATCGAGGAAGTATGTCGTACGTAGAGGTACCTGGGGCGAAGGTTCCCATCAGGATGTGGGCCGACCCCTCCACGGTGGAGGGCGGTGCCATGCAGCAGCTGCAGAACGTGGCGACGCTGCCGTGGATCAAGGGCCTCGCCGTGATGCCGGACGTGCACTACGGCAAGGGCGCGACGGTCGGGTCGGTCATCGCGATGCAGGGGGCGGTCTGTCCGGCGGCGGTCGGTGTCGACATCGGCTGCGGGATGTCGGCCGTCAAGTCGTCGCTGACGGCGAACGACCTGCCGGGTGATCTGTCCCGGCTCCGGTCGAAGATCGAGCAGGCGATTCCGGTGGGGCGGGGGCTGCACCGGTCCGAGGTGGACCCGGGGCGGCTCTACCAGTTCCCGACGTCGGGGTGGGACGACTTCTGGTCGCGGTTCGACGGGGTTGCGGATGCGGTCAAATTCCGTCAGGAACGGGCGCGACAGCAGATGGGAACGCTCGGATCAGGTAATCACATGATCGAGATCTGTCTGGATGAGTCAGGTTCGGTCTGGCTGATGCTGCACTCCGGGTCCCGCAACATCGGCAAGGAGCTGGCCGAGCACCACATCGGCATTGCCCAGAAGCTGCCGCACAACCAAGGCCTGGTCGACCGCGACCTGGCGGTGTTCGTCTCCGATACGCCGCAGATGGCGGACTACCGCAACGATCTGTACTGGGCGCAGGAGTACGCGAAGTACAACCGCGCGATCATGATGGCGCTCCTGAAGGAAGTGATCCGCAGGGAGTTCCGGAAGGCGAAGGTCTCCTTCGAGACCGAGATCTCCTGCCACCACAACTACGTGGCGGAGGAGCGGTACGAGGGCATGGACCTGCTGGTCACGCGGAAGGGCGCGATCCGGGCCGGCTCCGGAGACTTCGGGATCATCCCCGGGTCGATGGGAACCAGCTCGTACATCGTGAAGGGTCTCGGCAACGAGAAGGCCTTCAACTCCGCGTCGCACGGTGCGGGGCGGCGGATGAGTCGGAGCGAGGCGAAGCGTCGCTTCACGGTGCGGGACCTGGAGGAGCAGACACGGGGCGTGGAGTGCCGCAAGGACTCAGGCGTCGTGGACGAGATCCCGGGCGCGTACAAGCCGATCGAGCAGGTCATGGCCCAGCAGCGGGACCTGGTCGAGGTCGTCGCCAAGCTGAAGCAGTTCATCTGCATCAAGGGCTGAGGCCCCGGCATGGCAGTGGGCCCTGGCACGGACGGCCAGGGCCCACCCACGGCTTTCAGCGAGCGGTGGGCGCCTCGGGCGGCTTGGGGACGCGTCCCGTGTTCAGCCGCCAAAGGCGCAGTGAGCAGCTCTGCTCGGTCCGTCCCAGCGCTTCGGCCGCAGCCTTCGCGTCGCCGAGGGAGAGAAGGACGCGGTCCTCTCGGACCATCCAGCGGCAGCCCGGGGGCCTGACTCGCATCCCCTCGGGGCGCGTCCAGGAAGACAGCGATGCAGCGGCGTTCCGCTTGCGCTCCAGGGCGAGGCAGCCCGGGTCCGTTCGGTGATGCTGCTGTTGTACGGGGTCAGCCGCTGGAACTCGCGGAGGATCTCGATGTCCCGCGCGTTGATCTCGACGGTCAGTCGCCCCCGGTTGCGCGTCTGTTCGCTGAGGTGCCCGTCTGCCTGGAGGAAGCCGAACATGTACGCGTAGCGGGGGTCTTCGAGGTCCATGAAGGGCCGCGCGGTGGGCGTGAGGGCGCCGAGGTCGAAGAGTGCGGGGGCGCTGGTTCACCCGTACGTGTCGCCGTGGGCTCAGAGCTCGCGGTGGACCTTGGTGTTGGAGGCCTGGGCTCGGGGGCGGACCACCAGGAGGTCGATGTTGACGTGCGGGGGGCGGGTGCAGGCCCAGGTGATGGTGTCGGCCACGTCGTCCGCGGTGAGGGGTTCGGCCACGCCCGCGTAGACCTTGGCGGCCTTGTCGGTGTCGCCCCGGAAGCGGGTGGTGGCGAACTCGTCCGTCTTGACCATGCCGGGGGCGATCTCGATGACGCGGACCGGGGTGCCGACGATCTCCAGGCGGAGGGTCTCGGCGAGGACGCGGGCGCCGTTCTTGGCGGCGACGTAGCCGGCGCCGCCCTCGTAGGTGGAGTGGCCGGCGGTGGAGGAGAGGACGACGACCGTGCCGTCGCCGCTCGCGGTGAGGGCCGGGAGCAGGGCCTGGGTCATGTTCAGGGTGCCGATGACATTGACCTCGAACATCTGGCGCCAGTCGGCGGGGTCGCCGGTGGCGACGGGGTCGGCGCCGAGGGCGCCGCCGGCGTTGTTGACCAGGACGGCGAGGGACCGGAAGGCGGAGGCGAACTCGTCGACGGCCGCGCGGTCGGTGACATCGAGGGCGTAGGCGGCGGCCTGGTGGCCGGCCTCGTTGAGTTCGGCGGCCAGGGCCTCGATGCGGTCCTTGCGCCGGGCGGTGAGGACCACGCGGTAGCCGGCGGCGGCCAGCTGCCTGGCCGTGGCGGCGCCGATTCCGCTGCTCGCTCCGGTGATGACGGCGATGGGGGTACCGGGGGCAGTCATGACGTGGTGCTCCTCGCGCAGGTGGTCGATTACGTCGATCGCCCGGCCAGGATAGGTGGAGTCGGTCAGCGGCCTCGCGGGGCGTACATGATCACGGCCATGCCGGCGAGGCAGACGAGTGCGCCGATGACGTCCCAGCGGTCGGGGCGGTAGCCGTCGGCTGCCATGCCCCAGACGATGGATCCGGCGACGAACACTCCGCCGTAGGCGGCGAGGACACGGCCGAACTCGGCGTCGGGCTGGAGGGTGGCGACGAAGCCGTAGATGCCGAGGGCGAGGACTCCGCCGCCGATCCAGATCCAGCCGCGGTGCTCGCGGACGCCCTGCCAGACGAGCCAGGCGCCGCCGATCTCGAAGAGCGCGGCGAGGGCGAAGAGGGCGATGGAGCGGGCGGTGACCATGAGGGCAGGGTGCCATGGGACACGCTGGCCGATGGGTTGTCGGAATATCAGATGATCTGTGGCTATTTTGTGCCCATGCATGGAATCCGGAAAGGTGTGCTCGGGGTCGCTCTCGCGGCCACGGTGGTGATGGGCGCGGGCGCGAGTGCCGGGGCCGTGGGGCCGGGGCCGGCGTCGGGATCGGCCTCGGTGGGGGTGCGGGGGGTGGCGGCCGGGACCGAGGCGGATCTGGCCCATCACGGGAATGTCTCCCTCTGGGACGGGCGGGTCGGCGTCTGGCTGGTGAGTGAGAACCTCGGTCCCTCCGACCTCTCCCAGGCGACGGTCCGGCTCGCCTTCTCCGTGCCGATGGCGGGTGGTCAGGAGCTGCCGCCGGCCTGTCTGTGGAGCAGTGACCGGGTGGTGTCCTGCCGGACGGGCGAGCTGAGGGTCACGGGGGGCTTCGGTGAGCTGGGGCTCGATCTGCGGACCGCGGGTCTGCCGGACGAGCTGACCGTGGACATCACCACGGCCTGGCGGGACGGGGCGGCCGACCGGCACCCGGGGAACGACCGGCATCGGGTGCTCGTGCTCGCCACCGGTGATCCCTACGTCTTCTGATTCCCGCTCCGGTTTCCGGCCGGGGCCTCAGTGGTTCGTCCATTGGACGTAGCCGTCGGGGCGGACCAGGACCACCGCCCGTCGTGCCGGGTCCGTCCAGGTGGCGCGGACGAGGCGCTTGGGGGAGACCGGGGCGGTGTCGGGCAGGGCCGGGAGTTCGCCCTCGGGGGCGATCAGGACGAACTCTCCCTCGCGCAGCAGCTCGTAGAGCCGCCCCTCGCGCAGGCGCGCGTCCGGTGCGCGGCGGCCTGCCGGGCGGCTCGAGCCCGCCGGGGGTGCGTAGGCGATGCCGATGCCGCTGATCATGCCCATGGCGCGGGCCGCGGCCGGGCGTACCGCGCCGAGGAGGCGGGCGGCGAGGGAGCGGGCAGCGCGGGTGAGCGGGGTGTGGGCCATCGCGAGGCGCACCAGGGCGCCGCTGGTGCGCAGCACCCGGGCGCCGACCGGGTGGCGCTCGGAGTGGTAGCTGTCGAGGAGGGCTTCGGGGTCGGGTGCGTCTCCGCGCAGGACGGCGGTGAGCTTCCAGGAGAGGTTGGCGGCGTCCTGGAGGCCGGTGTTCATGCCCTGGCCGCCGGCGGGCGAGTGGGCGTGGGCGGCGTCTCCGGCGAGGAAGACCCGTCCCACGCGGTAGGAGGGGACCTGGCGCTCGTCGCTGTGGAAGCGGGAGATCCAGCGGGGGTCGTGCATGCCGAGGTCGGTGCCGAGGGCGCGGCGGGTGATCTCGCGGATCTCGTCCAGGTCGACGGGTTCGGTGTCGGCGACCTGGCGGGTGCGGCTCCAGCCCATGACGCGGTACCAGCCGTCGCCGAAGGGGGCGAGGAAGGCGAAGGTGTCGCCGGAGCCGCTGACGCTGAACGCGTCGGCGGGTTCTTCGGCGAGGCGGACGTCGGCGAGGACGATGGAGCGGATCACGGAGCCGCCGGGGAAGGGCAGGCCAAGGGCGGTGCGGACGGCGCTGCGGACGCCGTCGGTGCCGACCAGGTGGCGGGCGGTGAGGGCGAGCGGGGTTCCGTCGGGGTCGGTGAGCTCCGCCGTGACCGTGTCGGCGTCCTGGCGCAGTGCGCGCAGTTCCGTTCCGTACCGGAAGGTGACCCCGGCGGCCACCGCCCGGCGCTCCAGGAGGCGCTCGACCTCGTACTGCGGGGTGACGAGCAGGTGGTTGAAGCGGCTGGGCAGCCGGCCGAGGTCGAGGTCGAGGCGGCCGAAGAGCCGTGCGCGGTCGAGGGTCGTGCCCGTGGCGAGGAGTTCGTCCGCGAGGTCGCGGGCGTCGAGCTGCTCCAGGGTGCGGGCGTGGACGCCGAAGGCGCGGGTCATGTTGGCGAGGCCGTGCGGGCGGCGCTCGACGAGGGTGACGTCGATGCCGGCGGTGGCGAGGTCTCCGGCGAGGAGCAGGCCGGTGGGGCCGGCGCCGATGACGAGTACCTGTGTGTCGGTCGTTTCCGTGGTGCTCATGGCTGCCTCCGGGGTGCCCACGACCGTTGGCCAACATCTGTTGGTCAACGCTTGTTGGCAACTGTAGGGGTGGCCCGGATGGAGTGTCAACGCCCGTTGGCCTACAGTCGTTGATATGACGACCGCCCGCCGCTCCGACGCCACCAGGGCCGCCATCCTGGAGGCCGCCCGCGAGCGCTTCGCCTCCGACGGATACGACCGCGCCACCATCCGGGCCATCGCCCGGGACGCCGGGATCGACCCGTCGATGGTCATGCGCTACTACGGCAACAAGGAGGGACTGTTCGCCGCCGCCTCGGAGATCGAGATCGGCCTGCCCGAGCTGGGCTCGCTGCCCGCTCAGCACATCGGTGCCGTCCTGGTCACCCACTTCCTGGAGCGCTGGGAGCGGGACGACGTCCTCACCGGGATGCTGCGGGTCGGTGTCACCAACGCCGCGGGGGCCGAACGGATGCAGGCGATCTTCGCCCAGCAGCTCGGGCCCGTCACCCGGGGTGTCTGCCCCGACCCGGCGGAGGCCCCGGGGCGGGCGGCGCTCGTCGCGTCCCAGATCCTCGGCATGGCGCTCACCCGCTATGTGCTGCGGCTGCCCCCGGCCGTGGAGATGTCCACCGAGGAGATCGTGGCCTGGCTGGGTCCGACCGTGCAGCGCTATCTGACCGCCGAGGCGCCCTGACGGCACCGGACGAGCGGTCTCGGCCGGGGTGGTGGCTGGTTCGTACAATCTCTGCATGCCGCAGAAGAGTTCCGCCCGGCGCGAGGCGCTGATGTCCGAGCTGTACGGGGAGGCCCGCCGCTACATGGCGGCCTACGCCCTGTTCAACCAGGCCGTCGCCGACCATCTGGGACTCCACCCGACCGATGTGCAGTGCCTGAACCTGCTCAGCCTGGAGGAGGGGCCGGTGACCATCGGGCGGGTCGCCGAGCTGACCGGACTCACCACGGGGTCCGCGACCCGGCTCGTCGACCGGCTGGAGCGGTCCGGGTACGTGACCCGCGAACGGGACGCCGAGGACCGGCGCCGGGTCCTGGTGGCGCTCGTACCCGAGCGGATCGCGGAGCTGGGCGTCCTGTGGCGGAAGCTGAACGCGACCTGGGGCACCATGTTCGACGTCTACTCCGACGCCGAGGTCGCCCTGCTCATCGCCCATATGCGGCGCACCGTCGACGTCAGCGCCGTGCAGATCGAACGGCTGCGCGGCGGAGATCTGGACTGACGGGCGCCGGCGGGGACGTCGGCCGTTCCCTTCCGGCCCCCGCCCCGGCCCGATCCGGCCGGTACGTCAGCCGGTCGTCGCCCCGCCGAACTCCCGTACCGCGGCGGAGACGATCTCCTCAAGACGGGCGTGGTGGGCGCCGCGCCAGTAGACCCGGCCGCACTCCACGCACTCGGCGAACACGTCGTACGTCTTCTCCGTGCCCTGCTCCAGGCGCTCGCGCACCGCGTCCTTGTCGGTGTCGCTCAGTCGCCCGTTGCACGCCGTGCACCGTGTCCAGGGCGCGAGCGGCGGCGCGAAGCGCTCCAGGACGTCCCGGAGCTGGTCGTCCGGCCGGTCGCTGTAGACATAGGCGCCCGCCCACAGTTCGCGGCGCCGCAGCAGGCCGCGGTCCCGCGAGAGCATGACGCGCCGCTCCCGCGCGGAGAGCGTGGCCAGGGCGGGGTCGCCGATGTCCTCGCTCTCGTACGCGGCGTCCACCCCGAGCAGCCGCAGCCGCCGGGCCAGCGTGCCGAGGTGCACGTCGAGCAGGAACCGGAGGGGTGCTCCCGGCCGTACCGGCTGGGGTCGGGCGACGCTCTCCACCTCGACCGTCTCGCCCGCGGCGGGGACGTACGAGGTGTCGACGGGCCGGCCGTCGACCAGGAGCCGGCCGGCCTCGGTGAGCGGCACGCCGAGCGATTCCACGACATGGCCGAGCGAGGAGGCGCCGTCGGTGGTCACCGTCGTGCGGCCCGAGCGCCGCTCCGCCGCGACGAAGAGCCCCAGGTCGGAGGCGAAGCTGATGTGGATCTCCGGTCCGTTCACGGGGACAGGATCGCACCGGGGCGGGACGGGCTGCCAGGGAATTCGCCGCCCGCGGCGGGGGAACGGCTTCGGTGGCGGGTGCCGGCGGCGGTGCGGGGGAGCGTGGCGGTGGCCGGTCAGGGGCGGAAGGCCGCCGCGTGGTCGGCGGCCCACTCGGCGAAGGTGCGGGCCGGGTGGCCGGTCAGCTCCTCGACCGTGCGGGTCAGCGGAGACGGCCGGCCGTCGTGCGAGGCCCAGTAGGACAGCAGCGCGTCGGCGAACGCCTCCGGTATGAAGCCGGCCACCGACTCCTTCCACCGCTCGGGCGTCACGACCGTGTGGGGCGCGGGCCGCCCCGTCGCCTCGGCGAGGATCGCCAGCTGCTCGACGAAGGTCAGCGACTCGGGGCCCGTGAGCAGATACGAGGAACCGCGCAGCCCGGGGTCGGTGAGGACCGCGAAGGCCGCCTCGGCGACATCGCGCTCATGGATCGGATCGCCGTACGCGTGCGGGTGGGGCAGGGCGGGTCCGTGACCGTCCCGGAGCGCCCCGGCCCACTGCAGGGCGTTGGTGGCGAAGGCGCCCGGCTGGAGGTGGGTGGCCTCGAAGGCCCCGGCGTCGGCGGCGGCGGAGAGGGCGCGCTCGGCCGCGAGGTGGGAGGCGGCGATCGGGTTCTCGGCGGCGTCCGGGGCGAGGACGGAGCTGGAGGAGAGGAGGACGACGTGCTCGACTCCGGCGGCCCGGGCCCGGTCGGCGAAGGCGGCCGCGTGGGTGGCCCCGGCGTACAGGAAGACGGAGTCGACGCCGGTCAGGGCGGTGTCGAAGGTGGCCGGATCGGTGAGGTCGCAGCGCACGGTGCCGATTCCGGGGGGTGGGGAGAGGTCCGCGGGGTTCTTGGAGCCGGCTGTGGCCTTGATGCCGGCGGCGTCGAGCAGTCCGAGCAGGGTGGAGGCGACGCGGCCGCGGCTGCCGGTGACGAGAACGGTCATGGGAGGGGTCCTTCCGGGAGGGGGAGGGGGCAAACAAGTGCCTGCGTGGCACATTCTCTGCGCCACGCAGATAAATATCCAAGGTCCCGCCCTGCGCGTCAACCCGGATAAAACCCTGAGGTACCTTCCCGGCATGAAGATCATCGACCTCGAGCCCGGCGACCCCCGGCTGGAGAACGACCTCCTGCCCGTCCTCACCGAACTCCGCCCCCACCTCACCCCGGAGCTCTTCCGTGAGGTGTACGAGGCCGGCCACCCCCAGGGGCTGCGCTTCAGCGCCGCCTACGCGGACGACGGCCGCTGCGTCGGCGCGGCCGGCTGGCGGATCGTCAGCACCACCAGCTCCCTGCGCAAGCTCTACATCGACGACCTCGTGACCGCCGCCGCCAGCCGCTCCACCGGGGTCGGCCACGCGCTCGTCGAGTACCTGGAGGGCCACGCCCGCGCCGCCGGCTGCCGCGAGCTCGACCTGGACTCCGGCACCCATCGCACCGGAGCCCACCGCTTCTATCTGCGCGAGCGCCTGGACATCGTGGCCTTCCACTTCGCCCGGCAGATCACCGCACCGGAAGACCCCTCCTAGACCGGCCTCCCGGCCGGCTCAGGCCGATCCGCCGACCGGCTTCTCCAGGTCCAGGCGCCAGTCGTTGCAGCGCATCGGGTGCCCCGGCGGGTACTCGAAGTCCCGCTCGCCGAGCAGCTCGAAACCCGCCTTGCGGCACACCGCGTTCGAAGCGGCGTTGTCCGTCGACGGGAACGCGTGCAGCCCGCGGTGGAGGCCCGCGGCCCGGGCCTCCACGGCCACCGCGCGCGTGGCGGCCGTCGCCACGCCCCGGCCCTGGAAGCCCGGCAGAACGGCCCACCCGGCCTCGTACACCGGCTCGCCGTCCCCGGTCCGCACCCAGAAGCCGATGCTGCCCGCCACGGCCTCCTCCGGCAGCAGCACGATCCGGAACATCCGCCCCGCGCCCGTGTCGTCGGCGCTCAGGTCCACGTACCGCCGGTGGCGACGGACGAGCTGCTCCTCCGTCTCCGGTCCGCCGAGGTGCTCCGTCAGCTCCGGCGCGTTCAGGGCGCGCAGCAGGCCGGCGTCGGCCTCGGACCAGGGTTCGAGGCGTACGGGCGAGCCGGTGCCGGTGTCGGTGTCCATCTCCGTACGGTAGGTCAGGGCACGGACACTCCCCGGGCGTACGCCGTCGGCGGCACCCCGATCGTCGTCGTGAAGTCCCGTACGAGATGGGCCTGGTCGCTGTAGCCCAGCTCCGCCGCCAGGGCCGCCCAGTCCGGGGTGCCCTCGGCCTCCGCGGCCTCGGCGCGCTCCAGGGCCTCGTGGATGCGGTAGCGCAGGATCACCCACTTCGGGCCGACGCCGACCCGGGTGGAGAAGAGGCGCTGGAGCGAGCGCGCCGACAGGCCCGTCGCCGCGGCCAGCCGGGACACCTTGCGGATCGTGCGGTCCGCGCGGATCAGCTCCACGAGCTCCATCGCCTGTTCGGCGGCCGGGTCCGGGGCCGGGCCGTGGGCGAGCAGGAAGGCGTCGAGCGCCGCCACGCGCGCGTGGTCGGTGTCGGGGGAGAGGACGGCGGACAGCGGGCCGTCGTCGCCGCTGCCCGGGAAGGCCTCCGCCAGGGGGACCCGGCGGCCCGTCCAGGCGGACACCGGCCACGCGGGCGCGAAGGGACGGAAGCCGCCGGGGCGGAACTGCACGCCGCAGACCCGGCCCGCCTCCGTCAGCTTCTGGGTGAACAGGCCGAGTCCGACCCCGGCGACCTCTGCGGACGCGGTCGCCGCCGACTCCGGGGCGCCGATCGTCCCGTACCGCTGGAAGACGATGTTCACCGACGGGTGCGGGACGACGTGGCTCGCGTACGGCTCGGTCAGTTCCCAGTCGATCAGCCAGTAGTGCTCCAGATAGGGCCGCAGTTCCGGCGCCGGTGTGTGGCGGCGGAAGCGGACGCGGGTGAGCAGTTCGGCGGGGTCGACGATGCCCCGGGTGTCCCGGCGGGGAGCGGAGTCCGACATGGTCCGATGCTAGGCGGGCGTCCCGGGACTCGTGCCGGGCCTGGCGTGTTTCTTCAAGACCGGGGTGGGCATGCTCGCCTAACGTCGCCCCCATGACGAACGAGGCCCCGCCCCGCATCGGTGACCTGCTCCGCAGTGCCGCCACCCGCGCCACGCCCCTGGTCACGGGCATCGCCGACGCCTCGCTCGACGCGCCCACGCCCTGCGCCGAGTACGACGTCCGCGCCTTGCTGAACCATCTCCTCGGCGTCGTCGTGCACTTCCAGGCCCTCGCCGCCAAGCAGCCCGCCGATCTCGCCACCACCACGGACTGGCTCGCCGACGCCGGCTGGCGCGACCGCTTCGAGGCCGAGACCGGGAAGCTGGTCGAGGCCTGGTCGGCGCCCGGCGCCGAGGAGGGCACCACCGGGAGCATGGGGATGCCCGCGCGGACCGTCGGCTCCATGGTGCTGCTCGACCTGACCGTGCACGCCTGGGACCTGGCGCGCGCCACCGGCCGGAGTTTCGAACCCGACCCGGCCGTGGTCGCCGGGCTCGTCGAGGAGGTGGAGCGGATGGCCCCTACGGCCCGGAAGATGAGCGTCTTCGGTGAGGCCGTCGAGCTGCCCGGCGACGCCACCGCCTTCGAGCGGCTGCTCGCGACGACCGGCCGCGATCCGCGCGCCTGGAGGGCCTGAACCGGTCCTGCCCGCAGGCGCTCGGAAGTCTGAGCCGGTCCTGTCCGCGGACGTTCGGAACTCTGCGGCGGGTCCCGCCGGCGGGACCCGGGAGGCAGGCCGCCCGGGCGGATCGCGGCCCGTCGCTCAGCGCGGGCGGCCCGCCGGGCCCAGGCCGAGCCGCGAGACCACCTGGCCGAAGGCGTGCTCCTCCGCGGGTGTCAGCGCCACCGACTCCTGCGGGTGCCAGACCCGCTCCAGCGGGGTGCGCGCCCGGTCGCGGCGGGCGCGGGCGCGCAGGCCGAGCGACAGCCACACCGCCGTCGAGACGGCGAGCAGGCCGAGGAGCGTGAGGACGCGGGGGTCGGAGAACTGGCCGGACAGGGACATGGCTCACTCCAGGGCGTGAGGGTCGCCCGTACGCCGGCGCGCCCCGGCAGGTGGCGCGCGGGCACGAGGGCGCCGACGATTCGTGCTGCTTCCTCCCGACCTGTTCAGTTAACACCAACTTGGGGGACTTTCGGCAGGGGGTCCGGGACCTTGGTCCCGGACCCGGCCGGCCCGGTGGCGGCCGGGCCCGGGAGGCCCTCTTGTGCGGGCCGGGGAACCGCTCCAAGGTGACGGAAGAGGCACATTCCGGCCGGGGAGGGAGCAGCCGTATGTCCGGGGCGCAGGCATGGGGATTCGCGGACGACAGAGGTACGGAGCTGGGTGCGGCCCGGGTGCCGCGGCGGGTCGTCGCCTACGTGCGGGCCGGGGCGGCCCTGTGTGACCTGGGGGTGACGCCGGTCGCGGTGTACGGCTCCGGGCACGACGGCGAGGTCCTCGATCCGGCGAAGGAGGGCGGGCTGCGGTCGGCCGCGGTGACCTATCTCGGGCCGGGCAGGGGCCTGGACGAGGCGCTGCTGCGGGAGCTGCGGCCGGACGTGATCGTCGACGTGACCTACGACGGGAAGAGCCCGTACGCGCTCGACGAGGCCGTCGCCGAACGCCTCGGGGTGCCGCTCGTCGCGCTCTCCGTCGGCAACGAGCTCACCCTGTCGGCCATCCTCGACCGATTCGCTGCGCTGGCGGTGAGCCTCGGAGCCGCACCGGTCACTCCGGCCGCTTCGGTCGCACCGGCCGCGCCCGTCGGCGAGGCGTCCACCGAGGCTTCCCCGGGCGATGTCCGAGCGGGCGATGTCCGAGCGGGCGAGCTCGGGGCGGGCGATCTCCGGGCGGCCGAGGACACGCTGCGGGAGGCCGCCGCGCGGTCCGGGCTCGCCGTGCTCGCGCTCTCCGGCGCCGGTCCCGACCAGGTGCATCTGGCCCGGCCGCTCGCCTGGCCCGAGCTGGCGCGCCTCACCGAGCTCGGCGTCCGGCTGGTCGATCCGGGCCCGGGGCCCGGTGCCAACTGGCTCACGGCCGACTGGGGCCGCGCCGCCGAGCTCCGTCCCGGCCTGGTCCTTTTCGACAGCAGGGCCCCCGCCACGCCGCCCGGCGGGACTCTGCCCGGTGTCCGGTCCGCGCCGTGGAACCCCGAGACCCCGCCCAGCCCGGCGGCCTACGCGCGCTTCTTCCGCGACCTCGCCGAGGCGCTCGCGACCGGGGACTGAACCCCGTGGGACGCGGACGGCCCGACCGCCCGCCGACCCGCCGAGCACCTGACCGCCCGCCGCCCGTCAGCCCGACCGCCCGCCGGGCCGGCGGTCAGGCCGGGGCGGCCGTGAGGCGGGTGCGGCGCAGCGAGTCGGCGAACTCCTCCGCGCGGGCGAGCTGCGCCCGCAGCTCGGCGACCCGCTCCGCGGCGGCCCGCTCGTAGCCGCGGACACGGGCCAGGAGCCCGGCCCGCTCGTCCGGGTCGAGCTCCGTGTCCGTGCCCGCCCGCTCGGCGGCCAGCCGGTCCACGGCCGTGAGGAGATCGCGGGTCTCGTCGAGGGTGAAGCCGAGCGGCTTCATCCGGCGGACGACCATCAGCCGGGACACGTCCGCGTCCGTGTAGAGGGGGAAGCCGCCCGGCGAGGCCGCGGAGGGGACGACCAGGCCGCTGTCCTCGTACTGCCGGATCGTGCGCAGGGACAGTTCGGTCCGTGCGGCCACCTCGCCGATCTGCATGGGCTCGCCGGTCATCCGCACTCCTCGCACTCCTCGTACTCCGCTCACGCGTCAGGGTCCTTCCTCGTACGGGGCTCCCACAGGGCGTACGGGGGCTCCCAAGGGCGCGGCTTCCGCGCATTACATACCATTCGTCCTAACTTCAGCACTTATGAGAGCTGGAAGTGCGGCGAAACGCCTGCTCGTGGGTCGTCCGTTGGACAGCGGCCGACTCGGGGAGACCCTGTTGCCGAAGCGGGTCGCCCTGCCGATCTTCTGCAGCGACCCGCTCTCCTCGGTCGCGTACGCCACCGAGGAGATCCTGCTGATCCTGGCCCTCGGCGGTCTCGCCGTGCTCCATCTGACCTGGTACGCGGCGGCCGGCATCGTCGTCCTCCTCCTGGTCGTCGTCGCCTCCTACCGGCAGACCTGCTACGCCTATCCGGGCGGCGGCGGGGCCTATGTCGTCTCCGCGGAGAACCTCGGGCAGACCGCCGCGCTCACCGCGGCGTCCGCGCTGCTCATCGACTACGTGATGACCGTCGCCGTCTCCGTCGTCTCCGGGGTCGCCGCCATCACCTCCGCCGTCCCCTCGCTCGACGGGCACGCCGTGGCCATGTCGGTGTTCTTCGTGGCCGTGCTCGCCTGGCTGAACCTGCGCGGGGTGCGCGAGTCGGGGCGCTGGTTCGCCGTCCCCACCTACGCCTTCATCGCGGTCATCTATCTGATGTTCGCGGTGGCCGCCGTACGGACGGCGACCGGTTCGACGATCCGGGCCGAGTCCGCCGACCTGCCCGTCCACGCGGTCTCCACCTACTCGGGGATCGCGCTCGTGCTGCTCGCCCTGCGCGCCTTCGCCTCCGGCTGCACCGCGCTCACCGGTGTCGAGGCCGTCAGCAACGGCGTACCGGCGTTCGCCAAGCCCAAGAGCCGCAACGCGGCGATGACGCTCGCGATCATGGGCGGGCTGTCCGTGACCATGTTCTTCGGGATCACCGTGCTCGCGATGGTCTACGAGGTCCATGTCGCCGAGGACCCCACGGAGCTCGGACTCGCCCCCGGCACCCCGATGTCCACCGCGCTCGCGCAGATCGGACGGGCCACCTTCGGCGACTGGCACATCCTCTTCTACGTGCTCCAGGCCGTCACCGCGGGTGTCCTGATCCTGGCGGCCAACACCGCCTTCAACGGCTTCCCGATGCTCGCCTCCGTGCTCGGCCGCGACCGCTACGCGCCGCGTCAGCTCTTCCACCGCGGCGACCGGCTCGTCTACTCCAACGGCATCGTCCTCCTCGCGCTCGCCGCGATCGTCCTCATCGTCGCCTTCGACGCGGAGCTGACCCGCCTCATCCAGCTGTACATCCTCGGCGTCTTCGTCTCCTTCACCCTTTCCCAGGCCGGCATGGTCAAGCACTGGCGGCGAGAACTCGCCAAGCCCGCCGAAGCCGGAACCCGCGCCGGAACCCGCGCCGGAACCCGCGCCGGAACCCGCGCCGGAACCCGCGGCACTTCCGCCAGGGGCGCCGACCGGCGCGGCATCCACCGCCGTCTCGCGATCAACGCCTTCGGTGCCTTTCTGACGGCGGTCGTCCTCGTCATCGTCCTCATCACCAAGTTCACCCACGGGGCCTGGATCGTCGTCATCGCGATGCCGGTGCTCTTCGCCGGGATGAAGGGGGTGCGCAGGCACTACGACGCGGTGGCCGCCGAGGTCGCCGTCGGCCCCCGCGAGCGGCCCCGCGCCCTCGCCGAGAACCACGTCCTGGTCCTGGTGGCCTCGGTCAACGCGCCCAGCCTCCGGGCCCTGTCGTACGCGAAGACCCTGCGTCCCGCCTCGCTCACGGCCGTCACCGTCGCCGAGGACCCGGCGGACGCGGAGGTGCTCCGCGCGACCTGGGCGGCCCGCGGCATCGACGTACCGCTGCGGGTGCTCAGCTCCCCGTACCGCTCGATCGTCCAGCCGATCCTGCGGCACGTCCGGGAGGCGCCCGAGCGGACGGGGGACGCGGTGATCTCGGTGGTCATCCCCGAGTACGTGGTGGGGCACTGGTGGGAGCAGCCGCTGCACAACCAGAGCGCGCTGCGGCTCAAGACCCGGCTGCTGTTCATGAAGAACGTCGTGGTCATCGACGTGCCGTACCGGCTCGCCTCGGCCCGGGAGCTCGCCGCCGAGCGCGCGAAGGCCGCGCGGGCGGCTCAGGAAGCCGAGAACGAGCAGCAGACCTGACGCCCGCGACCGATCCCTGACCGACCCCGCTGCCCCGGCCGGGACCCCCCGGCCGCCCCCCGGCCGCTCAGAAGCCAGGGGCCGCGCCAGGCTCAGTGCCGCGCCACCGCTCAGTGCCGCACCAGGCTCAGTGCCGCGCCAGGCTCAGGGCCACACCAGGCTCAGGGCCACACCAGGCAGTACGGCTGGTGGCCCGCCTCGTGGAGGCGGACCGAGAAGTCCTGCCACTCGTGGAGCAGCTGGTAGACGTCGAAGGCGTCGCGCGGGCCGCCGCGGTCCGGGACGGTGGACCAGATGAAGGCGGCGGCGCCGACCGACTCCTCGCCGATCGCGCGGAGCGGGTCGACCACGGTCATCGGCAGCTTCACCACCGCGTAGTCGGGGTGGAGCACCACCAGCTCCAGCGGGGGCACCTTGTTCAGGGGCATGCCCTGGATGCCGGTCAGGACCATGGCGGCTATGGTCTCCGGCTTGATCTTGGTGAACATGCCGCCCATGCCGAGCTCGTCGCCGCCGAGTTCCTCCGGGCGCATCGAGATCGGGACGCGGGCAGCCGTGGCGCCGTCGGGCGCGCCGAAGTACTTGTACGTCACCCCCAACCGGCCACTCCCGCTTCCGGTGACCGGTTTTCCCGGGGAACCCGATGTCCCGGGTGTGCCCGAAGTGCCTGGAGTGCTCGGATTCCCGGAGCTGGGGTCTTCGCTCCGCCGGCGCCGGTGCCTCCCCCGGCGGGCAGACTCCGGACCCAGATCGTCCGTCCCCTCGCCCGGTCCGCCACCGCGATGCATATCTCCACCCGACTGCTTTTTCTCGGCAACACGACCGCGCCGCGCAACCCGATCATCGTGTCAGTGACCTCCCCCGCGTTCGTACGGTGAAACACCTGTCCGCAAGAACGCCGTGGCCTCTGACACCATGGATTCCGTGAGCCATCCCTATGACGCCCCAGTTTCGCAGACGCGGAGGGCGAACGCCCCGGCGTAATACCCAGGATGTCCACGCCCTCCCTCCGTTCCCGATGTCGTGCCCGAAGTCGTTCTCGCAGGTCAGGATCACAGTGCCGTATTCATACGAAGCCCCAGTCTCACAGACGCTTTTCGACCGCGCTTCCCTCGTGACGCCCGGCGGCGTGAACTCACCGGTGCGTGCCTTCCGGGCCGTGGGCGGAACGCCCCGGTTCATGGTGTCCGGTTCCGGTCCGTACCTCACCGACGCGGACGGCCGTGAGTACGTCGACCTGGTCTGCTCGTGGGGACCGATGATCCTCGGGCACGCGCGCCCCGAGGTCACCGCCGCGGTGCAGGCCGCCGTGGCCCGCGGCACCTCCTTCGGCACGCCCGGCGAGGGCGAGGTCGCGCTCGCCGAGGAGATCGTGGCGCGAATCGAGCCGGTCGAGCAGGTGCGCCTGGTCTCCTCCGGTACCGAGGCCACGATGTCCGCGATCCGGCTCGCCCGCGGGTTCACCGGGCGCGCCAAGGTCGTCAAGTTCGCCGGCTGCTACCACGGCCACGTGGACGCGCTGCTCGCCGCGGCCGGTTCCGGTGTGGCCACCCTGGGTTTGCCCGACACGCCCGGCGTGACCGGTGCCCAGGCCGGTGACACGATCGTGCTGCCCTACAACGACCTGGCCGCGGTCCAGGCGGCCTTCGCCGCGCACCCGGGCGAGATCGCCTGTGTCATCACCGAGGCCTCGCCCGGCAACATGGGCGTCGTGCCGCCGGCCGCCGGCTTCAACCAGGGGCTCGCGGACCTGTGCCGGGAGAACGGCGCGCTGTACATCTCCGACGAGGTGATGACCGGATTCCGCACCTCGAAGGCGGGCTGGTACGGCGTCGACGGCGTCAAGGCCGACCTGCTGACCTTCGGCAAGGTCATGGGCGGTGGCTTCCCGGCCGCCGCGTTCGGTGGCCGCGCCGACGTCATGGGGCACCTCGCTCCGGCCGGTCCGGTCTACCAGGCGGGCACGCTCTCCGGTAATCCGGTCGCGACGGCCGCCGGGCTCGCGCAGCTGCGGCTGCTCGACGACGCGGCGTACGAGAAGGTGAACGCGGTCTCGAAGGAGATCCAGGGCCTGGTCACCGGCGCGCTCGCCAAGGAGGGCGTGGCGCACCGGCTGCAGACCGCGTCCAACATGTTCTCGGTGTTCTTCACCGCCGACGAGGTGCGGAACTACGACGAGGCGAAGCAGCAGGAGGCCTTCCGCTTCAACGCCTTCTTCCACTCGATGCTGGCCGACGGCGTGTACCTGCCGCCGTCCGCGTTCGAGTCCTGGTTCGTGTCGGCCGCCCACGACGAGCGGGCGATCGAGCGCATCGCCGCCGCCCTGCCGGCCGCCGCCCGCGCCGCCGCGGAGGCGACGGCATGAGCGACGCGACGAGCTCCCCGAAGAGCGACCAGGACATCACCGTCGTCCATCTGATGCGGCACGGCGAGGTGCACAACCCCGACGGTGTCCTCTACGGGCGCCGCGCCGGCTACCACCTCTCCGAGCTCGGCCGGCAGATGGCGGACCGGGTCGCCGAGCACCTGGCCGAGCGGGACATCACGTACGTCGTGGCCTCTCCGCTGGAGCGGGCGCAGGAGACGGCGCTGCCGGTCGCCAAGACGCACGGTCTGGATCTGGCGAGCGACGAGCGGCTCGTCGAGGCGGCGAACGTCTTCGAGGGCAAGACCTTCGGTGTCGGTGACGGGGCGCTGCGCAAGCCGGCGAACTGGAAGCACCTGACCAATCCGTTCCAGCCGTCCTGGGGCGAGCCGTACGTCGAGCAGGTCGTCCGCATGATGGGCGCGCTCGACGCGGCGAAGGACGCGGCGCGGGGGCACGAGGCGGTCTGCGTCAGCCATCAGCTGCCGATCTGGATCGTCCGCAGCTTCGTGGAGAAGCGCCGGCTCTGGCACGACCCGCGGCGGCGGCAGTGCACGCTGGCCTCGCTGACCTCGTTCACGTACCAGGGCGACAAGATCGTCTCGGTCGGGTACAGCGAGCCGGCCCGGGATCTGGTCCCGGCGCATCTGCTGGCGGGTGCGAAGCCGGTGAAGGGGAAGTCGAAGGCCTTCGGAGCGTAAGACTCCGCAACGGAGGTACCCCCACTGGACAGGGCGGGAGCGCACGGTCCACAGTTCAGGGCGGTCGGGTGGTGTTCATGCCAACCGACCGCCCTGAAATTTTTGTGCGAATTCCCGGAACCTACGTGTTCCTCCCGGCATCTCACTCATTGTCGGTTTGGATGACGTTCAGGTCATACGTCAGCGCGAATGGGGATGTCATGCGCGGGATCAGTGGAATCAGTCGAAGGGGGCTGCTCGGGGCGGGCGTTGGTGCCGCGGCGGCGATGGGTATCGCCGCATGCAGCACCGGAAACCAGGACAAGCCCGGACGATCCGGTCCGGGCAAGGGGGGTGATGCCTCGTCGAACCCGAGTACGACGACCCCGACCAAGGACGACGCACGGCTCATCGGTGACGGTTCCACCGCCGACACCGGAAAGCAGCCGCACCAGCCCGACGCCCCGGTCCCGCTCGAACCCGGCCAGACCCCGCCCCAGTTCGTGATCTTCTCCTGGGACGGCGCCGGCGAGGTCGGCAACGGCCTCTTCCCGCGCTTCCTCGAACTCGCCAAGAACCACGACGCGGCGATGACCTTCTTCCTCTCCGGGATCTACCTCCTCCCCGAGTCGAAGGCGACGCTCTACCGCCCGCCGAACAACCGCGTCGGCGCCTCCGACATCGGCTACCTCACCGACGGCCACATCAAGGACACGCTGAAGTACGTCCGGCAGGCCTGGCTCGAAGGCCACGAGATCGGCACCCACTTCAACGGGCACTTCTGCGGCGGCTCCGGCTCCGTCGGCAACTGGACCCCGGCCCAGTGGCAGAGCGAGATCGACCAGGCCATGAAGTTCGTCACCGAGTGGAAGACGAACAGCGGCTGGACCGACCTCGACCCGCTGCCCTTCGACTACTCCAAGGAGCTCGTCGGCGGCCGCACCCCCTGTCTCCTCGGCCAGGACAACCTGCTCCCCACCGCCAAGCGGCTCAACTGGCGCTACGACGCCAGCTCGCCCGGCGGCCGGCAGACCTGGCCGACCAAGCGCCAGGGCATCTGGGACCTCCCCCTCCAGGCCGTGCCCTTCCCCGGGCACTCCTTCGAGGTCCTGTCGATGGACTACAACATGCTCGCGAACCAGTCGAAGAACACGACGAAGGGCATGCCCTCGCGCTACCCGGGCTGGCGCAAGCAGGCGACCGACGCGCTGCTCGGCGGCTTCACGCGCGCGTACGAGTCGAATCGCGCGCCCTTCTTCATCGGCAACCACTTCGAGCAGTGGAACGGCGGCATCTACATGGACGCCGTCGAGGACGCGCTCAAGGGAATGGCCGGGAAGAAGGACGTCCGGCTCGTCTCCTTCCGGCAGTTCGTGGACTGGCTCGATGTCCAGGACCCGAAGATCCTCCAGCAGCTGCGCTCGCTGGAAGTGGGACAGAAGCCGGCCGGCGGCTGGAATACTTTCCTCAGGCCCGTCTCGACCCCTTCGTCCACCCCGTCCGCTTAAGCGATCTTGACAAGGGGCTTTACGGGCACGTAGGGGGGTGCCCAAGATCCCCCAAACGCCCATGCGAAACTTTTCACATGAGCCTTAGCCGTGCCCCTCGTCGCACCCTGCTCGCCGTCGGAGTGCTGTCCGCCGCCCTCACGCTCTCGGCCTGCGGCGGCGACGGCAACGGCAAGTCGGGCGGCGGTGGCAACACCAACTTCGTGACCAACACGGGGGGCATCGCCACCGCGCCCCAGGGGAAGCGCGCCGCCACCGGGACGCTCGCGGGCGAGACCCTCGACGGCAAGCAGCTCGACGTCGCCGACCTCAAGGGCAAGGTCGTCGTCCTCAACGCCTGGGGCTCCTGGTGCAGCCCCTGCCGCGCCGAGGCCCCGCACTTCGCCAAGGTCGCCAAGGACCTCAAGGGCAAGGGCGTCGAGTTCGTCGGACTCAACACCCGCGACCCCAACAAGCAGCCCGCGATCGCCTTCGAAGAGGACTACGGGGTGCCCTACCCGAGCCTCTACGACCCCCAGGGCAAGCTGATCCTCTTCGGCTTCCCCAAGGGCACCCTCAGCCTGCAGGGCATCCCCTCCACCGTCGTCCTCGACAAGGAGGGCAAGATCGCCGCCCGCTCGCTCATGGCGCTCGACGAGGAGAAGCTCCGGTCGATGATCGAGCCCCTCCTCAAGGAGAAGTGAGCCGGTGAACGAGACGGTCACCAGCGGAGCCCTGCTGCTCGCCCTGCCCCTCGCGGTGCTCGGCGGGCTCGTCTCCTTCTTCTCGCCGTGCGTGCTCCCGCTCGTCCCCGGCTACCTCTCGTACGTCACCGGGGTCACCGGCACCGACCTCGCCGAGAGCCGCCGCGGCCGGATGACCGCCGGAGCCGTCCTCTTCGTCCTCGGCTTCACCGCCGTGTTCGTGTCCGGCGGGGCGCTCTTCGGCTACTTCGGGTCGACCCTCCAGGAGTACCGCGAGACGCTCACCACGATCCTCGGCGTGCTCATGATCCTCATGGGCGTGTTCTTCCTCGGTCTGATGCCCTGGTTCACCCAGCGCGAGTTCCGCTTCCACAGGAAGCCCGTCGCCGGCCTGGTCGGCGCCCCGCTGCTCGGCGCGCTCTTCGGCATCGGCTGGACCCCGTGCATCGGCCCGACCCTCGCCTCGGTCAACGCGCTCGCCCTGGAGCAGGCCAGCGCCGGCCGCGGCGCGCTGCTCGCCTTCGCGTACTGCCTCGGCCTCGGGGTGCCGTTCGTGCTCGCCGCCATAGCCTTCCGCAAGGCGCTCGGGGCGTTCGGGTGGGTCAAGAAGCACTATGTGTGGGTGATGCGGATCGGCGGCGGCATGATGCTCGTCACCGGTGTCCTGCTCCTCACGGGCGCGTGGGACAGCATGGTCGCCACGATGCAGGGCTGGTCCAGCGGTTTCACGGTGGGGATCTGAGTTCCATGAGCAAGACCGATACGACGGAGACCGAGCGCAAGGCCGACGAAGCGGCCGGCGCCCAGCTCTCCACCGCCCCCGTCGAGGACCGGAGCGAGACCGTCATCGGCGGTCCCACCCTCGGGATCATCGGCTGGGTCCGCTGGTTCTGGCGGCAGCTGACCTCCATGCGGGTCGCGCTGATCCTGCTCTTCATGCTCTCGCTCGGCGCCGTCCCCGGCTCCCTCATCCCGCAGACCAGCGCGGACGAGATGAAGGCGCAGGCCTTCAAGGACGCCCACGAGACGCTCACCCCGCTGTACGAGAAGCTGCAGTTCTTCGACGTCTACAGCTCGGTGTGGTTCTCCGCGATCTACATACTGCTGTTCGTCTCCCTCATCGGCTGCATCGTGCCGCGCAGCTGGCAGTTCGTCGGCCAGCTCCGCAGCCGCCCGCCGGGCGCGCCCAAGCGCCTCGACCGGCTTCCCGCGTACACCACCTGGCGCACCGCGGCCGAGCCCGAGCAGGTCCACGCGGCCGCGCTGACCCTCCTCAAGGGACGCCGCTTCCGCGCCCACACGGCGGGGAAGGCGATCGCCGCGGAGAAGGGCTACCTCCGCGAGGCCGGGAACCTGGCCTTCCACGTCGCCCTGATCGTGATGCTCGTCGCCTTCGCCTGGGGCCAGCTCTTCAAGTCCGAGGGCGGCAAGCTGATCGTCGAGGGCGACGGCTTCTCCAACACGCTCACGCAGTACGACGACTTCAAGTCCGGCTCCCAGTTCGGCATCGACGAGCTGGAGCCGTTCAGCTTCAAGCTGGACGCCTTCGACGGCACGTACGAGAAGAACGGCCCGCAGCGCGGCACCCCGCGCACCTTCGAGGCGAAGGTCTCCTACTCGCAGGGCGGCGCCGACAAGAAGGCCGTCATCCGGGTCAACGAGCCGCTCAAGGTCGGCGGCTCCAAGGTCTATCTGATCGCCCACGGGTACGCGCCCGTCGTCACCGTCAAGGACGGCAAGGGCAAGACCGTCTTCCACGGCGCCGTGCCGCTGCTGCCCATCGACAACAACATCACGTCCACCGGCGCCATCAAGGTGATGGACGGCTACCGCGACAAGAACGGCAAGAAGGAGCAGCTGGGCTTCCAGGCCTTCTTCGTGCCGACGTTCGCGGGCGCCGGCAAGGGCACGATGTTCTCGCAGTTCCCCGCGCTCGACTTCCCCGTCATGGCGCTCACCGGTTTCCACGGTGACCTGCGGGTCGACTCCGGGCTTCCGCAGAACGTGTACCAGCTCGACAAGTCCAAGATGAAGCAGTTCACGGACGCGTCCGGCAACAAGCTCGCGCAGCGGATCCTGCCCGGCGAGACCATGACGCTTCCCGGCGGCGCCGGCTCGATCACCTTCGAGAAGGACGTCAAGGAGTGGGCGAGCTTCCAGGTCTCGCAGCAGCCCGGCAACGGCCTCGCCCTCGCGGGCGCGATCGCCGCGATCGCCGGTCTGACCGGTTCGCTCTTCATCCAGCGGCGCCGGGTCTGGGTCCGGGCCGTGCGGGGTGAGGACGGCGTGACCGTCGTCGAGATGGCCGGCCTGGGCCGGAGCGAGTCCGCCAAGCTCCCCGAGGAGCTCGGCGACCTCGCGGTCGCGCTCACGGCGGACGCGCCGCCGGCGCCGGAAGCCGAACACGAAGCCGATCCGGAAGACGTACCGGAACCCGCGGAAGAACCCGCAGAAGACCCTGCCCCTTCTGGAGAGGCCGACAAGTGATCCTCGCCGCCACGACCAACGAGAGCCTGGCGCGGATGAGCGACCTGCTCATCTACTCCTCGATGGCCGTCTACACCCTGGCCTTCTTCGCCCATATCGCCGAGTGGGTGCTGGGCAGCCGCAGCAAGGTCGGCCGTACCGCCGCCGCACTGACCTCGCGTACCACCCCGGCCGCCTCCGCCGCCGTGACCGTCCAGGTCAAGAAGGCCGGTGGCACCGCCGTCCTGGAGAAGCCGAAGGTCGTCACCCGGTCCGCGGCCGGCACCCGTGACGTGCCGGACGGCCCCGGCGCGGCCGGCGGCACCGTCAAGGGCGATCTGTACGGCCGTATCGCCGTCTCGCTGACCGTCCTCGCCTTCCTGGTCGAGGCCTCGGGCGTGGTCGCCCGGGCGCTCTCCGTGCAGCGGGCCCCCTGGGGCAACATGTACGAGTTCTCCACCACCTTCTCCACGGTGGCGGTCGGCGCGTACCTCGGCTTCCTCGTCGCCAAGAAGAACGTGCGCTGGATCGGTCTGCCGCTGGTCACCACGGTCCTGCTCGACCTGGGCATGGCCACCACGTGGCTGAAGACCCCCAGCGACCAGCTGGTCCCCGCGCTCGACTCGTACTGGCTGTGGATCCACGTCTCCACCGCGATCTTCTGCGGCGCGGTCTTCTACCTGGGCGCCACAGCCACCCTGATGTACCTCTTCCGCGACTCGTACGAGAACAAGCTCGCCACCGGCGGGAACCCGGGCGCCTTCGCCCGCTCGGTCATGGAGCGGCTGCCCTCGGCCGCCTCGCTCGACAAGTTCTCCTACCGGGTCAACGCGGCCGTCTTCCCGCTCTGGACCTTCACGATCATCGCCGGCGCGATCTGGGCCGGCGACGCGTGGGGCCGCTACTGGGGCTGGGACGCCAAGGAGGTCTGGTCCTTCATCACCTGGGTCGGTTACGCCGCGTACCTGCACGCGCGCGCGACGGCCGGCTGGAAGGGGCGGAAGGCCGCGTACATCGCGCTCATCGCCTTCGGCTGCTTCCTGTTCAACTACTACGGCGTGAACATCTTCGTCAGCAGCAAGCACTCCTACGCGGGCGTGGAGTAGCGAGTGGGGGACCCCGGGGCCACGCTGGAGGTATGAGCGAGATACCCCGGGGCAGGTGCGAGACCCACGACGGCGAACCGCATCTGCTGCGGTTCGCCGTCGAGCTGTCTCATCCCCTGCCGGACGTGTGGGACGCCGTGGCCACCTCCGAGGGCCTGGAGGGCTGGCTCTGCGCGGCGGACCCGCTGGAGCCCCGGCTGGGCGGCGGGGTCACCCTCCGCTGGCTCAACGGCGACACGGTGGTCTCGGGGCGGGTGACCGCCTGGGATCCCCCCTACGTGGCCGAGTACACGGTCGATCCGACGCACGGACGGATCCGGTTCCATCTGGAACCGGGGACCTCCGGGGGCGGCGGGTCGACCGTGCTGCGTTTCACCAACGAGATGCGGGGGACCCGGGAGTACCGGCTGGACCGTCTCGCCGGCTGGCACGACCACTTCGAGCTGCTCGTCTCCGCGCTCGACGGCGAGCGGGCCGACTGGGGTGCGTGGTCGGCCGAGCGGTGGCGGCAGCTGCGGGCGCTGTACGAGCGGGACGAGGCTCCCTGGCCCAAGTGGGAGCCGTAGGACCGGTGGCCGGGGAGCCTCCCGTCGAGCGGACCGGGCCCGTTAGCCCTTCTTCGGGGGCAGGCACGCCGTGGTGGGCGGGCGGCCCTCCGGCCAGGCGATCTGGACGAAGCGCTGTGAGCCGTCCTGGGCCAGCTCCACGATCGGGACCGCCTTGTTGTACGGGTTGCCGTAGTTGTCCAGGCAGATCCAGCCGCTCGCGCCCTGCACCCGCAGCGAACCCTTGACCTGCGGCCACTGGGTGACCACGTCCGCGAGTTCGGGGTACTGGGAGCCCTGCGGGGTGGCCTGGCGGATCGCGTGGACCGCCGTCGCCATCGCGTCGTACGCGACGATCGCCTGGCCGTCCGCGAGCGCCACCGGCTCCTTCGAGGCCCGGGCGATGTCCGTCAGGAACGTCGAGTACGCCACCACCGATCCGCCCGTCGCGGGGAGCCGCCGGCCGGCGGCCGGCTTCCAGGCGTCCGGGTGGGCGAGCGCCGCGTACCGCACGGTCAGCTTCGCCTTGAGGGCGTTCCGGTCGAGCTTCTTGTCCGCGCCCAGGTAGGAGCCCTCGTCGCCGGTGAGGATCGTGAAGGCGCGGTCGACGCAGCCGCGCGCGCCCAGCGCGTTGATGAACTGGCGCAGCTGGGTGTGGCGGCCCGCGAAGAAGACCGTCTCGGCACGGGTGTCGCAGATCAGATGGGTGATCTGGCGGAAGGTGTTGGCGGTGGTGCCCTCGTCGGTGGGGTCGGCGGGCGAGGTGAAGAGCTGCGGCTCGTAGGGCGCGCCCTTGAGGGAGGCGGCGAAGGCGGCCTTGAGGGTGTCGGTGTAGTGGTCGCCGCCGCGGGTGTCCTGGACGAGGAGCGCCTTGGCGGCGTCGACGCGGCCGAAGTTCGCGAGGGCCCTGGCCTCGTCGCTGTTGGTGGGGGAGACGCGGGCGAGGCCGGGGTAGCGGTTGTGGCCGGGGCCGGGGCCGTTGGCGATGTCGTCGGCGGTGATGGTGGTGCCGACGACGGCGATCCCGGCACCGGTGAGGGCGGCGACCGATTCGCGCACCTCGGTGGAGGAGGTGGCGACACCGGAGACGGCCCGCAGCCGGTCGGGGGCGCCGGTCATGGCGACCAGCCGGTCGACGGTGCCGCGCCAGTGGGCGTTGTTCTTCCCGGTGTTGGCGAGGACGAGACGGATCTTGGGGGTCTCGCTGTTGGACTCGTGGTTGGCCCGGTACTGGTAGGCGTACGCGCCCTGGATCTCGTGCAGGACCTTGACCCGCATGCCGCTGTCGGTGGAGGTCATGGGCAGGAGGACGGCGACGGTCGCGTACTCGCCGGCCTTCAGGGTGGCGTTCTCGGCGCCGATGGCCCCGGAGACCTCGGTGAGTTCGGGGATGCCGAAGGCATGGCCGTCGCCGTTGACGCCGACGCATTCGTCGCTGCCCGCCGGGCGATCGACGCCCGCCGCGCAGGAACGGTCCTCCGGGGTGGTGAGCCGGGCGATGCCGTACCCGCCGAGGCCGAGGACGACGGCGGCGGTGACGACGAGGGCGACGAGCTTCTGGCGAGGGGTGCGGACGCGGCGCCGCAGCCGGTCGAGGGGTCGGTCGGGCATGGCGTCAGACTCCGTCCTCGCGGCCCGGCGGCAGCGAGAGCTCCCGCCAGGCACGGATGTCGCGCGGCCAGTGGGTGGCCGCGTCCCAGAGTGAACCGCTGCCCGTCAGATGACGGCCGGAGAGCCTGCGCAGCTCGTGCGCGAGCCGGTCGGCCACCTCGTCGTCGGGCAGTGCGAGCGGATCGGTCAGCAGCCATACGGCGTGCAGCAGACGCCGTACGGACAGATGGAGTTCGGTGGTGTCGGCGTCCAGGCCCGGTGGGAGGTCTCCCGTCGGACCCTGGCCGAGGGCGAGCGCCCGGCGCGGGTCGGGCCCGGTCCGGTTCCGCTCCCGGGGATGGGGGGCGCCGCCGATGAACCGCAGCCGCCCCAGCCAGCCGAGGACGTCCTGCTCCGGGAAGGTGACCCGCAGATGGGTGACGGCCTCCTCGGTGCGGCCGAGGGCCAGATCGTGGTGGAGCCGGTACGGGCCCGGCTCGGGGCCGTAGTGCCGGTGCAGGGTCTCGTGGACGGCCCGCCAGGCCGCGTAGCGGGGGTCGTCGCCGTCCTCGAAGCGGAGACGGTGCAGGAGCAGCGCCCTCAGCAGGGGGTCGGCGACGAAGTGACCCGGGCCCTCCGGCCAGTCCTCGGAGCGCAGCCGGTCCCGGACGCGCAGT
Source organism: Streptomyces sp. NPDC017246 (assembly GCF_044331325.1). Lineage (NCBI taxonomy): Bacteria > Bacillati > Actinomycetota > Actinomycetes > Kitasatosporales > Streptomycetaceae > Streptomyces > Streptomyces sp. NPDC017246. Next base: position 346,930 of record NZ_JBIRMW010000008.1, on the reverse strand, counting down.
GCCACGTCCCCGTCCAGGGACTCGCCCTGGAGCCGGGCGTGGGCGAGCATCCGGGCGGACTCCTCGTCGTGGGCGGCGGCGAGCACGGCGTACGGGCCGGGCCTGCGGACCGGGAGGAGTTCGGCGAGGAGGGTGGGGGCGACGGGCACCGGAGGCGCGTCCTCGCGCAGTTCCACGGTGAGGTCGAGCAGCCCGCCCGGGGTGAGGGAGGCCCGCAGATGCTCCGGGGCCTCTCCGGCGGCCCGTCCGAGGAGGGCCACACCGAGGGGGCGGCCACCGGTCAACCGGTGCACGGCCCGCGCGAGTTCGGCGGGGATCCGGCCGGCGGGGTCGTGGTGGTCGAAGGCGGAGCGCGTCTGGGAGGGCGAGAGCGGGGTCAGTTCGACGGCGAGGATGCCGGAGCCGACGCGGGTGTCGCGCGGGCAGGGCGCCCGGTGCGCGGTCTCCGGCAGCCGGGTGCGGGTGGAGTTCCGCAGCCCCTCGTGCTCGCGGACCCGGGAGGTGGCGAGGACGACGGCCCGGTCGCGGCGCCCCTCGGCGCGGGCCCGCAGAATCGGTTCGACGAGCTGCCGGCCGAGCGGCTCGTGGGCGTTGTCGAGGAGCACCAGCGGGCGTCCGATGCGGCCGCCGCGCCGGATTCCGACGTACGGGTGGAGCAGGTCCTCGGTCAGGGCGCCGACGAGGAAGCCCTCGGCCTCGGCGCGCCGCCGGCCGCCCTGCTCGAAGTCGATCGCGAGCTGCTGGAGCCCGGCCTTGCCGCGCCCGCCCGCGTTCCGGTAGGTGCCGTACCAGGCCTCCGAAGTGCGCTGGAGGCGTCCGAACACCTCCTCAAGGACGGTCTCCACGGTCGCCTCGGCGAGCAGTCCGGCGAGCGGGACGGTGGCCTCGGCGAAGGTGGCGGCCAGCTTGGAGAGGACCTTGCCGACCCAGTGCGTGGCGGCGCCCCTCGTCGGGTCGACGGTCGCGAGCAGCGGTCCGAGCCGCTGGAGGTCGCGGCGGGCCCGCTCGTCGTCCTCCTGGGACCAGCCGATCGAGGCGACGGCCACCAGGCCCAGCGACAGCCGGGGGAACCGCACGGGCCGGGCGCCGAGGACCTTCGGCGACAGCTGCACGGCGAGCTCGGAGAGGGCCCCGGTGAGCGGGGTCCAGCCGGGGCCGTGGTCGGCGGGCGGTTCGATGTGCGCGCAGTCGAGAAGGGCGAGCGGCGTGTATCCCCGGTAGCGGTTGCGGACCTCCTTGAGGAGGGCCGTCTTCCCGGTGCCGCGGCCGCCGGTGAAGACGGTGACCGGTGGGTCGTCGCCGTGCTCGAACGGCACCCTGGAGGCGCCCTGTCTCGTGAGGCCGCTGAGGCGCGCGACCAGTCCGGAATCGTGCAGTGCCGCCTCGCGGCCGTACAGCTCCCTGTCCACGCCCCGTCACCCCCGTCACAGTCAACTCCAGGATATCGACGGTGTGTTGGGAAAGCGGTCGGCTTTTCGAGTCCGTTGTGGAGGAGTTGTCAGTCCGTGGCGATCGCGTCGAGCTGGGCCCGCAGGTATCCGTGCGACTCGATGCCGTGGATCGTCGTCCCGGGGGTGCACTCGTAGAAGTACACCAGCGACATCAGCTCCTCCTCGGGCGCCTCGGCGGGCGGCGGCAGCACCCGGTGGCGTCCCGAACGCCACCGCCCGCCCGTCCAGCCCGCCATCAGATCGCCGATGTTGACGGTGAAGGCGGCGGGGTCGTACGGAGCGTCCCGCCAGCCGCCGGCGTCGGTGAAGACCTGGAGCCCGCCCCTGCCCGCCTCCCGGTCCAGGACGGTGACCGTGCCGAAGTCGGTGTGCGGGCCGATCCGGAACTGGCCCGGCTCCGGCTCGCCCGTCCGCTCCCGCCCCGGGTACCAGTTGACGTTGAAGCCGAAGGTGGGATGCCCGGTGTGCCGGGTGAAGAAGTCCCGCTCCTCGCCGAGCGCCACGCCGAGCAGGTCCAGGACCCGGTCCGAAAGCTCCTTCATCTCCGCCAGATACCTCTCCACCAGCGGCTTCAGCTCGGGCACCTCGGCGGGCCAGGTGTTCGGCAGGAACCACTCGGCGTCGACGGCCGGATCCCCGGTCGGCTCGTCCGCCGCGAAGGAGAGCGACTCCTTCAGATCGGGCGGTGTCGCCGTGCCCTCCGCGTACCCGTTGGCCTCCGCGCCGGGACCGAGCCAGCCCCGCCCGCCGACCCGCACGGCGTACGCCTCCTTGGCGGCGGGCGGGAGGTGGAAGAAGCGGCGGGCGGCCGCGCGGATCCCGGCCCGGAGGGCGGGGTCGACACCGTGCCCGGTGACGAGGAGGAAACCGGCCTCGCGGAGGGCGCGGTCGACGGCGGGCAGCTGCGGGGCCGGATCACGGGCCAGGTCGATCGTGGGGAGATCCGCCTCGCGCGACCTCGCCGCACGCGTCTCCGCACTCGTCTCCTCACTCATCGCCGATGTCCTCGTTCCAGAGAGCCGGCTGTTCGGCGATGAACGTCCGCATCAGCGCGGTGCATTCGGGATCGTCGAGCACGAGGACCTCGACCCCGTGCTCCGCCAGCCAGTCGTGTCCGCCGTGGAAGGTCTCCGCCTCGCCGACGAGCACCCGCGAGATCCCGAACTGCCGCACCAGGCCGGAGCAGTACCAGCAGGGCGAGAGGGTCGTCACCATCGTCGTCCCCCGGTACGAGCGCTGCCGGCCGGCGGCCCGGAAGGCGGCGGTCTCCGCGTGCGTCGACGGGTCCCCGTCCTGCACGCGCCGGTTGTGCCCGCGCCCGAGGAGTCTCCCGTCGGCCCCGTACAGCGCGGCCCCGATCGGGATCCCGCCCTCGGCGAGCCCGGCGCGGGCCTCGGCGACGGCGGTCGCGAGCCAGCGGCGGGCCTGTTCCTGATCCATGCGGGGAGCCTTCCCCGGTGGACCGTCGGTATCACGTGGGAAGCGGGAGACGGGCTACGCCTCCGGCGTGGGGGTGCCCTTTCCGGCGGCGGGGGTGACGTAGGAGCCCTTGCCGGGCACTGTGTAGATCAGTCCCCGCTCCCGGAGTTCACGCATGGCCCGGCGGCCGGTCAGCACGGCGATGCCGTACTCCTCGGCGAATCGGCCGGGTGTGGGGATCACCCGGTCAGGGGCGTACTCCCCGGTCGCGATCTTCGCTGCGATCACGTCGGCGAGCTGCATGTACAGCGGGCGTCCCGACTTCGGGTCAAGGGTCATGGTCCAACGCTAGATAGTCATACAAAGGCACGTTTGGGTGGCTCTAGCTACATCGTGATGCATCACGGTGCATCACGCACTACGGTGTGGGCACGAACGGAAGACCCCGGCGACCGCTGCAACCGGCCCCGGGGCATGGCCACCAACTACCAACGGAGTTGATGACGTGCGGAACCCTATCGCGCGCGCTCTGGGCCGGGCCTGGATCCCGGTTCTCCTCTGGCTGCTCATGCTGACCCTCCCGGCCACCGGCAGGCACCGGCCCCGCCCGGCCCCCCACCGCCACCCCCGTCCCCGCCGGGCGGCACCGCCCCTCGCCCCGCGCCACCGCGTCCCTCGCCAACGCTCTCCGTACGCCGAGGAGCAGGCCATGCTCCTCGACGGAGCCCGGTCACCCCTGGAACGGCCCTACCTGGCGGCGGCCTCGGCGCGGGGCGCGCAGCGTCGGCGCCGGCGGGCGTTGTGGCTCGCGACGGTCGGGGTCGATGTCGACCAGCGGAACATCCACGCCGGCGGTGCCCGATGAGCCGCTGCGGGGCGCGGCGGTCCGTGTTCGCCGTCGCGGAGGTGGTGCGGGCGGTGTGGGGCGGTTCGGTCTGTGTGCTCGCCGTGGGGCACGAGGGCCACCACCGCGACCGGGCCGGTGACGGCTGGTGGGTGACGCCGGAGATCGCCGACGCGGTGAGCCTGTCGCTGCTGGCCCACGCGCTCAGGACCGCGCCCGAGCCGGAGTTCACGTCACCGCGCTGCGTCGTCGGCCGCCACGCCCGCTGCCGGGACCACGTCCCCCGTGACAGCGGCGTCCCAGGAGTCCGTCATCTCACGTGCGGGTGCCCGTGCCATCCGGCGTCGCTCACCGCGCCCTGACACCCCGGACGAGCGGAGTCCCGGTTCGCTCAAGCCCTCAGCACCGCACGAGGCTCGGCCTCGTCGAGGTGAGCCCGTTGTGGCCGGGGCGGGTCCGTTCCGCCCAGCGGACCACCGGGCCCATCGCGTAGCCCGCGCCGAAGAAGAGGGCGCCGAGGAGGAGCCAGCCGGGGGGTCCCCAGGTCACCAGGAGGACGGTGACCAGGGTCGGGCCGAGGGTGCGGGCGACGGCCACGCCCGTGCCGAAGAAGCCCTGGTACTGGCCGATCCGGTGCGGCGGCGCCAGGTCGAAGCCGATGTGCCAGGAGCCGGCGGAGTGCCGCATCTCCCCGATCACCTGGAGTGCCGCGCCCGAGAGGAGGATCGTCACCGTGGCCCAGGCCGGGAGGCGGGCGGCCGACGCGGCGAAGACGGCGCAGGAGGCGAGGAGGATCAGGCCCGCGCGGCGCACCAGGCGCGCGGCGGACGGCAGGTCCGTGACCGCGCGCGCCGTGCGCACCTGGAAGAGCATCACGGCGCCGGTGTTGAGGACGAAGAGGACCGACGCCAGCCAGGTGAGGCCGGGGAACCGGGTGGCGATCCACAGCGGGAGCGCGAGGCTGAGGAGCGGCAGCCGGAGCAGGAGCACCGTGTTGATGAGCGTGAGGACGACATAGGGCCGGTCGCGCAGCACGGCGAACCGGGGCCCGGTGCCGTGCGTGGCGGTCCGGGCGGTGGGGGGCGCGGCGGGCAGTCGCAGCAGGATCAGCGCCGCGAGCAGGAAGCCGAGCGCGTCGACGGCGAAGGCGGCGAGGTAGGCGGGCCGGGTTCCGTTGCTCAGGGCGAGGCCGCCGAGCGCCGCTCCGACGGCCAGGCCCGCGTTGAGGGTCGACTGCAGGTGGGCGAGGACGCCGGTGCGCTCGGCCGGGGCGACGAGGTCCGCGAGCAGGGCCTGCCGGGCCGCCGCGAGCCCCGACTGGAGGGTCGCGTACAGGCAGGTGACCAGCACGAACGGCACGAACGAGTCGATGAGGAGGAACGTCGCGACGATCGCCCCGGTGGCCAGGCTGAGGAGGACCGCGAGGTTGCGCGGCCCCCGCCGGTCGGCGAGGTGGCCGAGGGGCACCCCGGCCAGGGAGCCGATCGCCCAGGCGAGCGTCAGCCCGAGCCCGAGTCGGGTCGCCGGCAGGCCGACGACATGGGTGAAGTACAGCGCCGAGCAGGTGTAGTACAGGCCGTCGCCGATGGAGTTGCTCAGCTGGGCGGCGGCGAGCGTCCGGGCGGCCCCCGGGGGCGGCATGAACCGTGTGAACACAGGAACTCCCTTGACCGGAGCCGCCCGTGAGCCACTCCCCGTTGCCGACAGGGCAACGCTAGGCGTCAGGTGTCCCAAGGATCTGGTCCATTGGCACCTCACTACCGTGGGCCACTTTTCCGCCGATCGGCTGACGGTCGGGGTCCCACCGGCCCGGCGCCGGGAGGTCGGACAGCCCGTGGCCTTGGCTTGCGGGGTGCTCCGCCCGTCGGTGGAGTGCTCTGCCGTTCTACCGAGAGGTCCTCCATGCGTTCCCTGCTGACCGTCCTCGCCACCGGTGCCCTCGTCCTCGGCGCCGCCGGTGCCGCGAGCGCCGACGTGTACGTCGAATACGAGCCGGAGACCTCGCACACCATCGTGTTCGGCGACTGGCTCCAGTTCGCCCACGACGACGTCTTCAACGCCGGTCACGACAACACCGTCGGCTCCGACAACTGAGTCCCGGTCCGGGACGGGTCATCGGCTCCGCCGATCGGGCCCATCGGGAGGACTGCCCACTGGCTCGTGGACCGGTCCGGGCCGCCCTCGTAGCGTCGTTCCCATGAGAAACGAATCGCGGGGAACCGTCGAACTCACCCTCGCCATGGTGCTCTCCGGCACCCTCGGTGTCTTCGTCGTCGAGTCCGGGGCCTCGCCCTTCGAGGTGGTGTTCTTCCGGTGCCTGTTCGGGGCCGTCGCGCTCGGGGCGTACAGCCTGGCGCGGGGGTTCTTCACCGGACACGGGTTCACCGGGCGGAAGCTGGGACTCGCGGCGCTCGGCGGGGTGTTCATCGTCTTCAACTGGGTGTTCCTCTTCGAGGCGTACGAGGCCACCTCGATCTCGCTGGCCACCGTCGTCTACCACACGCAGCCCTTCTTCCTGGTGCTGCTCGGGGCGGTCTTCCTGCGGGAGCGGATCTCCGCCGGGAAGCTCGGATGGCTCGCGCTCGCCTTCGCCGGACTCGTCCTCGTCTCCGGGGTGCGGCCGGGGGAGACGGCGTCCCTCAAGGGGCTCGGGTTCGCGCTCGCCGCCGCCGTGCTCTACGCCCTCGCGACCTTCGTCACCAAGCGGATCACCGGCGTACGGCCGCATCTGATCGCCCTCGTACAGGTCGTGACCGGTCTTCCGCTGCTGCTGCCCTTCGCCGACTTCGGGGCCGTGGGCGGGCTCGGCACCGGCTGGCTGTGGCTCGTCGGGCTCGGGATCATCCACACCGGGCTGATGTACGTGCTGATGTACGCCGCCTACGCCAAGCTGCCCACCGCCAAGATCGCGGTCCTGGCCTTCACCTACCCGGCGGTCGCGATGGGCGTCGACTGGGCGGTGTACGGGCACCACATCGGGCTCGTCCAGGCGCTCGGCGTCCCGCTGATCGTCCTCGCGAGCCTCAAGGTCACCCTGTCGGGCTCTGCTCCCGCACGAGTCGTCGCGCCTGCTCCACGAACAGCCGGACATGAGCGGGAAGCTGCTTCCCCCGCCGCCACGCGAGCTGTGTGAACAGGGTGAACGGCGCCTCCCAGTCCAGCGGGACGAGCGTTCCCGACGCCAGCTCCGCCGCGACGGCGACCCGGGGCAGCAGTGCGACCCCGAGGCCCGTGGCCACCCCCCGCTTGGTCGCCTCGATCGTGCCGAACTCCATGAACGGCGGCGCCCACTCCCGCAGCTCCGCCTCGAAGAGGTCGCGGTACGGGCAGCCCGGCTCGGTGCCCACCAGCCGAGCCCCGGCCAGGTCGGCGGCGGTCAGACCCGGACGGCCGACGAGGGGGTGGTCCGGGCCCGCCACCAGGACCAGCGGTTCGGGCGCGAGCACCTCCGACTCCAGGCCCTCGTGCTCCGTGTCCGGCTCCATCAGGAAGCCGACGTCGTACGTGCCCTGCCGCAGCGCCTGCCGGGTCTCGTCGCCGAGCGTGGGCCGCAGCGTAAGCCGCACCCCCGGGTAGCGGTGGTGGAAGTACTCCAGGAGCGGCGGCAGCCGGTAGGAGGTGAGGGACTCCATCGTGCCGACGGCGATCGTCCCCGCCGGCTCCCCGGTGCTCGCGACGGCGATCCGGGCCTCCTCGGCCAGCTCGCCCATCCGGCGGGCGTACGGCAGGAGCCGCTCCCCGGCCCCGGTGAGCCGGATGCGGCTGCCGAGGCGCTCGAAGAGCTCCACGCCGAGCGAGGACTCCAGGGACCGGATCTGGCCGGTGACGCTGGACTGCGCGTACCCGAGGTCGGCGGCGGCCCGGGTGAAGGAGAGGACCGTCGCCACCTTCTCGAAGGTGGCCAGGAGCCGTAGCTCCATCAGCTCTCGGTGTCCTCGCCGCGCTCGCGCTTCCTCGGGTCCTCGTCGGCCGTCGGGTCGGGGTCGTTCTCCCGCTTCTCGTCCCTCAGGGACTTCAGGAACTCGGGGTTGTCGTCGGGGGCGACCCAGCCGCCCGCTCCCGCTCCGCGGCCGGTCCTCGGCCGCCGTTCCTTGCCCGCCACGATCCAGCCGATCGCCCCGACCACCGAGAACAGCAGCACGACGATGGCCCAGACCGGCTTCGGAAGATGCTTGACGTCTTCCTCGGGGGTGTTCAGGCAGTCGATGAAGGCGTAGATCATCAGCGCCAGCGGCAGGATGAACAGCAGCGCCCTGAGCATGTGGGACAGCCCCCTGGAAGCGGTGGCGGAGGCGCGTTTCGGCGGCCCCGGTGACAGGTCAAGGGTAGCCGGTGACCGATACTGGCCCCTATGGCTTACGACGATCTCCGCTCGCTGCTCAGGGCCCTCGAGCGCGAAGGCGACCTCAAGCGCATCAAGGCCGAAGTCGACCCGTACCTGGAGATCGGGGAGATCGTCGACCGGGTGAACAAGGCAGGAGGCCCGGCGCTTCTCTTCGAGAACGTCAAGGGCTCCTCGATGCCCCTCGCGATGAACGTCTTCGGCACCGACCGCCGGCTGCTCAAGGCCCTCGGTCTGAAGTCGTACGGCGAGATCAGCGAGAAGATCGGCGGGCTGCTCAAGCCCGAGCTGCCGCACGGCTTCGTCGGTGTCCGCGAGGCCTTCGGCAAGCTGGGCTCGATGGTCCACGTGCCGCCGAAGAAGGTGAAGTCCGACGCCGCCCCCGTGCAGGAGGTCGTGCTCACCGGCGACGACGTCGACCTCGACGCGCTCCCGGCGCTCTTCACCTGGCCGAAGGACGGCGGCTCCTTCTTCAACCTGGGGCTCACCCACACCAAGCACCCGGAGACCGGGGTGCGCAACCTCGGGCTCTACCGCCTCCAGCGCCACGACAAGCGCACCATCGGCATGCACTGGCAGATCCACAAGGACAGCCGGAACCACTACGCCGTCGCGGCGGCGAAGGGCGAGCGGCTGCCGGTCGCGATCGCCTTCGGCTGCCCGCCGGCCGTGACGTACGCGTCGACGGCTCCGCTGCCGGGCGACATCGACGAGTACCTCTTCGCCGGCTTCGTGCAGGGCAAGCGGATCGAGATGGTCGACTGCAAGACCGTCCCGCTCCAGGTCCCGGCGCAGGCCGAGGTCGTCGTCGAGGGCTGGCTGGAGCCGGGCGAGATGCTGCCGGAGGGTCCCTTCGGCGACCACACGGGCTTCTACACGCCGCAGGAGCCGTTCCCCGCGCTGAAGATCGACTGCGTCACCATGCGGAAGCGTCCGCTGCTGCAGTCGATCGTCGTCGGCCGGCCGCCGACCGAGGACGGTCCGCTGGGCCGCGCGACGGAGCGTTTCTTCCTGCCGCTCCTCAAGATCATCGTGCCGGACATCGTCGACTACCACCTGCCGGAGTCGGGCGGCTTCCACAACTGCGCGATCGTCTCGATCGACAAGAAGTACCCGAAGCACGCGCAGAAGGTCATGCACGCCATCTGGGGCGCGCACATGATGTCGCTGACCAAGCTGATCATCGTGGTCGACAAGGACTGCGACGTCCACGACCTGCACGAGGTGTCCTGGCGGGCCCTCGGCAACACCGACTACGCCTGTGACCTCACGGTCGTCGAGGGCCCCGTCGACCATCTCGACCACGCCTCCTACCAGCAGTTCTGGGGCGGCAAGGCGGGCATCGACGCCACGAAGAAGCTGCCCGAGGAGGGCTACACCCGGGACGGCGGCTGGCCGGACATGGTCGAGTCGGACCCGGCGACGGCCGCCCTCGTGGACCGACGCTGGAAGGAGTACGGGCTGTGACCACGGCCGCCGTGCCCGGCGCGCAGCCGGGACGCACGAAGTCCTTCCTGCGCCTCGTGATGATCGAGCACTCGGTCTTCGCGCTGCCCTTCGCGTACACCGCCGCTCTCACCGCGATGTACCAGACGGACAAGAACATCCACTGGTGGACGCTCTTCCTCGTCACCGTCTGCATGGTGGGTCTGCGGACCTTCGCCATGGCCTGCAACCGGATCATCGACCGCGAGATCGACGCGCGTAACCCGCGCACCGCCCAGCGCGAGCTGGTGACCGGCGCGGTGTCCGTGCGCTCGGCGTGGACCGGGGCCGGGATCGCCGTCGTCGTCTTCCTCGGCGCCGCCGCCCTGCTCAACCCGCTCTGCCTGGCGCTCGCGCCGCTCGCCGTGGTGCCGATGGTGGTCTACCCGTACGGCAAGCGGTTCACGAACTTCCCGCACGCCATCCTCGGTCTCGCGCAGGCCATAGGGCCGATCGGCGCCTGGCTCGCGGTGACGGGGGAGTGGTCCTGGGACGCGGTGATCCTGGGCCTCGCGGTGGGCGTCTGGATCGGCGGCTTCGACCTGATCTTCGCCTGCCAGGACGTGCAGGCGGACCGGGCCCACGGCGTGATGTCGGTGCCGGCCCGCTTCGGGATCCCGGCCGCGCTGTGGGGCGCCCGCGCCTCGGCGGTCGTCACCACCGGGCTCCTCGTCTGGTACGCCCTGGCGACCGACGCCGGTCTCTTCCTCTGGACCGGTCTGGTGATCGTGGCGGCGGCGTTCTGCTACGAGCACTCGATCGTGAAGCCGCACGATCTGTCCCGGCTGAACCGGGCGTTCTTCACGACGAACGGCTTCATCGGGATCACCCTCTTCGTGTGCGCCCTGCTGGATCTGCTGGTCCGCGGGCTCACCCCGTAGCCCCGGCCGGATGACGGATAGGCTCGGCGGCATGAACGACGGCAAGCGCATCCCCTGGATCGTGGGGGTTTCCGGGGCGTCGGGTACGCCGTACGCCGCCGCCGTGCTGAGGGGGCTCCTTGCCGCGGGGGAGAGCGTCGACCTCGTCGTGTCGCGGGCCTCGCGGCTCACGCTGCTCGACGAGACGGGGCTCGCCTTCCGGGACGCTCACTGGCGCGAGGACCTGGCGGCCTGGCTGGCGCGGGGCGCCGACGGGAAGCCCGACACCTTCGACGTGGCGGCCCCCGAGCTGTCGGACGCCCTCGACGACGTGCGGTACTGGGCGGCCGGGGACCTGGCGGCGGGGCCGTCCTCGGGTTCGTACCCGGCGAAGGGGATGCTGGTGGTGCCCGCCTCGACCGCCGCGGTGGCGGGAGTGGCACTGGGACTCTCGAAGGACCTGCTGCAACGGGTCGCGAGCGTGACGCTGAAGGAGCGGCGGCCCCTGGTGGTCGCCGTGCGGGAGACCCCGCTGAACGGACAGACGCTCAAGCACATGGTGACGCTGGACGAGGCGGGCGCCGTGGTGCTGCCCGCCTCTCCGGCGTTCTACGCGGGGGCGACGCACATCCAGGATCTGGTGGACTTCGTCGCCGGGCGGGTGCTCGACGCGGCAGGGGTGCCGCATCGGCTGTACCGCCGGTGGGAGGGAGAGCTCGGTGGAGCGACCCCCCGGTCGGATTAGCGCTTCTTGGCGTGCTTCTTGTCGGCACGCTTCGAGGCGGCGGTCGGCTGGTGGGCACGCGAGCGGTTGGCCAGGTCCTGCAGCTCGCGCATACGGGCGTAGGCCATCTCGATCGTGTACACGGTGAACACCACTCCTGAAAGATCGTCTTTGATCTGCTGAAAGATTCACAGGGCGTCTTCCCTGTGTACCTTAGATTCTATACCTAAACTCGCGGTATCGCTGGACAATGGAAGGCTTCATACCTATGGACGCCGTGGACAGGCAGCTCATCCAGGCTCTGCGCGAGAACGGTCGTGCCTCGTACGCCGAGCTCGGCCGGCTCGTCGGGCTCTCCGGCCCCTCCGTCACCGACCGCATCAACCGTCTTGAGGCGGCCGGAGTCATCACCGGCTACCGCGCCACCGTCGACGCCGCCTCGCTCGGCCTCGGCGTCACCGCCCTCATCGGCATCTCCCTCTCCGACGCCGCCGACCACGAGGACGTGGCCCGCCGGCTCAAGGACCTCGCCGAGATCGAGGACTGCTGGTTCATCGCCGGCGACGACTCGTTCATGCTCAAAGTGCGCGTGAGCGACGTCGACGGACTGGAGAAGACGATCCGCCGGCTCAGCGGCACCAAGGGCGTCTCGCGCACCCGCACCACGATCGTGCTCTCCACGAAGTGGGAGAACCGGGTCGGAGAGCTGCCCGAGGAAGGCTGACGAATCGGCTGAGAGTACGGTGAACGACGCAGCAGAAGCAGTAGAAGAAGTCTGATCTCGGAGAAAAGGGAGACGCCCGGAGATGGCTGCATCCATCAAAGATGTAGGGCTCAAGCGCGAGCTGGAGCAGAAGGTCCGGGACGGTGAGCGGCTGAGCCGTGAGGACGGCATCGCCCTGTACGAGTCCGACGACCTCGCCTGGCTCGGCGGTCTGGCCCACGAGGTCCGGACCCGCAAGAACGGCGACGTGGTGCATTTCAATGTCAACCGGCATCTGAACATGACCAACGTCTGCACCGCCTCCTGCGCCTACTGCTCCTTCCAGCGCAAGCCGGGCGAGAAGGACGCGTACACCATGCGCATCGAGGAGGCCGTGCGCCTCGCGAAGGCGATGGAGAACGAGAACCTCACCGAGCTCCACATCGTCAACGGGCTGCACCCCAACCTGCCCTGGCGGTACTACCCGCGCTCCCTCTCCGAGCTCAAGAAGGCGCTGCCGAACGTCTCCCTCAAGGCCTTCACCGCCACCGAGATCCACCACTTCGAGACGATCTCCGGGATGTCCGCCTCCGACATCCTCGACGAGCTCATCGAAGCCGGCCTGGAATCGCTGACCGGCGGCGGCGCCGAGATCTTCGACTGGGAGGTCCGGCAGCACATCGTGGACCACCGCACCCACTGGGAGGACTGGTCCCGGATCCACCGGCTCGCCCACGCGAAGGGGCTCAAGACCCCCTCGACCATGCTGTACGGGCACATCGAGGAGCCCCGTCACCGCGTGGACCACGTGCTGCGGCTGCGTGAGCTCCAGGACGAGACCGGCGGCTTCCAGGTCTTCATCCCGCTGCGCTACCAGCACGACTTCGTGGACATGCAGGACGGCAAGGTCCGCAACAAGCTCCAGGCGCGCACCACGATGGCGACCGGCGCCGAGGCCCTGAAGACCTTCGCGGTCTCCCGGCTCCTCTTCGACAACGTGCCGCACGTCAAGGTCTTCTGGGTCATGCACGGCGTCCAGACCGCGCAGCTCGCGCTCCAGCACGGCGCCGACGACATGGACGGCTCGGTCGTCGAGTACAAGATCACGCACGACGCCGACAACTACGGCACGCCGAACAAGCTGGGCCGCGAGGACCTGCTGGACCTCATCCGCGACGCGGGCTTCCGGCCGGTCGAGCGGAACACCCGGTACGAGATCATCCGCGAGTACCCGGGTCCGGACACGGACCGGCGGGAGTCGCCGCAGGCGATGCGGTTCTGAGGACGGACGGAGGAAGGGCCGGTGGGATCACCCACCGGCCCTTCTCTCATCCCGCCGTGTGCTCCACCGGGATCCACAGCTCCGCCGCGGCCGTCGTCCAGTCCGCCGAGGGCCGGACCGACAGGATCTCCGGGCCGGGGCGGCTCTCGTACGGATTGGACGGGAACCACAGGGTGAAAACGTCCCGCCACAGGTACTGGAGCGCTTGCGGGTAGGGGCCCTCGTTCTCGAAGACCGCCCAGGTCCCGGCCGGGAGGTCGAGGGTCTCGAAGCCCTCCGGGGCGGCGTCCGGCGCGCCGGTCACGCCGTACCAGTGGTCGAGTTCGGCGCCCTCCTCCCGGCCGCAGGTGAGGTGGACGACGGCCGAGACGAGCCCGGCGGGCGCCCCGGTCGACAGGCCCGCGAGTCGGTCGAGCGTCTCCTGGCCCAGGCCCCGGATCTGGGCGGCGATCGCCGGGTTCTCCCCCTCGTACACGAGGGGGACCCGGGCCCTGCTGCCGACGATCCGGAAGGCGTCCTTGGCCACGGTGCGGTACTTCATGCTGCTGTTCCCTTCGACGACGAGTCGGAAGGACATCCGCGGCTGGGCGTTGAGCGCGGCCCCCCTGCGGCGGGCCTCGCCGGGGCCGACCCCGTGCACCGCGCGGAACGCGCGGGCGAAGGCCTCCCCGGAGCCGTAGCCGTGGCGCACCGCGATCTCCAGGAGCGTGCGGTCCCCGGCGATCACCTCGGCGCCCGCGACGGTGAGCCGCCGGCGCCGTACGTACTCCGACAGGGGCATGCCGGCGAGCGCCGAGAACACGCGCCGGAAGTGGTGCTCCGAGGTCGTCGCGATCCGGGCGAGCTCGGCCGGGTCGAGGTCGCCGCGGAACTCGGTGACGAGATGCTCCTCGATGTGGTCGAGTGCCTGGTTGAGCCGCTCCAGCACGTGGTCCGTCCTTCCCTTTCCTTGCCCTCACCGTAGGAAGGGACCAGGTGCCAGGACCCGACTTCCTGTGTCCGGTCCGGTCGGGTCCGGCGCGCTCCTGTCAGGCGAGCGGCAGCAGCATGATGATGTCGTCGCGGTCGTCGCCGGGGGCGACCCGGATCGCACCGGGGACGCGGCCGACCTCCTTGTAGCCGCACCTGGCGTAGAAGCCGTCGACGCCGGTGCCGCCGCGGCAGGTCAGCCGGATCGCCTCGATCGCCTCGAAGCCCTCGGCGGTACGGGCGGTGTGCTCGACCGCGGCCATGAGGTCGCGGCCGTACCCCCTGCCCTGGCACCCGGGGTCGACCATGACCGTGTAGAGCCACACCCAGTGCCTCATCAGGGGGTGGGTGTTGAAGGTGAAGAACGCGGTGGCGGCGATCCCGCCGTCCTCGTCGCGGCCGACGAGCAGGCGGGTGCCTCCCTCGGTCATCGCGACGAGGTGCTTGAGCAGCGCCGGGCGGATCTCGTCGGGAGTGACGGGGGGCACGAAGCCGACGGAGCCGCCGGCGTTGCTGACGTCGGCCCAGAGGGAGAGCACGCCGTCGCGCAGGGCGGGGTCGACTGCCGGATCCACCTCGAAAGTAAGGGTCATAAACGCATGTTATCCATTACTTGAAGAGGGCTCAAGAGGCCCGGGCCCGGGATGCCCGGACCCCCGTGCTTCACTGGAGGGGCTCCGGTCCCGTAGGGGATCTTGGGGACTATTCGGAAACGTCGGATCGGAAGAGTGGGCTGACATGCTCCGCTACACGCTGATGCGTCTCGGCATCTTCGCCGGATGCTTCCTCGCCCTGTGGGGCCTCGTCTACCTCGACGTGCTGCCGCGCGGCCTCGGGGACTCGAACCTGCTCTGGGTCCTCGTCCTCTCCATCGTCGTCTCCGCCCCGCTGAGCTTCGTCCTGCTCCGCAAGGTGCGTGACGAGGCGAGCGCCGAGGTCGTGGCGAGGGTCGACCGCGCCAAGGGCCGGCTGGCCGCGAACCAGTCCCAGGAGGACACGCTGTAGCCGTAAAGGCTGCGTAAGCTTCATCACAGATCATCCGCCCCGGGCGGGAGCTTCCAAGGCTCCCGGCTGGGGTGTTCTGCGTTTCAGAGGCGAGAGGGTGCCCCCGCACCCCAAAGAAGGGCTTTGAGGTTCTCAAAGTTCAAGTGTTAACGTGTTCGACATGACGACAGCAGTGCGCCCCTCTCATGCCGCGAGCACCCCGCTCGTGGCGCGCCTGCACGTCGATCTCTGCCGCTGTATGTCCGCGGTCTGTTGCCGCGAGCTCTGACCCGGCATCATGCAGCGGCCCGCGTGAAAACGCGTGTGTGCCGCACCCCCGTCCCGTATTGCCCGATACGCACCTGTGGAGTGTGTCTGTGTCCGCGTCCGCGACCACGCCCGAGCAGAAGTCCCCCGCTTCCTCGCGCATACCGAAGATCCCCTTCTGGGCCCAGATCATCGCCGGCCTCGTCCTCGGCGCCCTCCTCGGCTGGATCGCCCGCAGCCAGGACGTCGCCTGGCTCAAGGAGACCCTCGGCCAGGTCGGCGACATCTTCGTCCAGCTGCTCAAGCTGGCCGTCGCCCCCCTCGTCTTCTTCGCGATCCTGGTCTCGATCACCAACCTGCGGAAGGTGAACAACGCCGCCAGGCTCGCCACCCGCACCCTGCTCTGGTTCATGATCACCTCGCTGATCGCGGTGGCCATCGGCCTCGCCATCGGCCTGATCACCAACCCGGGCTCCGGTACCGGCCTCACCCCGCAGGACGGCAAGCTGCCGAAGCGCGAGGGCTCCTGGATCGACTTCCTGACCGGCATCATCCCGACGGACGTCATCACGCCCTTCACCGAGCTGAACGTCCTCCAGATCGTCTTCATGGCCGCCGTCGCCGGCATCGCCGCCCTCCAGCTCGGCGACAAGGCCAAGCCGATCCTCACCCTCTCCGAGTCGATCCTGGAGCTCCTCCAGAAGGCCCTCTGGTGGGTCATCCGTCTCGCCCCGATCGGCACCATCGGCCTCATCGGCTTCGCCATCGCCGACTACGGCTGGGACCTGATCGGCAAGTACGCCACCTTCACCGCGGACGTCTACATCGGCTGCGCCCTGGTCATGTTCGGCGTCTACCCGCTGCTGCTCGCGACGGCCGCCAAGGTCAACCCGGTCCAGTTCTACAAGGGCGCCTGGCCGGCCATCCAGCTGGCCTTCGTCTCCCGCTCCTCCGTCGGCACCATGCCGGTCACCCAGAAGGTCACCGAGCGCCTCGGCGTCCCGAAGGAGTACGCCTCCTTCTCCGTCCCGTTCGGCGCCACCACCAAGATGGACGGCTGCGCCGCGATCTACCCGGCGCTCGCCGCGATCTTCATCGCGCAGATCTTCGACGTGCAGCTCGGCATCGGCGACTACCTGCTCATCGCCTTCGTCTCGGTCATCGGCTCGGCGGCCACCGCCGGCCTCACCGGCGCGACGGTCATGCTGACCCTGACCCTCTCCACCCTGGGCCTGCCCCTGGAGGGCGTCGGCCTCCTCATGGCGATCGACCCGATCCTCGACATGATGCGCACGGCCACGAACGTGGCGGGCCAGGCGCTGGTCCCGGTGATCGTCGCCGCCCGCGAGAAGATCCTCGACCACACGGCCTACGAGAACGCCTCGTCGTCCCCGGTCGACGACCTGGTCGCCGGCCGCGAGGCCCAGGAGAAGGTCGCGGTCGCGGCCTGACCCCTCGCCCTTCCCGTACGGCCGCGTGCCCCGGACCCCTTGGGTCCGGGGCACCCGTGCGTCCGGGCCTCGTGGGTCCGGGGTGCGGACGCGTCAGGAGTCGAGTTCGGCGAGACGGGCGAGGCAGGCCCGCGCGCTCTCCTCCTCGCCGGCCTTGGTGTAGAGCTCGGCCGCTGTGCGGTAGAGCTCCGCGGGAGAGGCCTGGCGGGAGCCCCGGTCGACGGCCCCCTCGCGGCGGTCGAGGGCCTCGGTCGTGTTCGGAAGGGAGGTCTGGGAGGTGATGTCGGCCATCAGGGACAGCGCGTGGGCCAGGCCGGACGTGTGCGCGGCGGCCTGGTAGTGGGTGAGCGCCTCGTGGCAGTAGGTCGTCGCCGACGCGTAACGCCTCTGGTGGAAGGCGAGTGAGGCCAGGTCGAGGAGCACCCCTGCCGTGCTGTGCGGGTCGTCCAGCTCCCGCCAGCGGGCGAGGGACTCCTCGAAAGCCGCGCTCGCCGCGGACAACTCCTGCTTCTTGAAGCGGAGTTCGGCGATGGACCACAGGTCGTTCGCCTGCCCCCGGAGATCCCCGATCTCGCCGTGGATCCGGTACGCCTCCTCGTGGAGCCGCAGGGCCGTGGCCAGGTCCTCCTGCGCCCGGGCGCCGAACGCCAGACAGCGGAGGGTGCTCGCCCGGCCGCGCCGGTCGTCCAGCGCCTCGTAGAGGTCCTGCGCGGACCTGGCGGCGGAGGTCAGCCGTGGAAGGTCGTCCTGGTCGAAGTACAGCCACGCGAGGTTCTCCAGCGCCTGCGCCTGGCCGTACTGGTCGCCGAAGGAGACCGAGAGGGTCCGGGCCTCCTCGAAGAGCTCGGCTGCCCGGTCGTACGCCCCCCGGATCCTGAGCAGGTTTCCGATGCCGAGGGTCGCGTACGCCTGGCCGCGGCGGTTTCCGCCGGTCCGGTACAGGGCGAGGGCCCGGCGGAAGCAGTCCTCGGCCTCCTCGAGCCGCTGCCGCGGCTGCGAGACGTAGACATTGCCCAGGGCCCTGAGCGCGTTGGCCCGGCCGTAGGTGTCCCCGAGGACGTCGAACAGCGCGTGGGCGCTCTCGAATCCCTCGACCGCCGCGTCGAAGCGGTCCTGCACGTGGGCGATCCAGGCGAGTTCGAGGGTGACGGTCGCCCGGCCTTCGAGGTCGTCGTGCTTCTCGTACAGGTCGAGGGCCCTGCGATAGTGCCCCTCGCTCAGGTCGAGATGATCCCGGACGCGATGCACCTGGCCCAGACCGGCGAGCGCGTGGGCGTCGGCCGGCGATCCTGCCTCCGCGACGGAGCGCAGGACCTCGAAGAGCTCCCGCGCCTCGCCGAGCCGGTCGCCGCGGACGAAGTACGTGGCCAGCCGGCGCAGGAAGCGGGGCGCGTCGGCCCAGCCGCCCGCCGCGGCCGCGCGGGCGGCGGAGTTCATCTCCTGGGTGTGGGCCCGCAGCCAGCGGCGGGCCCGGTGGACCGGTGCGTCGCTGTCGGGGCTCCCCTGCCAGGCCGCCTCGTGCCGCTCCAGACCGTCCAGGAGATGCCTGTACAGCAGACTCCGGCTCGCCTGCGCCTCGTCCGGGGAGTCCTGGGCCGCGCGTTCCCTCGCGTACCCCAGGCTCAGGTCGTGGAAGCCGTAGCGGCCGTCGTGGTGGGTGAGGAGCTGCTCCACCTCGGTGAGGCGCAGCTCCGCCACGTGCTCCGGCAGGCCGCTCATCGCCGCGAGCGAGTCCGCCCCGAAGTCGGGGCCGGGGTGCGCGGCGGCATGGCGGACCAGCGTGCGCAACTCGCCGTCCAGGGCGTCGTAGGCGCTGGTGAACGCCGCCCGCTCGGCGGCGTCGATGTCGGGGAAGGCCCGGTAGGGGGAGGAGCCGGCGAGGGAGGCGAGCACCGCCTCGGGTGAGGCGCCGCGGCGCAGCCGGTTGCTCAGGGCGCGGACGGCGAGCGGGCTGCCCTGCACGCGGTCGGCGATCTCGTGGAGGCCGTCGGTGGACTCGGGGACGCCCATCCGGTGCCAGGCGTCGACGCACTCGTCCGCGGTCAGGGGGCTCAGCTCTCTGCTCCAGTCCCAGCTCAGGCCCGGCAGTGCCGAACGGCTGGAGACCAGGACCACGCTCTTGGAGCCCGCCCAGGGCAGGAGCGGGGCGAGCTGCGCGGCGTCGCGGGCGTTGTCGAGGATGAGGAGGACCGCGCGCTGTTTCAGGTGTTCGCGCCAGGCCGTGACCCGGCGGCCGGGGTCGACGGGGATGCGCTGGGACGGGGTGCCGAGGTGGAGGAGCTGTTCGGTGATCACGGCGTCCGGGTCCTGGGGCGTCTCGCCCGGGGTCCAGCCGCGCAGGTCGATCTCCAGGCAGCCGTCGGGGAACCGGTCGACGACACGGGCGGCGACGGCCCGGAGCAGTTCGGACTTGCCCAGGCCGCCGCGGCCGTGGATCAGGCAGAGGGAGGGGGCGAGGCCCGCCATCGCCTCCAGCTCGGCGAGTTCCGCCGCACGGCCGGCGAAGTGCGGGGTGGGAGCGAACTGGGTGCGCGGTACGAGGGCGGGGCGGGGCCGGTGCGCGGACACGTCGCCCGGCCGGTCGGGGGAGACCGCGGGGCCGGAGGGGAGCGCCGGGGCGGGCGCGACGAAGGAGCGGTTGGCCGCGAGCTCGATGCGGTGGCCGCTGTCCCGCGTGCTCATCCGCGGCTTCGGCACCGCGTGGCCCTCCACGGTGCGGTCCGCGAGGCGGGCGCACAGGGCGTCGTAGAGATCGGCCATCGTCAGGGCGGGCTGCTGGTCGCCGCGCCGGCCGCCGGGCAGGTGGGCGGGGAGACCGCTCCCGAGTACGGCCGCGAGCTCCAGGGTGAAGACGCTGCCCTCGGGCACGCAGAGCGAGCGTTCGGTCTCGGCGGCCGAGGTGAGGACGCAGGCGCCCTCGATCTCGAAGTCGGCTGCGGAGGCGGACGGTCCGGTGCCACCGCCCATGTGGAGCAGGGCGCGCCCGCTGAAGCAGGAGTCGACGATCACGATCTTGCGCCGGGCCCGGGAGCGCGCGACGACCGCCCGGACCTCGTCGTACGGCACCGAGTGGAACGGCCGCGCCGGCCGGGACGCGCGGGTGCTGAGCAGCAGTCGCCTGCCGTCCCGCCCGAAGTGCCCGTGTCCTGCGTAGTAGACGAGGAGCAGGTCGCGGGCCTGGTCGGCGGCGTCCTGCACGGCGTCGAGGAAGTCGACGGCGGTGCTGTCGGGCGGGACGGTGACGCAGTGCGCCGGATCGAGGCCGCCCACGTCCTCCGCGACGAGCAGGTCGTTCAGGGCGGGGGCGTTGTGCCGTACGCCCTGGAGGTCGGGCTGGTGCAGATAGGCGTGGACGCCGAAGAGGACCGCACGGGAGGTGAGGTCCGGGGGCGGGGTCATGCGGCGGGGCCGTCCTGCTCCTGCTGGTCACCGCCGTTCAGGCGGTGCAAGAGGGCGGCGAGTTCGTCGGGGGCGAGGTGGCCGATGTCGACGGTGGTCGCTCCGTGGGTGAGCGTGCGGGCGCCGTCGCCCGCCGTCGGACCGCCGGTCTCGGGGGCGGTGTCCGTCGCGGGGTCTGTGCCGCTCCCGCCGTTCCGGGTGGAGCGCCAGGTCGCGTACGCGAGGGCGAAGGCGGCGGTGTCGGTGAGCTGTCCGAGGACGATGTCGATCGCTTCGAGGACGCTCATCGTGGGGCCGTCGCCGGTGACCGGCTCGACGGGCAGGTCCGATGTGCCGGGGGTGTCGGCCAGCCACGACTGGAGTTCCGTGAGGGCGGATTCGTCGCCGTCGCTCATGATCCGTATGCGCATGATGTCGCGGTCCCCCACGTTCCGTGTCCCCGTCGCTGCGATCGAGGCCGAGTCTAGGAGCTTTGTAGGGTTGTGGGGGACTACTCGGGGAGCTCTCGGGGGAAGCCTCGGGGATGCTCCCGTGCGGGTGCGGGAGGAAGGTTGGCCGGGGTGGGGGCTGTGAGGGCGCGGCGGTTGCCGCGGGCCGTGCGGGAGCGGCAGATGTTGGACGCGGCCGTGCGGAGCTTCGCGCGGCACGGGTATCAGGCGGCTTCCATGGATGAGATCGCCGAGCTCGCGGGGGTCTCCAAACCGCTGGTGTACCTGTATCTGAACTCCAAGGAGGAGCTCTTCACCGCCGTGATCCGGCGGGAGGCGCAGGCGCTGCTGGCGGTGGTGGCCGAGGCGGTCGTCGACGGGAGCGCGCCGCCCGACGAGCGGCTGTGGGCGGGGCTTTCGGCCTTCTTCTCGTACGCCGCCGGGCATCCGGACTCCTGGACGGTCCTCAGCCGGCAGGCGCGGACGCACGGGGAGCCGTTCGCCGGGGAGGCGGCCCGGATGCGGGACGAGATCACGGCGTTCGTGGCCGGGCTGATCGGTGAGGCGGCGCGGGGGGCGCGGGGCGGTGCCGCCATCACGGAGCGGGACGTGGCCGCGCTCGCTCAGGCGCTCGTCGGGTCCGCCGAGTCGCTGGCGAGCTGGGCCAACGAGACTCCGGGGGTGACGGCGAAGGAGGCGGCCGCGACGCTGATGAACTTCGCCTGGTCGGGGCTCGGGAACCTCATGAAAAGCGAGCGCTGGTCTCCCCGTTGACACTTACCGCGCAGTAAGGTTACCGACTGGTCATGCTGGTCGCGGGGCCAACGTACCGACGCACGAAAGCAGTTCACCGACGCACGACCTCAGTTCATCGCGAAGACCGAGGAGCCGCACGTGTCCGTCGTCACCGCACCGTCCGGGAGTGAACCGGTAGAGCCGTCCAAGACGCTGGTGGACGGGGTGGTGCGGGAGGTCTCCGTCCCCGCCCTCGTACCCGTGGTCCGCCGCGGCTCCCTCGCCGACCTGCCGTACGACAACGCCCGGCAGGATCCCGGGGCCGTCCTCTTCTCCCGCAAGGGACCGCGGGGGGAGTGGTACGACGTCACGGCCTCCGCCTTCGCCGCCGAGGTCCACTCCGTCGCCAAGGGGCTCATCGCCCAGGGGCTGCGGCCCGGCGACCGGCTCGCCCTGATGGCCCGGACCACCTACGAGTGGACCCTGCTCGACTTCGCCGCCTGGGCCGCCGGGCTCGTCACCGTCCCCGTCTACCCCACGTCCTCCGCGTTCCAGACCCGCTGGATCCTCCAGGACTCCGGCGCCGCGGCCTGTGTCGTCGAGGACCCCGCCCAGGCCCGGCTGGTCTCCGCCGAGCGGCGGCAGCTGCCCGGCCTCGCCCACCTCTGGGTCCTCGACACCGGGGCCGTCGACCAGCTCCGCAAGGCCGGCGCCCGGGTCGCCGACGAGGCCGTCACCGCCCGCCGGGGACTGCTCACCCCGGAGACCCTCGCCACCCTCATCTACACCTCCGGCACCACCGGCCGGCCCAAGGGCTGCGCCCTCACCCACGCCAACTTCTTCGCCGAGGTCGACAACGCCGTCCGGCTCCTCCACCCCGTCTTCGTCTCCGAGAGCAAGGAACCCGCCGCCACCCTGCTCTTCCTGCCGCTCTCCCATGTCTTCGGGCGGATGGTCGCCATCGGCTGCGTGCGGGCCCGGGTCCGCGTCGGACACGCCCCCTCGGTGGAGGGCCAGGAACTGCTCACCGATCTCGCGGCGTTCCGGCCCACCTTCCTGCTCGCCATCCCGTACGTCCTGGAGAAGGTCTTCAACAGCGCCCGGGCCACCGCCGAACGCGGCGGCAGGGCCGCGTCCTTCGACCGGGCCGCCCGCGTCGCCCGCCGGTACGGGCAGGAGGCCACGCCCTCGCTCGCGCTGCGGGCCGCGCGGGCGCTGTACGACCCGCTCGTCTACCGGCGCATCCGGGCCGCGCTCGGCGGCCGGGTGAAGTACGTGATCTCCGGCGGCTCCCCGCTCGGCGCGCGGCTCGCGGAGTTCTTCACGGGCGCCGGCGTCGAGGTCTTCGAGGGGTACGGCCTGACGGAGACCACGGCCGCCTCGACGGTCACCCCGCCCCGGCGGCCGCGCACCGGCACCGTGGGCTGGCCGCTGCCCGGCACCGGCGTCCGGATCGCCGACGACGGCGAGGTCTGGCTCAGGGGCGGGCATGTCTTCGCCGGGTACTGGGACGCCCAGCGCGGGGCGGCCGTGCCGTACACCGACGACGGCTGGTTCCCCACCGGCGACCTCGGCTCCCTGGACACCGAGGGCTATCTGCGCATCACGGGCCGCAAGAAGGACATCGTCATCACCTCGGCGGGGAAGAACGTCGCGCCGGCCCCCCTGGAGGACTGGCTGCGCGCCCACCCGCTGGTCGCCCAGTGCGTGGTACTCGGCGACAACCGCCCGTACGTCACGGCCCTGATCACCCTGGACCACGAGGGTCTGACGCACTGGCGGCGGATGCGGCACAAGGACCACCTGGCGCTCTGGGAGCTGTCCCGGGACGAGGAGCTGCTCGGCGCGCTCCAGCGTGCGGTGGACGAGGCCAACCGGCTGGTCTCGCGGGCGGAGTCGATCCGCGCCTTCCGGGTGCTGACCGCCGAGTTCTCGGAGAGCTCCGGACATCTGACCCCGTCCCTGAAGCTCAAACGCCGGGCGGTGCTGCGGGACTTCGCCCGGGAGGTCGACGAGATGTACGCCTCCGGGGCGGCCGAGTAGCCGTCAGGGCCAGAGGAGTTCGCGCGTCCAGCCCTCGTCGGTGCGGCGGTAGCGGAGGCGGAGGTGGCGGCGCCGGGCGTCGCCCTGGAAGAACTCGACCTCGGTGGGTTCGACGACGTACAGGGTCCAGGTGGGGGAGGGCGCGTCCGGTTCCTCCTGGGCCCGGCTCCAGGCCGCCGCGCTCGCCTCCGCGAGGGTCTCGGGGGAGTCCAGGACCTCGCTCTGCCGGCCCACCAGGGCCGAGGCCAGGGCGCCCGTGGAGCGGGCGTGGAGGTCCTCGTACGCCTCCTGCGGCGTGCCGACGGTGACGTGGCCGCGGATCCGGACCTGGCGGCCCTGCACCGGCCAGTAGAAGCCGAGGGCGGCCTCGGGGCGGGCGGCGAGCTGGCGGCCCTTGGCGCTGGTGGCGTGCGAGGCGAAGTGCCAGCCGCGGGCGTCGGCGTCGTGCAGCATCACCGTGCGGACGTCGGGCCTGCCCTCCTCGTCCGCGGTGGCCAGGGAGAGGGTGTGCGGCTCGGTCTGGCCGGCGGCGACGGCCGCCGTGAACCAGTCGTGGAAGAGGGGGAGCGGCTCGGGCGGGGTGCTCGCCGGGTCGAAGGCGGGCAGTTCGGTGTCCCAGACCTTCAGGGAGCGCAGGGCGTGGTGGAAGTCGGTCATGGGGCCACGGTAGGGCGCGGGGCGGGGGCGGTGGAGGCGCCGCTCGCGGTCCGGGCGGTCCGGCGCGGGGTCCGCGGGTCCGGGGCGGCGTAGTCCACGAGCGGGACCGCGTTCGCCGCAGCCTGGATCTCGTCGCGGATCTTCTTGGCGATGAGGTTCTTCCAGGGGGTCTTCGGCAGGGTCCGGACCATGAGCATGCGCAGCTTGATCTTCCACTTGGAGCCCACCGTCATCTCCTTGACGAAGCCCTCCGCCATCCGCTGGTTCCGCTCCACGCCGGGCCGCATGTGCGCCTCGTAGCGGTCGAAGGCGACGGTGTGGTCGCCGCCGGCCCGGGCCAGTTCGCCCGCCAGGACGTAGGCGCCGGTGAGGGCGAGGCCGGTGCCCTGGCCGGAGGCGGGGGAGGAGCAGTGGGCGGCATCGCCGAGCAGGACGACGCGCCCCTTGGACCAGCGGTCCATCTCGACGAGGGAGATCGAGTCGAAGTAGAAGTCGTCGGCGTCGGCCGCGTGTCCGAGGAGGCGCGGGATCTCCCAGCGGCCGTCGGTGAATGTCTCGGTGAGCAGGCGCTTCTGGGTGGTGACGTCCCGGTGGTGGTGGGGGAGTTCCTCGGGCGAGGAGAAGATGAAGAGGTTCTTGGCGTCGGTCTCGCCGGCCGAGCTGTAGACGCAGACCAGCTTCCCGGGGAGGGCGTGGTAGGTCTCCCAGCGGTCGAGGCCGAGGTGGTTGGGGGCGGTGAAGATGGAGATGTACGCGCCGAGGTGGCGCTTGAAGCGGCTCTCCTCGCCGAAGACCAGGCGCCGGGTGTTCGAGTGCAGTCCGTCGGCGCCGACGACGAGGTCGAAGCGGCGGACGGTGCCGCTCTCGAAGGTCACCGTGACTCCGTCGGGGTCTTCGGCGAGGGCGGCGATCGAGTCGTCGAAGAGGTACTCGACGTCGTCGCGGGTCCGCTCGTAGAGGATGCGGGCGAGGTCGCCGCGCATGATCTCGTCGTCCTCCTCGACGCGTCCGCCGAAGATGTCGGCGGGCAGTTCGCCGATGGTGCGGCCGCGGTCGTCGACGTAGGAGCCGCCGCGCATGTCCGTGGACCGGGTGCGGATCTCGTCGAGGACGCCCATCCGGCGGCAGACCTCGATGGCGGTGCCGCGGATGTCCACCTTGTAGCCGCCGGTGCGCAGTTCGGGGGCGCGTTCGACGACGGTGGGGGCGAAGCCGTAGCGGTGGAGCCAGAGGGCGAGGGCGGGGCCGGCGACGGAGGCGCCGGAGATGAGGACGGTCCGGGCGGCGGTGGCCGGGGTGTTCTTCGCGGTGTCGACGGTGCGGCTCATGGCAGGACTCCTTGTCGGGTGGTGTGGGCCTCTCCCTGCCCACAGCCATGACTATACGGATGTCCTACACGCTTGTCTATGACGCTTGTATAGATCTCTCGGGGGGTGCCCGTGGCGGCTCAGCCGCGCCCCAGCACCACCGTCCCCGAGGAGCAGAACCAGCCCCCCGTCCCCGACGCCACCGCCAGCTCCGGCAGGCTCCCGTCCGGCCGCCGCACCTGGAGCCCGGGCGCCTCCCCGCGCAACTGCCGTACCGCCTCGACGAGCAGGAAGAGCCCCCGCATCCCCGGGTGGCAGGCCGAGAGCCCGCCGCCGTCCGTGTTCACCGGCAGCCGGTCCTTCTCCTGGACGAACGGCCCGCCCTCGCCCTTCGCGCAGAAGCCCAGGTCCTCCAGGGTCACCAGGGTCATATAGGTGAAGGCGTCGTAGACCTCGGCGAGATCGATGTCCGCCGGGGTCACCCCCGCCCGCTCGAAGGCGAGCCGGCCGCTGACCGCGGCGGGGGAGACCGTGAAGTCCTCCCACTCCGACATCGTGGTGTGGGAGACGTGCTCGCCCGTGCCCAGCACCCAGACCGGGGCGGTACGGCAGTCCTGGACGTACTCCTCGGCGACGAGCAGCACCGCGCAGCCGCCGTCGCTGCGCAGGCAGCAGTGCAGTTTGGTGAAGGGGTCCGCGATCATCGGCCCGTCCAGGACCTCGTCGACGGTGATCGGCTCGCGGAACATCGCCTCGGGGTTGAGCGCCGCGTTCGCCCGCGTCCGGACGGCCACTTCGGCGAGCTGCTCCAGGGTCGTCCCGTACTCGTGCATATGGCGGCGGGCCGCCATGGCGTACTTGGCGATCAGGGTGTGCCCGTACGGGACCTCGAACTGGAGCGGGCCGCGCGACCCGAAGGAGAGGTTCGCGGTGCGGCGCCGGGCGCGGATGTCGGCGCGCGCGGTGGAGCCGTAGACGAGGAGGACGGCGTTCGCGTGGCCCGCGGCGATCGCGTCGGCGGCGTGCGCCGCCATGACCTCCCAGGTGGCACCGCCCACGGCGGTCGAGTCCACCCAACGGGGCCGGAGTCCCAGATACTCGGCGACCTCGACCGGGGCGAGGGTGCCCAGGCCCGCCGAGGCGAGCCCGTCGATCAGCGAGCGGTCGAGGCCGCTGTCCGCGAGGGCCCGCCGGGCGGCCTGGGCGTGCAGGGCGTACGGAGTGGCCTCGTCGACCCGGCCGCAGTCGGCGAGGGCGACGCCGGCGACGGCGACGCGGCGGGGGCTGCGTGCGGTGCTGGGCGCGATGGTCGGCATGAATCTGACGGTACATCAGATTCACTCGATCGGGACCGGCGCGACTCTGGCAACCGGCCCGGCGCGGGCCTAGCATGACGCACCGTCAGAAACGGAGGGAGCCCCATGGACACCGCCGACAGCGCAGCGCCCGCCGCCGCCGGAACCGCCTCGCTCACCGCCCCGCTCACCGAGGAGCAGCAGGAGATCCGCCGCACCCTGCGCGACCTGCTCGCCGAACGGGCCGGACCGCAGGAGAACCGGGCCGCCACCGCCACCCCCCAGGGGTACGACGTCGAGCTCTGGGGCCGGATGTCCGGCACCCTCGGCCTCGCCGGGCTCGCCCTCCCCGAGGAGTACGGAGGCGTCGGCTGCGGACCCGCCGAACTCGCCCTCGCCTGCGAGGAGACCGGCCGCACCCTCGCCCCCTCCCCGCTCCTCGCCACCAGCGTCCTCACCGCCCCGCTCCTCGCCGCCCTCGGCACCCCCGCGCAGCGCGCCGCACTCCTGCCGCTCCTCGCCGACGGAGGCCTCACCTGCGCCCTCGCCGTCCCCGGCGGCTCCCTCGCGCTCGCCCTCGGCCTCACCGGCGACAACACCGCCGAGGACTGGTCCGGCGGCGGCCGCGCGGGCGGAGTGCAGGCACGCGCCGTCGACGGAGGCTGGCGGCTGTACGGAGAGGCCGCCCAGGTCGTCGACGGGCACAGCGCGGGACTGCTGCTCGTCGCCGCCCACGCGGGCGGCTTCGCCCGCAGCCGCACCCTGCTCTTCCTCGTACGCGCAGGGTCCCCGGAGACCGCCGGACTGGTCCGCACCCGACAGACCACCCTGGACCCCACCCGGACCCAGGCCACCGTCCAGTTCAGGGACACCGAGGCCGAACTCCTCGGCGAGGAACCGGCCGACGTCCTCGGCGCACTCGCCGCCACCGGCCGCACCGCCGCCGTCATGCTGGCCGCCGAGGCCGTCGGCGCCGCCCGCGAGGCCCTCGACCGGACCGTCACCCACGTCGGCTCCCGCGAGCAGTTCGGCCGGCCCATCGGCTCCTTCCAGGCCGTCAAGCACCGCCTCGCCGACCTCTTCGTCCAGGTCGAGGCGGCCCGCTCCCTCACCTACTGCGCGGCCCGGGAGCCCGGCCCCGGCCCGGAGAGCGGCCCGCTCGCCCTCGCCCACGCCCTGGAGGCGCTCCGCGCCACGGCCGGGGAGTCCATCCAGCTCCACGGCGGCATCGGATTCACCTGGGAACACGAGGCGCACCTCTACTTCAAGCGGGCCGCCTCCGACGAACTGCTCTTCGGGCCCGTGCGGCGGCTGCGCGCACGGGCGGCGGAACGGACCGGACTCTTCGGAGAGGTGGCGGCGTAGATGCCCGTCGGACGCAGACTCATGCAGAAGATGTCCTCGACCAGGACCTTCGCCCGGATCGGCCCCCATGTCGTGCCCGCGATGGACAAGGCCGTGCACCGGCTGACCAAGGGGAAGGTGCTGCTCAGCGCGCAGATGCTGCCCGGGGTCGTCCTCACCGCCCGGGGTGCGAAGAGCGGGCTGCCCCGGGTGACCCCGCTGGCCTGCATGCCGGAGCCGGACGGCGGCTGGCTGCTCATCGGCTCCAACTTCGGCCGCCCCGGGCACCCGGCGTGGACGGCGAACCTGCTCGCCCATCCGGACGCCGAGGTGAACTGGAAGGGCGCGGACGTGCCCGTACGGGCCGAGTTGCTCGCGGGGGAGCGGCGGGCCGAGGCCTGGCGGGCGGCCCTGGAGTTCTGGCCGCCGTACGCCACGTACCAGGCGCGCGTGGAGCGCGAGATCAGGCTTTTCCGGCTGACCAGGCGTCAGGCCTCCGTCGAATAGCGTTCGCTGTCAGTTCATTGCAACGAACGGGTGGAGGTTGTTGCGTTAGGTGCCAGACTCACTGCAACGATTTCCCTACTCTGTCCTGCGGTTATGGCTCTCGCGTGCAACGTGTATGTTGTGGGTTCTGTGAATGCAACGTAGCTTTTCGTTCATCGGAAAAGGGGCGGGCCGACAAGGGGCCCGCCCGCTGACGAAGGAGAAGAACGATGCGGAAGTTCGCCACCGCCGCCCCGGTCGCCGCCGTCCTGGACATCCCCGCCGGCCACCTGCGGCTCATCGCCGCCGACCGGTCCGACGTCACGGTCGAGGTCCTGCCCGCCAACGCCGCGAAGAGCGGCGATGTGAAGGCCGCGGAGCGGATCACGGTCGACTACGCCGACGGCGTCCTGCGGATCGCGGCCCCGCCCGCCAAGAACCGGATCCTGGGCGACTCCGGATCGGTCGAGGTGACCGTCCAGCTGCCCGCCGGCTCCCGCGTCGAGGCCACGACGGCCACCGGAGAACTCCGCGGCGTCGGACGCCTGGGCGAGGTCACCTTCGACGGCGCGCAGGGCACCGTCAAGCTCGACGAGACCACCGACGCCCGCCTGACCCTCCTCGACGGCGACATCACCGTCGGCCGCCTGTCCGGCACCGCACGGATCAGCACCCAGAAGGGCGACCTGCGCGTCACCGAGGCCACCCGCGGCACCCTCACCCTGCGCACCGAGGCCGGCTCCATCACCGTCGACGCCGCCCGCGGCGTCTCCGCCTCCCTCGACGCCGGCACCACCTACGGCCGCATCCACAACACCCTCAACAACACCGAAGGCCCCACCACCGCCCTCACCATCCACGCCACCACCGCCTACGGCGACATCACCGCCCGCAGCCTCTGAACCCGCCGTGACTCCCGGGAGACGGCGACGCCGACGGCGGTCCGTGGGAGCGGGCCGCCGTCGGCGTCGACGACAGGACGGGTGGAGGTGGGGGGTGGTGCTATCGGGTCGGCTTCTTCCCGGTGATGCCCAGATGCACCAACAGGGCGAGATTCGGCTTGAGTTCGGCCTGCTTCACACCCCAGGTCGTGAAGCCCTTCTGGTGGCCGGCGACCGCGGCCAGCATCGCCACGAGCGAGCCGGCCATGGCGGCGGGGCTGACCTCCTTGTCGACCTTGCCCTTGGCCTGGAGCTCCTTCACCGCGTCCGTGAGGGAGTTGGTGACCGAGTTCAGGATCTTCATGCGGATCTTGTAGAACCGCTTGTCGCCCTCCGCGGCGCCGAGGTCCACGACCCGGAGGATCGCGTCGTGCTTCCGCCAGAAGTCCAGGAAGCCTTCGACGAGGTCCTCGGAGGTCTGCCAGCCGGCCTTGCCGACCCAGGAGCGGCCGGAGACCAGCTCGGTCAACCCGGCGCCCTCCTTGGCCATTTCCTCCGCGATCTCGAGAACCGCTCCCTCGACGTCCGGGAAGTACTGATAGAACGTCGCGGGTGAAGTACCCGCCTTCCGGGCCACATCGATGACCTTGACGTCCCGGTAGGGCGAGGAGCTGAGCATCTCACCGAGGCAGTCGAGCAGCTTCTGCCGCGTCGCCTGGCCGCGTCGTCCGGCCACGCGGCCGTCGACGGTGCGTACTTGTCCTGTCATGCCGTCAGCTTACCGAGGGGGGGTCGGCGCGCGATTCGGCCGACTGCAAATGGGGTCACCCCCTCTGCCACTCGTGTTCTGCGAGGTCGGCACGCGTGTCTCGCTCCGGGGCGGTCCGGGGCGGAGGGGCGGGATCGAGCCAGTCCGGTGGGTGAGGAAGGCGGCGGCGGGGTCCCCGTACCCGAATAGGCTTATGAACAGCCTGTGGACAACTTCGGTGGACAACTCAAGTGTCCCAAGGGTTCCGGCATGATAAATCGCCACTTTGTTCGTATGTCGGGGCATGCGGGGCCGGTCCCGCGGACCTAGCGTGGTGGCATGGCCGTACGCACTGAGGGCACCCCCTGCTGGGTGGACGCACAGCTTCCCGACGTCCAGGCGGGCAAGCGTTTCTACGGCGAGCTCTTCGGCTGGACCTTCGACCCCGACCACGACGAGGCCCTCCTCGACGGGCGACGCGTCGCCGGACTCCTCCCCAAGCGCGACGGCCGCATGCCCACCACCTGGACCCTCTACCTCGCCACCCGGAACGCGGGCACCCTCGCCGCCCGGATCAAGGCCGCCGGCGGTCAGATGATCATGGAGCCCTACCCCGTCGGCCCCTTCGGCGTCCTCGCGCTCGCCGCCGACCCCGGCGGCGCCGTCTTCGGACTCCGGCAGTCGGGTGACGACGACGGCTTCGCGACCGTCGGCAAGCCGGGCTCCTTCTGCTGGATGGAGGTGTACACCCGCCGTCCCGACGCCGTCGACACCTTCTACGCCACCGTCTTCGGCTACCTCGGCCGGCAGGCCGACGCCGAGGAGGAGGGCAGGGACCCCGGCTTCGACTACCGCGTGTGGTCGCCCCCCGGCTCCCGGCCCGGCGACGACAGCGCCTTCGGCGGGCGCGCGGTCATCACCGACGACTTCCCCGCCGAGATGCCCGGCCACGTCCTCGTCTACTTCGCCGTCCACGACTGCGACGAGGCCTGCGAGATCACCGTCAGGCTCGGCGGCCGCGTCGCCACCCCGGCCTTCGACACCCCGCACGGCCGCATCGCCGTCCTCCACGACAACCAGGGCGCCCGCTTCGCGGTCCTGTCGGAACCGACCGGTTAGACCGGAGACATCCCCACCTGTACGGCCCGGCCGATATGACCTGTGACACCCCGATCCGCCCCCGGGTTCGCAACCGGGCCCTCGGACAGGAAGAATCAGGGCCACGGGGCCGTACCCTCATGGCCCGTACGGGGAGGTGGCAGGCAAGTGGAACAGCTGACGCAGCACGACCCGAGACGTATCGGGCCCTTCGAAGTGCTGGGCCGGCTCGGCGCGGGCGGAATGGGCCTGGTCTATCTCGCGCGCTCGGCCTCGGGCCGACGTGTGGCGATCAAGACCGTGCGCACGGAGCTCGCGGAGGACCAGCTGTTCCGGGTCCGCTTCACGCGTGAGGTGGAGGCCGCGCGGGCGGTCTCCGGCTTCTACACGGCCGCCGTCGTGGACGCCGACCCACGGGCCGCCGTGCCCTGGCTCGCGACCGCCTACGTCCCCGCGCCCTCGCTCGAGGAAATAGTGAACGAGTGCGGGCCGCTCCCGGCCCAGGCCGTGCGCTGGCTGGCCGCCGGTGTCGCCGAGGCCCTCCAGTCCATCCACGGCGCGGGCCTGGTCCACCGCGACCTCAAGCCCTCCAACGTCCTCGTCGTCGAGGACGGCCCCCGGGTGATCGACTTCGGCATCGCGTCGGGCGTCTCCAACACGCGCCTGACCATGACCAATGTCGCCGTCGGCACCCCGGCCTACATGTCGCCCGAGCAGGCCCGCGACTCGCGCAGCGTCACCGGCGCGAGCGATGTCTTCTCGCTGGGCTCGATGCTGGTCTTCGCCGCCACCGGCCACGCGCCGTACCACGGCGCCAACCCGGTCGAGACGGTCTTCATGCTGCTCCGCGAGGGCCCGGACCTGGCGGGACTGCCCGAGGAGCTGCGGCCCCTCATCGAGTCCTGCATGCAGATGGACGTCACCCGCCGGCCCACCCCGGCCGACCTCCAGGCGCAGCTGGCCCCGCACCTCTTCGGTCCGGGCAGCGACGACAGCGGCACGGCCTCGGCCTGGCTGCCGGAGAGCGCCACCGCCATGATCGAGACCCGCCGCGGCGGCCGTCCCGCTCCGGCCCCGGCCGCCCCGCCGATGCCGCCGCGCCCGCCCCGGCAGCCCGCCGACCGGGGCGGCGACCCGCGCTTCCCCGAGCCCGTCGGCGGCGGCCGGCACGCGGGGCCCGCCGAGAGCGGGGGCGGTCCCGTACGCCTCGGCGGTGCGACGGTGCCGATCGGCCCCGGCCCCCGGGTCGCGGACACCCGTGCCGCGCTCGCCGTCGGCCGGAGCGCCGACGCGGGCCCGGCGACCGGCTGGATCCGTC
This sequence comes from Streptomyces sp. NPDC017246, assembly GCF_044331325.1. Classification (NCBI taxonomy): domain Bacteria; kingdom Bacillati; phylum Actinomycetota; class Actinomycetes; order Kitasatosporales; family Streptomycetaceae; genus Streptomyces; species Streptomyces sp. NPDC017246. Next base: position 314,410 of record NZ_JBIRMW010000008.1, on the reverse strand, counting down.
CGCCCGGCGGCGGCCCGCACGGCGCGGACCACGGTTCGTACGCGGGAGAGCCCGGCCCGCCGCCCGGCTCCCGCCCGATGGGCGTCCCCTCCCAGGGCTCCGACCAGGCCCTCACACCGGAGCCCGGCCCCTGGCGGCCGTGGCGCTTCCGGATGTCGAACGACGTCTGGGGTACTCCGGTCGTGGACGGCGACCTGCTGTACGTGACCTCTTTCGAGGTACACGCCCTGGACACCGGGAGCGGCCGGCGCCAGTTCAAGACCCGGGACGTGGCCTGGTCCATGACCGTCGCCTCGGGCCGTATCCACGCCTCCGACGGGCCCACGCTCTACGCCCTCGACGCCACCGACGGCAGCGAGCGCTGGCGGCTGCGGACGGACGCCTGGGTCTACTCGCTCCAGGTCGACCGGGGCACGGTCGTCACCGGTACGCGCGGCGGCGGGGTCCAGGGCTGGGAGGCCTCCAACGGCGCCAAGCTGTGGGAGATCACCGGCGCCCAGACCGACTTCGAGACCCCGGAGGCGGGGCCCGCCGTGCACGGCGACACCGTGTACGTCTGGCGGGAGGCCCGGCTCCAGGCCCTCGACGCCCGCACGGGCGCGGAGCGCTGGTCGTACCCGATCGGCGACGCCGCCTCCTGCGCCGGCGTGCCCGTCCGGGTGGCCCCGGCCGAGGACGGCTGTGTGTACGTGTCGGCGGGGACCCGGGTCCTCTCGATCGACATCGCGGCCGGTCACGTCCGCTGGCACTTCGAGGCGCCGGCCGTCTTCCTCTCCCCGCCGGCGTTCGCGCCGGGCCCGGCGGTCACGGGCGGCGGGGTGTACCTCTCCGACCACCTCGGCACGGTGTACGCCATCGACGCCACCACCGGGCAGGACCGCTGGCGGATCGCGACCGAGCCGCGCCAGTCGGCGGAGCCGGTGCTCGTCGCCGACGGCAACATCCATGTCGGCAGCGGCAGCGCGCTCTACACGCTCGACGCGGTCACCGGCACGCCCCGCTGGCGGTTCGCGGCCGGCGGCGAACTGGTCGGCTCCCCGGTCGTCGCCGACGGGCGGGTGCACTTCGGCTCGGCCGACCACGTCCTCTACACCCTGGACGCGACCGGCGGTCAGCTCCGCTGGAAGCTCGCGACCGGCGGCGAGATCACCGGCTCGCCGGTGGTGAAGGGCGGGGTCGTGTACGCGTGCAGCAAGGACCGCTGTGTGTACGCCCTCGACGCGGTCAAGGGCACGGCGACCGGCCGGGGGTCCACCGCGCGCTGACGCGGAGTGCCGACGCGGAGTGCCGACGCGAACCCGTCGTCCGAGGAGCTAGCTCCTGGGCGGCGGGTTCTCCCGTTCCGGGTCCGGCGTCGGTACGTCGAAGGTCCGCGTCGCCGCGTACGGCGCCGAGGCCTGCGGGTGTCGGCGCGGTCCCTCCGGGAGGGAGGGGTCGTCGGGCGGCGGCCCGTCGAGCGTGGGGTGGGTCGGCCGGGGTCCGTGCTCCACCGTGAGGCGCCCATGGGTCCGGCCGGACATCACGAGTGCGCCGAGCAGCAGCAGGATCCCGCCGCCGAGGGCGTTCGCGACCCCGTCGCCGACCCCCGTACCGCCGCCGACCGTGAGACTGCCCTCGGCCTGGCCGACCCGCACCATCCAGAGAACCGTGAAGCCGAGCACGACGAGCCCGGCGGCGGCCACCAGGAGGCGGGAGCGCAGCACCACGCCGAGGAGGGTGACGACGGCGGCGAAGAGGAACGGCAGCAGGATCGACCCCATCAGCCCGGACCGGTCGTCGGTGATGCCGGTGAACAGCTCGTCGATCGCGTAGGAACTCCCGTGACGGCCGTCGTACCAGGCACGGAAGGGGCTCCAGACGGCGGCCGTCGCTCCGGCGAGAGCCAGCACCGACCCGGCGACGTTACGGATCATCGATGTGGCCTCCTCGACCTCAGGCTCTCGCTCCCGACGCTACGCCGGGTGCGGGGGGCCCGCCACGCGGCACCGGGGCGCCGCTAGGGTGGCGCGGACACGACAGACAGGACGGGGAGTGGCGATGATGCGCACACGCCTGAAGATGGCGGCGACGCTCGCGGCGGTGGTGCTCGCGCTGACCGGATTCCAGACCGGCCACGGCCACGGCAGCAGCAGTGGCGGCGGCAGCGGGAAGAGCAAGAGCCGCAGCGGCGACTCGGACTCGGACGGCGGAGGCTGCTCCAACTCCAGGAAGAGCAACGACGACTACGACGGCTCGGGCGACTCCGGCGGGTCCGGTACCTCCGACGAGTACACGTACGACCCCACACCGACGGCCACGCCGACGGCGGCGGTGTACGTCACCACGGTCGACTGCGTGAAGCCCGCGCAGCAGAAGCGCAAGGGGAAGCCGGCCCGCAGGGCCGACACCACGACCACGCTGAAGATCGTCTCGGACGCGTGGGAGGAGAAGACCTTCCGGGTCCTCGTCCACTTCGAGGACGCGAACCACAAGGAAGTGGACCGGGCCGAGGCGACGGTCACGGTCGAGCGCAGAGGGACGAAGCGCTTCGAGGTGGAGATGGCGCACCCGGGGACCGTCGGCCGGGTGAGGGAATGCGTGGCCTTCGTCGACGGCGAGGTCGCGCCGGGCACCACCCCCACCCCCTCGGCTACCTCGTCCTGAACTCCGCCCCCCGCCGGCCGAACAGCTCCGCCTGTCGTTCCGGTGGCAGGTTCCCGAGCGCGACCAGGTGCGGCGCGTGCGCCAGCGCCTGGGCGCGGGCGGCCTCGCGGACCGACCAGAGCGCCCGGACCGTTCCCTGCACGGCCTCCGTCGGGTGGCCCGCGACGACGGCGGCGGCCCGCAGGGCGGCGGCCAGCGCCCCGCCGGGTTCCGTGAGCTCGGAGACGAGGCCCGTCTCGTAGGCCCGCCGGGCCGAGATCCGTTCCGCGCCGCCCATCAGCGCCATCCGGGCGATCTCCCCGTACGGCATCCGCTGCGCCATGTGGACGGTCTCGAAGGCGCTGACCATCCCGTAGGTGGTGTGCGGGTCGAAGAAGGCGGCGTCCTCGCCGGCGATCAGGAACTCGGACTCGCCGAGCAGATAGAAGGCCCCTCCGCAGGCCATGCCCTCGACGGCGGCGATCACCGGCTTCCACAGGTCGTTCGCCTTGGGGCCGATGGTGAGGAGCGGGTCGTCGATCGTGTAGGGCGAGGAGGGCTGGGGGACCTCGGCCGAGCGGTCGATGCCGGTGCAGAAGGCCCGCCCCCCGGCCCCGGTGACGACGATCGCGCGGACCTCGTCCTCGTACCGGAACCCCCGCCAGACGGCGCTCAGCTCACGGGCCATCTCCAGGGTGATCGCGTTGTGCCTGGCCGCCCGGTCGAGGGTGACGACGGCGACCCCGGTCTCCTTGTCGCGCTCGACCCGGATGCTCATCCGCGCTCCAGGAGCCAGCGGGGGACGGTGACGCCGTCGATCTCGGCGAAGGCCACCCGCACGGGGGCGCCGATCCGGAGCCGGGCCGGGTCGACCGAGTTCAGGGGGGCGTCCGGGGCGGCGACGACGTTGCCGACCAGGCGGATGCGGGGGGCGTCGGCGAGTTCGACGATCACCGCGTTGTACGGGGCCTGGGCGGCGTACTCGGGCAGGAGTGGCGGGTGGGGCAGCACGTACGACCAGATCCGGCCGCGCCCGGACATCGGGCGCCACTCGCTCGCGAAGGACTGGCAGTGCGGGCAGCAGGGGCGGGGCGGGAAGCGGAGCTCGCCGCAGTCGGCGCAGCTCTGGACGCGCAGTTCGCCCTGGGCGGCGTACTCCCAGAAGGGGGCGCCGTCCACGTCGGTGACGGGGGTCAGCATCTCAGCTCCTCAGCAGAATGGCCGATGTGGGGACTCCCTCGCCCGCGGTGACGAGGCAGGTGGCGGCGTCGGGGACCTGGGCGGTGGAGGTGCCGCGGAGCTGCTTCACGCCCTCGTTGATGAGGTTGAAGCCGTGGACGTACGCCTCCGAGAGCCCGCCGCCGCCGGTGTTGAGGGGCAGCCGGCCGCCGATCTCCAGGGCGCCGCCCTCGGTGAAGGCGGCGCCCTCGCCGCGTCCGCAGAAGCCGTAGCCCTCCAGGGAGAGCGGGACGAGCGGGGTGAAGGCGTCGTAGATCTGGGCGACGTCCACGTCCTGGGGGCCGAAGTCGGCCTGTTTCCAGAGGTGCCGGGCGGCGGTCCAGGCGGGGCCGGAGAGCGGGTCGTCGTTCCAGTAGTTGACCATGCCGTGGTGCTGGGCGGGCAGGCCCTGGGCGACGGAGTGGACGTACACGGGCTTCCGGCGGCAGTCGCGGGCCCGCTCGGCGGAGACGATGACGCAGGCGAGGGCGCCGTCGGTCTCCAGGCAGTTGTCGAAGAGGCAGAGGGGTTCGCTGATCCACCGGGAGGTCATGTACATCTCCCGGGTCAGCGGGCGTTCGTACATGATCGCGGCCGGGTTCTGGTTGGCGCGGTTGCGGCAGGCCAGGGCGACGTTGAAGAGGTGGTCGCGGGTGGCGCCGTACTCGTGCATGTAGCGGCGGGCGAGCATGCCGATCTCGTCGGCGGGGCGGAGCAGCCCGAAGGGGCGGGTCCACTGGCCGGGGGTGGGCAGCTGGACGGCGGTGTTCTTCCAGGGGCGGGGGCCGCTGCCCCGTTTCCGGGAGCGCCAGGCGACGCCGACGCTCGCCTGTCCGGTGGCGACGGCGGCGGCGAGGTGGCCGACGGTGGCGCAGGAGCCGCCGCCGCCGTAGCCGACCTTGGAGAAGAAGGTGACGTCGCCCGCGCCGATGGCCTTGGCGACCTCGACCTCGTCGGTCTCCTCCATCGTGTACGAGGCGAAGCCGTCGACCTCGGAGGGGTCGATGCCCGCGTCGTCGAGGGCGGCGAGGATCGCCCGGCAGGCGAGTGTCCTCTCCGTCTCGGGGAGCTGTTTGGCGAAGGCGGTCTGGCCTATCCCGACGATGGCCGTGGCGTCCTTGAGCAAGGCAACCTCCCCGTGTGACAGCGCTACTGACAGCGCGTCAGGTTACAACTAATCTGACGGATAGTCAGCTAAGGGGAGTGGTGGAGATGGACGAGGCGGGCGCGGTGGATGAGCCGGGCGGGCCGGCGGAGGCCGGGACGCGCGGCGACCTGGAGTGGGGCACGATCCCCGGTCTCGTACGGGCGGCGGCCCGGCGGTACGGCGCACGGGAGGCCGTCGTCGACGGCCGCGCCCGCGTCAGCTACGCCGAACTCGGCGAACGCGTCGAACGGGCTGCGGCCGCCTGCCTCGCCACCGGCATACGGGCGGGGGACCGGGTCGCGATCTGGGCCCCCAACACCCTCGACTGGATCGTCTCCGCACTCGGCGCCGTCACCGCCGGAGCCGTCCTCGTCCCCCTGAACACCCGCTTCAAGGGCACCGAGGCCGCCTCCGTCCTCCAGCGCTCCCGCGCCCGGCTGCTCTTCGTCACCGGCACCTTCCTCGGCACCTCGTACGTCGCCTCCCTGCGCCGCTCCGGGATCGCGCTCCCTCACCTGGAGAAGGTCGTCGTCCTCGGCGACAGCGCGCCCGACGAGGCGGAGTGGACCACCTGGAAGGCCTTCCTCGCCGAGGGCGACGCCGTCCCGGCCGCCCGGGTCCACGCACGGGCCGCCGCCATCGACCCCGCGGCCCCCTCCGACATCATCTACACCTCCGGCACCACCGGCCGTCCCAAGGGCGCCGTCATCAGCCACGCCCAGAGCCTGCGCTGCTACGCGATCTGGTCCGGGCTCGCCGGCCTCCGCGAGGGCGACCGCTACCTGGTGGTCAACCCCTTCTTCCACACCTTCGGCTACAAGGCCGGGATCCTCGCCTGTCTGATGCGGGGGGCGGTGATCGTCCCGCAGTCCGTCTTCACCGTCGACACCGTCCTCGCCAACATCGCCGCCGAACGCGTCACCGTCCTGCCCGGCCCGCCCACCCTCCACCAGTCCCTCCTCGACCACCCGGCCCGCCCGGCGCACGACCTGTCCTCCCTCCGCCTCGTCGTGACGGGCGCCGCCGTCGTCCCCCTCCGGCTCGTCGAGCGCCTCCGTACGGACCTGGGCGTCGGCACGGTCCTCACCGCCTACGGCCTCTCCGAGGCGAGCGGCATCGTCACCATGTGCCGCCGCGACGACCCGGACGGCGTCGTCGCCACCACCTCGGGCCGCGCGATCCCCGGCACCGAGGTCCGCCTCTCCGAGACCGGCGAGGTCCTCGTCCGGGGCCACCACGTGATGAGCGGCTACTTCGAGGACCCGGAGGAGACGGCCGCGGCGGTCGACGAGGACGGCTGGCTCCGCACCGGGGACATCGGCGTCCTCGACGAGGCCGGCAATCTGCGGATCACCGACCGGCTCAAGGACATGTTCATCGTGGGCGGCTTCAACGCCTATCCGGCCGAGATCGAGCAACTTCTCGGCCTCCACCCGGAGATCGCGGACGTCGCCGTCATCGGCGTCCCCGACCCCAGGCTCGGCGAGGTGGGGAAGGCCTTCGCGGTGCGGCGGGCGGGGGCGCGGGTCACGGCGGACGACCTGATCGCCTGGTCGCGGCGGGAGATGGCGAACTACAAGGTGCCGAGGGAGGTCGAATTCGTGACGGAGCTGCCGAGGAACGCGAGCGGGAAGGTGGTGAAGGGGGAGCTGAGGGCCCGGTGTTGAGAGGTGGGCCGAGCGCCGGAGAAGTGCAACCGTCCGCCGTCGTGTCCACGTCATAGGGGCAGTCCTCGGCGAACCGCAGACCCACCTCCCCTGGAGCAGCCCGTGTCCTCGCCAGCACCTTCCGAGATCCCCCTCACCCTGACCCCGCAGCAGGCGGCCCAGGGCGTGATCATCACCGTCGCCCTGCCGACCGGCCCCGCCCACCTCACGGTCCGCGCCTGCCGCCACGGCGAACTCGTCGCCGCCCGGCTCGGCGAGGGAACGGTCCACCTGCGCATCACCGTCGCGGGCGCCCCACCCAAGAAGGGCGGCCTCCTCGGCTGCCTCATCCCGCTCGCCGTCATCGGCGCGCTCATCGGCGGCTCGTACCTCCTGAGCGACGACGAGGACGACCGGGCCGGCTCGAAGGGCCCCGGCCCGATCCCGACGTTCTCCTACCCGCCGCCGCCCACCTTCGACGTGGACGGCGACCCCACCGCCGGTGCCACCCCCACGGAGAAGGAGCCCGACCCGTACGAGAAGGGCACCTGCCTCAACGGCTCGCTCCCCGACTCGACGAGCGCGCAGTCCGTCAGCGGCGTCGACGAGGTCTCCTGCTCGGCGTCCGACGCCCACTACAAGGTGATCCAGACCTTCCCGTTCACCTCGGACATGAACCGCTGCAACGCCAACCCCAGGACGCAGTACGCCTTCTCCCACCGCTACACCATGAACGGCACCACGATCAGCGAGTACGTGTACTGCCTGGTCGGCCTCGGTTCCTACGCCCGCTGACGGGCGAGCGCCACGACGGCGCGGGGAGGGAGCGGGTCCCGCACACGCCGGAGGGGCCGGGCATCAGCCCGGCCCCTCCTCCTGCGGTGGTCCGATCGCGTTGCGCACGGGCCCTGCCCGGACGGATCCCCCCTGGTTCCGTCGTCCCGGGTGTCCCCCGAGCCCGTGTGCTCCCCCGTCGACCGGACCTTCCCGGCCGGCCCCGGCAGCTCCCCCGAAGTCGCCGCCGCGGCCTTTCCCCGTCGGGAATGGTCTACTTGGCCGGCTCCGTGGTGACGTGGATGTTGCCGAGCGGAGCGGCGGTCTCCGTGCCGGCCGGCTCGCCGGTGACGTGGATGTTCTTGATGCCGATCTTCTCGGCGATCGAGTCCTCGGCGTCACCGCCGGTGACGTGGATGTTCTTGGTCTCGATGTCCGCGGCCTCGCCGCCGGTGACATGACCGTTCGTCGGCTTGACGATCGACTCGTCGCTCATCGCAACCTCCCGTGGTTCTTCGTGGGTCAGATGGGTCGTCGAGACCCGTCCGGCTGTTCCCCCGAGGACTGCCGGACGGGTCCCACTGCAGGGCCGCTCACCCTAGTGCGTGGATGAGGCGGCCTCATCGCCGACCCGTCTGCCCCCCGACGCGACGGATCGATGGAAGAAGCATGTCCTTCGGCGATAAACGAACGATGAACGCCGAGGCCGGGCCCCGATCGGCCGTCTCAGGCGGCGGCCGCCGGGGCGAGGAGCGCCCGGACCTCGGCGGCCTCGGGGGAGTTCAGCTCCTCGTAGATGCCGAGGGCGTCCTGCCAGCAGACCTCGGCCCTGCCGAGCTGCCCGATGCCGTTCAGGGCGCGGCCCAGGACGGTCAGGACATTGCCCCGGCGCCACTCCCCGCCGATTCCGCGCAGCACGGTCAGGGCCATCTCCGCGTGGGAGGCGGCCTGCGCGTACCGGCGGGCGGCGACGTCGACCTCGGCCATGCGGAAGAGCGTCATGCCCTCCCACAGCCGCTGCCGGCTGTCCCGGAAGACGTCGAGGGCGGCCGCCAGGCTCTCGTACGCGTCGGTGAGCTGCCCGCTCTGGGTGAGCGCGACGCCCATGGCGTAGCGGCCGTTCGCGCCCTTCAGGCCGTGGCCCATCCGGTCGTACATGGCGGTGCCCCGGCGGGCGAGGACGACGGCGCTGACCGTGCGTCCGGTGAGCAGATGGATACGGGAGAGGTTGCACAGGGCGCTGGCCTCGCCCGGCTCGTCCTGGCAGTCGCGGAACTCCTCGATGGCGCGGTTGAGGAACTCCTCGCCCTCCTCGTAGCGGTTGCGGTAGACCGCCATGACGCCCAGGGTGTTGGCCGCCCAGGAGCGGGGCATCCGGTCGTCGACCAGGTCGGCGAGGCCCATCGCCTCGCGGGCCTCCTGGTCGGCCTGGTCGAACCGGCCCGACACGTGGTGCACATACGCCGAGGCGATGGCCGCCCGGCCCGCGGCCCGGCTGTCCGAGGTGCGGCTCGCCGCCTCGCGGAGGACCGTCGCCACCGCCTCGTACTCCTTGGAGTTGGCGCCCGACTCCGCCAGGTCCAGCGCCGCCCACAGCAGGTCCACCCCGCGCCGCAGCGTCCCCGGGGGCCCGGCGGACTGACGGACGCAGGCGAGGAGGCAGTTGGCCTCGGCGTAGAGCCAGTCCTGGGCCGTGTGGCGGTCGGTGAAGGTGAGGCCCTCGTGAGTGGTGGGTTCGAGGTGGTCGACGAGGCGGTCGCCGGGCCGCTCGATCGCGTACACGCGCGCCGCCGTCGACAGATAGAAGTCGAGGAGCCGGGAGAGCGCCGCGTCCTTCTCCGACGGGGGCTGTTCGTCGCGGTCGGCACAGGCACGCGCGTAGAGCCGGACGAGGTCGTGGTAGCGGTAGCGGCCCGGCGCCGCCGACTCCACCAGGGAGGTGTCGACGAGGGCCTCCAGGAGGTCCTCGGTGTCCCGGAGCGGCAGGTCGAGGACGGCGGCCGCCGCCGCGAGCGAGATGTCCGGGCCGTCGGCGAGCCCGAGCAGCCGGAAGGCGCGGGCCTGGGCCGGTTCCAGCTGCCCGTAGCCGAGTTCGAACGTGGCCTTCACCGCGAGGTCGCCCGCCTGGAGCTCGTCCAGGCGCCGCCGCTCGTCCGCCAGCTTGGCCGCCAGGACGGAGACCGTCCAGGTGCGGCGGGCCGCCAGCCGGGACGCGGCGATACGGATGGCCAGCGGCAGGAACCCGCAGGCGGCGACCACGTCGAGGGCGGCCTCCCGCTCGGCCTGGACCCGCTCCGCGCCGACGATCCGGGTGAAGAGCTGCAGGGCCTCCTCCGGGGACATCACATCGAGGTCCACCAGGTGCGCGCCCGCCAGGTCCACCATGCGGATCCGGCTGGTGACGAGAGCCGCGCAGCCCGCCGTGCCGGGCAGCAGCGGGCGGATCTGGGCGGCGTCACGGGCGTTGTCCAGGAGGACCAGGACCCGCCGTCCGTCGAGCGTCGAGCGGTACAGCGCCGCCCGGTCGTCGAGCGAGTCGGGGATGGCCGAGTCGGGGGTGCCGAGCGCGCGCAGGAAGGAGCCGAGGACGGTCTCCGGCGCGGCGGCGCGGGATCCGGCGCCCTGGAGGTCCACGTACAGCTGGCCGTCCGGGAAGTGCGGCCTGGCCTCGTGCGCGACGTGCACGGCGAGCGTCGTCTTGCCGACGCCGCCGATGCCCGCGAGCGCCGACACGGCCATGACATGGCCCTCGGCGGTGGCGAGCCGGGAGCCGAGCTCCCGTACGAAGGAGGCGCGGCCCGTGAAGTCGGGGACGGTCGCCGGGAGCTGCGCGGGGCGGGCGACGGGCGCGGCGGCCGGGGCGGCCTCCTCGACCGGGCGGGCGAGTTCGGCGTCGGCCTGGAGGATGCGCTGCTGGAGCCGGGCGAGCTCGGGCGTGGGGTCGACGCCGAGTTCGTCGGCGAGGAGCCGGCGCGTGTCGGCGTACACGGCGAGGGCCTCGGCCTGCCGCCCGCTGCGGTACAGGGCCAGCATCAGCAGCTCGCGGAGCCGCTCGCGCAGCGGGTGGGCGGCGGTGAGCGCGGTCAGCTCGGACACGGCCTCCGCGTGGGCGCCGACCTCCAGGTCGATGTCGAGCCTGGTCTCCAGGAGGGTGAGCCGCCACTCCTCCAGCCGGGTCCGCTGGGTCTCGGCGTACGGCCCCGGGAGGGAGGCCAGCACTTCGCCGTCCCACAGGTCGAGCGCCTCGGCGAGCCGGTCGCGGGCCCCCGCCCGGTCACCGGCGGCGCGCAGCTTCTCGGCCTCGGCGCCGAGCTCCTGGGCGCTGGTGACGTCGAGGGCGGCGGCGGAGGTGCGCAGGGCGTAGCCACCGGACTCGCTGACCAGGACCTTGGGGCCGAGGGCCTTGCGGAGCCGGGAGGCGTACGTCCGTACGGCCGCGAGGGCCTGCGAGGGCGGTTCCTCGCCCCAGAGCGCGTCGATCAGTTCGGAGGCGGTGGCGGTGCGGCCGCCGCGGAGGAGCAGGGCGGCGAGCAGGGCCCGCTGCTGGGGCGAGCCGGTGGGCACGGGTTCGCCGTCGCGCCAGGCGCGGACGGGCCCGAGTACGGCGAACCGGAGAAGACCGGGGGCGGCGGCGCTCGTGCTCGCGTCGGCGGTGTCCGTGCCTGTGCCCGTGCCGATGCTTGTGCCCGTGCCGACGGTGTCCGCTCCCGCGCTCGTGGTTCCGTCACCGGTGCCGGTGCCGGTGCCGGAGTCCGCGTTCGCCCCGGCCGTCGCTTCGTGGCCGGTTTCCGTCACGGTCGCTCGGTCCGTCCTCGTGTCGTGGCGCGTCGGCGCGCCCACGTCCCGGCCCGTGCCCCTGCCGGCGCCTTCGTCCGGCGCCGTCGGGGCATCCGTGTTCACCGGGGCGTTCCCGCCCGTCGTCGGAGCCCGTTGCACCGGAACTCGCGGCCCGTTCTCACGGTCCATCGCTCCCCCTGCCCGTACCGCTACCGCTGGTTTCGCCCAGGACAGTCTGCCTTGCCCGGAGGGAGTCCGTCAGCATCGGGTCGGCCGTAGTCCGGCCCGTGATGAGGCCGTAGTACGGCCGTCACGTCGCCGATCTGCCCACATTAGCTGACGGGTCGTCAGATCAGCGCTACCGTGAGAGACATGGAGACCTTCCCGAAGATCATCTCGGTGGACGACCACACCGTGGAGCCCCCGCACGTCTGGCGGGACCGGCTCCCGTCCCGGTACCACGGCACCGGACCCCGGATCGTCCGCGCCCCGCTCAAGGAAATGACCTTCCTGGGCGGGAGGTTCGCCCCCGTCATGGGGGCCAAGGGCGACGAGGGGCCGATCGGCGACTGGTGGGTCTACGAGGACCTGCGCCGCCCCCTCACCCGGCTCGACACCGCCGTCGGCTACGACCGCGACGAGATACGGCTCGAAGTCATCACGTACGAGCAGATGCGGCCCGGCTCCCACTCCGTGCCCGAGCGACTGGCCGACATGGACGTCAACCACGTCCAGTCCGCGCTCTGCTTCCCCACCTTCCCCCGCTTCTGCGGGCAGACCTTCACCGAGGCGGGCGACCGCGAGCTCGGGCTGCTCTGCGTCCGCGCGTACAACGACTGGATGGTGGAGGAGTGGTGCGGGCCCGAGGCCCACGGGCGGCTCATCCCGCTCACCCTCATCCCGCTCTGGGACCCCGAGCTCGCCGCGGCCGAGGTCCGCCGCAACGCCGCGCGCGGGGTGAGGGCCGTCGCCTTCTCCGAGATCCCGCCGCACCTCGGGCTCCCCTCGGTCCACACGGACCACTGGGACCCCTTCTTCCGCGCCTGCGACGAGACCGGCACGGTCATCGCCATGCACATCGGCTCCTCCAGCCGGATGCCGTCCACCTCCGCCGACGCCCCGCCCGCCGTCGGCTCGACCATCACCTTCGCCAACTGCTGCTTCTCGATGGTCGACTGGCTGATGAGCGGCAAGTTCGAGCGCTTCCCGAACCTGAAGATCATGTACGCGGAGGGGCAGATCGGCTGGATCCCGTACATCCTGGAGCGCGCCGACGTGGTCTGGGAGGAGAACCGCGGCTGGGGCGGGGTCGCCGACAAGGTGCTGCGCCCGCCGTCCGAGCTCTTCGCCGGGCATGTCTTCGGCTGCTTCTTCGACGACGCCTTCGGGCTCCGCAACCTCGACGCGATCGGGGCGGGGAACGTCCTGTACGAGACGGACTACCCGCACTCGGACTCGACGTGGCCCAAGTCGCGGGAGGTGGGCGAGGCGCAGATGGGCCATCTGCCGCCGGACGTCGTCGAGCGGATCGTGCGCGGCAACGCGATCGAGCTGCTCGGGCTGACGAAGGACGGTCTCTGGCGGCCGTGACCGGTGCCACGGCCCGCCTCCCGTCCCGGCGGATCAGGTGCTCCGTTCCTGATCCGCCGGTCGTCCGTCAGCCCCGGACGCGAACGGTCCACATCTGGTTGGTGCCCCCGGTGCACTCCCACTGCTGCGCGCGGGCGCCGTTGACCGTGCTCCAGCCGCTGATCTCCAGGCACTTACCGCTGTTCTTGTTGATCAGGTACATGACGTCATCGTTGATGTAGTGCTGGTCCCACAGCTGGTTGGCGCCTCCGTGGCAGCCCCACTGGCGGACCGTCGCGCCGTTGGCCGTGCTCCAGTCGGCGACCTCCAGGCACTTGCCGCTGTTGGCGTTCTCCAGGGTGCCCCAGTAGCGGCCGTTCACCCAGTGGCCTGTGGAGGCCCAGCCCTGGTTCGAGCCTCCGTGGTAGTCCCACTGGTTCACGAGGGCGCCGTCGTTGGTGGCCCAGCCGCCGACCTCCAGGTACCGCTGGCTGTTGAGGTTCTTGAGGGCGTGGCCGCCCAGGTCCTGTGCACCGGCGGGCGACGCCTGGACGCCGGCCACCAGGCCGAGGGCCGCGACGGCCGTCCCGAGTGCGCGCAGCGCGGTGATCTTCCTGCTCGTGTGCATGGGTTCCCCTGTGAGTGCTGTCCGATCGGCACCGCGGCCGGGTGCGGCGCCGGTGTCCGGCCGTGAGCGTAGGGCCGGGTCTCCGCCGTGCCGCGCGGAAAAGGGGGAATCCGCGTCCCGGGACGGCCGGGAGCCCGTCCCGGGACGGCAGGGACGGCCGGAGCGTCCGGCAGCTCGCGACGCGTGAGCCTTGCCTGATGGGCCGTCAGGTACGAGCATGGGCCCCGCTCACTCACATGACGGATCGTCAGATCCGGCTCGCACGGACCAGAACTCAAGGGGGTTCCTCATGGTGGTCTACGGGATGCAGCTGCCGATCCAGTCGCAGAGCGCGATCTACGCCGAGCCCTGGGAGACCACCGCCGGGCCCGCCGATCTCCTCACGATCGCCCGCGCCGCCGAATCGCACGGCTTCGACTACCTCGCGAGCTGCGACCACGTCGCCATCCCGCGCCGGCTCGCCGAGGGCATGAGCACCGTCTGGTACGACCCGGTCGCCACGCTCTCCTTCCTCGCCGCCGCCACCGAGCGGATCCGGCTGCTCTCGCACGTCGCCGTCGTCGGCCTGCGCCATCCGCTCGTCACCGCCAAGGCGTACGCGACGCTCGACCACCTCTCCGGCGGCCGGCTGGTCCTCGGGGTCGGCGCCGGGCACGTCCAGGAGGAGTTCGAGGCGCTCGGCGTGGACTTCGCACGCCGCGGGGCCGTGCTCGACGAGACCGTCGACGCGCTGCGGGCCGCACTCGGACCCGAGGAGTACCCGGAGCACACCGGGGAGCGGTTCACCTTCAAGGAGCTCGGGCAGCTGCCCCGGCCCGCACAGGAGCGGGTCCCGCTCTGGGTGGGCGGCTCCTCCCCGGCCGCCGTGCGCCGGGCCGCGCTCAAGGGCGACGGCTGGCTCCCGCAGGGAGACCCGCGCGACAAGCTCGCCGAACAGATCACCCGGCTGCTGCGGCTGCGCGCCGAGGCCGGGATCACGGACCCCCTGACCGTCGGCGCGATCACCGAGCCGCTGTACGTCGGCGCGCCCGGCTGGCAGGTCGGCCGGCGCACCCTGAGCGGCCGTCCGGAGGAGCTCGCCGCCTCGCTGCGCGCGTACGGCGAGATGGGCGTGCACCAGATCCAGGTCCGGTTCCGCTCCCGGAGCCGTACCGAACTCATCGACCAGATGGCGGCCTTCGGCACGGAGGTCGCACCCCACCTGAACTGAGGAGTGTGGCAGGCATGGGCAAGCTGGACGGGCGGGTCGTCCTCGTCACGGGCGCGGCGCGCGGGCAGGGCGAACAGGAGGCCCGGCTGTTCGCCGGGGAAGGGGCCAGGGTCGTCCTCGCGGACGTCCTCGACGGCGCCGGCGAGGCGCTGGCCAAGGAGCTGGGGGAGGACCGGGCCGCGTACGTCCATCTGGACGTGACCCGGGAGGAGGAGTGGACGGCGGCCGTGGCCGTCGCCAAGGAGCGGTTCGGGAAGATCGACGGGCTCGTCAACAACGCCGGCATCCTCCGCTTCAACGAACTCCTCTCCACCCCGCTGGAGGAGTTCCAGGCGATCGTCTCCGTCAACCAGACCGGCTGCTTCCTGGGCATCCGGACGGTCGCGCCCGAGATCGCGGCGGCCGGCGGCGGGACGATCGTGAACACCGCCTCGTACACGGGGCTCACCGGGATGGCCGGAGTCGGCGCCTACGCGGCCTCCAAGCACGCCGTCCTCGGGCTCACCCGGGTCGCCGCCCTGGAGCTGGCGGCGAAGGGGATCCGGGTGAACGCGGTCTGCCCGGGGGCGATCGACACCCCCATGAGCAACCCCGAGGGCGTGGACCCGGCGGCCACGGCCGAGCTGTACCGCAAGCTCGTGCCGCTCGGCCGGATCGGACGGCCGGACGAGGTGGCGGCCCTCGCGCTCTTCCTGACCGGCGAGGACTCGGCGTACATCACGGGGCAGCCCTTCGTGATCGACGGCGGCTGGCTGGCCGGGGTCAGCCTGTTCTGAACCGGTCCCCATCGATCTGACGACTCGTCAGGTATTGACGGGTCCACCCCGCGGTGCGACAGTCGGGCACATCACGAATCTGACGGCATGTCAGAAACTCCGTCAGAAACTCACGAGGACGGTGAACCCCCTTGGAATTCGGGATCTTCGTACAGGGATACGTCGGCAAGCGCGCCGAGACCGATCCCGAAGCCGAGCACAAGGCCCTCATGGAGGAGACCGAGTACGTCATCCAGGCGGACAGGTCCGGCTTCAAGTACGCCTGGGCCTCGGAACACCACTTCCTGGAGGAGTACTCGCACCTCTCCGCCAACGACGTCTACCTGGGCTACCTCGCCCACGCCACCGACCGGATCCACCTCGGCTCCGGCATCTTCAACCCCCTCGCCCCCGTCAACCACCCCGTGAAGGTCGCCGAGAAGGTCGCCATGCTCGACCACCTCTCCGGCGGACGCTTCGAATTCGGCTCCGGCCGGGGCGCGGGCTCCCACGAGATCCTCGGGTTCATGCCGGGCATCACCGACATGAACTACACCAAGGAGCTGTGGGAGGAGACGATCGCCGAGTTCCCCAAGATGTGGCTCCAGGACGAGTACGTCGGCTTCCAGGGCAAGCACTGGTCCCTGCCGCCCCGCAAGGTCCTCCCCAAGCCGTACGGGAAGTCCCACCCCGCCATGTGGTACGCGGCCGGGTCCCCCTCCTCGTACGCCATGGCCGGCAAGAAGGGCCTCGGCGTCCTCGGCTTCAGCGTGCAGAAGGTCTCCGACATGGAGTGGGTCGTCGAGTCCTACAAGACCGCGATCAAGGAAGCCAAGGCCATCGGCGACTTCGTCAACGACAACGTCATGGTGACCTCCACGGCGATCTGCGCCGAGACCCACGACAAGGCCGTCGAGATCGCGGTGGGAGGCGGCCTGAACTACCTCCAGTCCCTCCTCTTCCGCTACCACGACACCTTCCCGCGGCCCGAGGGCATCCCGGAGTGGCCGGAACTCCTGCCCGAATACTCCGCCGAGATCATCGAACTCCTCATCCAGGAGGAGCTGATGATCTGCGGCGACCCGTCGGAGGTCCTCGCCCAGTGCAAGCGCTGGGAGCAGGCCGGGGCGGACCAGCTGTCCTTCGGACTCCCGATCGGGATCTCCTACGAGGACACCATGAACTCGATCAAGCTGATCGGTGAGCACGTGATCCCCGAGATCGACACGGACCCGATCCACCGCACGACCCGCTTCCGCCGGTCCGCGGGCGGCTGACGGCTCTGGGGGCGGGGGGGGGGTCGGCCCGCCGCACCGGTGGGCCGGGGTGTCGGCCCGGCCCCACCCGGGGGCCCTGGGCCTGCCTCGGCTCACCCCTGGGCGGTCCGGCGTACGCCGGGGCGCGCAGCGCACGTGCCCGCCCCGGCGGGCCCACCCACGGGCTTGCGCCCTGGCCCGCCGCCGTTCGGGCCGCCCCCGGGCTCGGGCTTCGGCCCGCCGCCCGTGTGGGCCCGCCCACGGGGCTCGCGCCTCGTGCGGGCCCGCTCACGCACCGCCCGTGTGGGCAATCGTCCCGCTGGGGCGGGACGGGTGGGCACAGGGGACGGCGCCCTTGGCGGCGCGTCCGCCCCTTGTGCCTGGACCCGCACCAGTACTTCGGCGCGGATCGGGTGCGGGTCAGGGCGCGGAAGGCCTGAGCCCGGCAAGGGGCGACGTTCCGTTGTGCCCACCCGTTCCGCCCTGGGGGTCCCCCCGGACGGAGTCTGGGGGAGGAACGAATGCCCACAACGCGGTGACGACGACGCACGTCGTGACCACCCGTTCCGCCCTGGGGGTCCCCCCGGACGGAGTCTGGGGGAGGAACGAATGCCCACAACGCGGTGACGACGACGCACGTCGTGACCGCCCGTTCCGCTCCGGCGGAACAACTGCCCACAACGCGATGGGCCGCGCCCACAGCGCGGGGCCCGCGGTCAAGTGGGTGGGCAGGGCCCGTGACCCGCGGTGGGTTCCGTGACGTGCGGGGTGGTGTCTTCCCGGACCGCCGCCCCGTACCGGCCCCGGCCGGAGGCCGTTCCGCGGCGGCCCCCGGTCCGGGGCGCACCCGTGTCCACGTCCAGAGAGGGAACGTCATGCTCGATCACCTGATCAAGGGCGCCACCGTCGTGGACGGCACCGGCGCCCCCGCCTTCACCGCCGACGTCGGGATCCGCGACGGCCGGATCGCCGTCGTCGCCGAGCCCGGTACGACGACCGAGAGCGCCCGGACGGCCGAGGAGGCGACCGGTCTGGTCCTCGCTCCCGGTTTCGTCGATCCCCACACCCACTACGACGCCCAGTTGTTCTGGGACCCGTACGCCACCCCGTCCATGAATCACGGCGTCACCACCGTCGCCGGCGGCAACTGCGGCTTCACCCTCGCCCCGCTCCATCCGGACCGGCCCGAGGACGCCGACTACACCCGCCGCATGATGTCGAAGGTCGAGGGCATGGCCCTGAAGGCCCTGGAGGAGGGCGTCGACTGGGGCTGGTCGTCCTTCGGCGAGTACCTCGACGCGCTCGACGGCCGGATCGCCGTGAACGCCGGCTTCATGGTCGGCCACTGTGCCCTGCGGCGGTATGTGATGGGCGCCGACGCCGTCGGCGGCCGGCCCACGCCCGAGCAGCTCGCGCACATGGTCGCTCTGCTCAAGGAGGCGATGGAGGCGGGTGCCTGGGGGCTTTCGACCACGCAGTCGTCCACCCACTCGGACGGCGACGGCGCCCCCGTCGCCTCCCGGCACGCGGGTCCCGACGAGCTGATCGCCCTCTCCCGGGCGGTCGGCGAGCACGAGGGCACCCAGCTGGAGGCGATTCTGGCGGGCTGTCTCGACCAGTTCTCCGACGACGAGATCGACCTCTTCGTCGAGATGACGGCGGCGGCGGGCCGGCCCCTCAACTGGAACGTCCTCACCATCGACGCCGCCGTCCCGGAACGGGTCCCGCGCCAGCTCACCGCGTCCGAGCGGGCGCGGAAGTCCGGTGGCCGGATCGTCGCCCTCACCATGCCGATCCTCACGCCCATGAACATGTCCCTCGGCACGTTCTGCGCGCTCAACCTCATCCCCGGCTGGGGCGAGATCCTCGCCCTCCCCGTCCCGGAGCGGATCGCGAGGCTCCGCGACCCGGGCGTCCGGGCGGAGATGCTGCGGCGCGCGGACTCCAAGGAGGCCGGGGTGTTCCGGCGCCTCGCCCATTTCGGGCGGTACGTCATCGGGGACACGTACAGCCGTGAGAACGAGGGACTCACCGGCCGTGTGGTGAACGACATCGCGGCCGAGCGCGGCCAGGACCCCTTCCAGTGCCTCGTCGAGATCTGCGCCAACGACGAGCTGAGGACGATCCTGTGGCCGATGCCGAGTGACAACGACCCGGCCTCCTGGGCGTTGCGGCGCGAGACCTGGGACCACGAGGACGTGCTGCTCGGCGGCTCCGACGCGGGCGCCCATCTGGACCGGATGTGCGGGGCCCCGTACACGACCCGGTTCCTCGGCGACTGTCTGCGCGGCCGGAGGCTGGTCCCGCTGGAGCGGGCGGTGCGGATGCTGACCGACGACCCGGCCCGGCTCTTCGGGCTCCGCGAGCGGGGCCGGATCACCGAGGGTTTCCACGCCGATCTGGTCCTCTTCGACCCGGAGCGGATCGACGCCGGCCCGGCGACCCTGGTGCACGACCTGCCGGGCGACAGTCCGCGGCTCGACTCGCGGGCGGTCGGGATCGTGTCGGTGCGGGTCAACGGCGTGGAGACGGTACGGGACGACGAGGTGACCGGCGCGGTCCCGGGGAAGGTGCTGCGCTCCGGCCGTGACACGAGGACGGTGGCGACCAGGTGAACCAGAAGCTCTTCATCGGCGGCGAGTGGGTCGAGCCCGACGCAGGCCATTACCCGGTAGTGGACCCCGCCACGGAGGAGGTCGTCGGTCTCGCGCCGGAGGCCTCCCGCGCCCAGGTGTACGACGCGGCGGCCGCCGCCCGTGGGGCTTTCGCCTCCTGGTCCCGTACGAAGCCGGAGGAGCGGGCGGCGATCCTCGACCGGGCCGCCGACCTGATGGCCAGGGACGCCGAGGCGAACACCCTCCTCGCCCGCGCCGAGACGGGCGCCACCACCGGCACGGCGCGCGGCATGCAGGTCGCCGTCGGCTCCGCCCGTTTCCGGCGGTACGCGCGCGGGGCGATGGAGCCGGTCGAGCAGGCGCTGCCCCCGCAGATCAACGAGGCGGGCCCGATGGGGCGGGCCGGGGTGTTCGGGGCGGTGGCGGTCCGGCGCCCGGTCGGTGTGGTCACCTGCATCACCTCGTACAACAACCCCTGGGCCAATCCGGCCGGGAAGATCGCCCCCGCGCTCGCGATGGGCAACACGGTCCTGGTGAAGCCGGCCCCGCAGGACCCGCTCTCCGTGTACGCGATGACCCGCGCCCTGGAGGAGGCCGGTGTCCCGCCGGGTGTCGTCAACGTGGTCACCGGCTCCTCGGTGGAGTCCGGGCAGGCGGCCGTGGACTCCCCGGACGTCGACATGGTGTCCTTCACCGGTTCCACGGCGGTGGGGCAGGCGATCGGCGAGGTCTGCGGGCGCACACTCAAGCGGCAGCTGATGGAACTGGGAGGGAAGGGGGCCGCGCTCGTCTTCGACGACGCGGACCTGGACTCGGCGGTGATGGGGATCGGGACGACGTTCTCCTTCTACAGCGGACAGATCTGTACGGCCCCGACCCGGGTGCTCGCCCAGCGCGGGATCTACGAGCGGCTGGTCGAGAGGCTCACCGGCTATCTGGCCTTCATGAAGGTGGGGGACCCGGCGGAGAAGGGCACGATCGTCGGCCCGGTGATCTCGGCGGCCCACCGCGACCGGGTGGAGTCGTACGTCGAGCTCGGCCGGAAGGAAGGGGCGCGGGTCGTGGTGGGCGGCGAGCGTCCGGACCTCGCGAAGGGCTTCTACGTGGCGCCGACGCTGCTCGCCGACTGCACCAACGAGATGCGGGTGGTCCGGGAGGAGATCTTCGGCCCGGTCGTCGTGGTCGTCCCGTTCGACGACGAGGAGGAGGGCATCGCCCTCGCCAACGACAGCGACTACGGGCTCATCGACTACGTGTGGTCGGGCGATGTGGCCCGCGCCTTCCGGATCGCGGGCCGGCTGCGGGCCGGCGGGGTGGGCGTGAACACGATCGGACGGAACATGGAGGCGCCGTTCGGCGGATTCAAGAAGAGCGGGGTCGGGCGGGACGTGGGCTCGTACGCGCTGCACGCGTACAGCGAGCTGCAGGCGGTGGTGTGGCCGGGCTGAGCCCGGCCGGAGCCCGGTCCGGCGACGGGCGGGAGAGCCCGGCGAAAAATCCTCGGGAAAATTTGGAAACGGACATTTCGGACTGAGCTGCGGTTCCCGCATATCGGACACGGATCGACCGACCTACCAGTTGGTCGGTCCGTTCTGGTCGTCGATCTTTCAATCATTGGCGGGGGTCCGATTCGACCCTCGTAATGCAAGGCACCGATCGATCAGATGAGCGGATTTTCATCCTCCGGATATGGAAACCGCAGCATTTAACGTCCTGTTCATGACTCAGGTGGAAGCGCGGCCCCAGGCCGGAGACACGGTAAGGGGCGTCAACGCCCCGGGTGACGCCAACGGCGTGCGCACCAAAGGCCTCGGCGGAAACTCCGTCGGCCTCCTCGGCAGTGCCGTCATCGGCATCTCGACCGTCGCCCCCGTCTACTGCCTGACCTCGACGCTCGGCTCCACGGCCGGCGAGGTCGGACTGCAGATGCCCGCGATCTTCCTCGCCGGCTTCCTCCCGATGCTCCTCGTCGCCTTCGCGTACCGGGAGCTCAACAAGGCCATGCCCGACTGCGGCACCTCGTTCACCTGGACCGTGAAGGCCTTCGGGCCCAGGATCGGCTGGATGTGCGGCTGGGGCCTCGTCATCGCGACGATCATCGTCCTCTCCAATCTGGCGGGCGTCGCGACCTCCTACTTCTGGCTTCTCGCCGGTGAGATCAGCGGCAGCGAGTCCATCGCCGCCCTGGACGACAACAAGGCCGTCCACATCGTCACCTGCCTGGCGCTCATCGCCGCCGCCACCGCGATCAGCTACCGCGGCATGACCGCCACCAAGGGCGTCCAGTACGCCCTCGTCGGCCTCCAGCTCGTGGTCCTCGCGATCTTCGTCGCCATGGCCTTCCAGAAGGCCGGCAGCGGCACCTTCGACACCGGCCTGAGCTTCTCCTGGTCGTGGATGAACCCGTTCGCCGTCCAGTCCTTCGCCGCCTTCACGGCCGGTCTGTCCCTCTCGATCTTCATGTACTGGGGCTGGGACGCCTGCATGGCGACCAACGAGGAGACCACGGGCAGCACCAAGACCCCCGGCCGCGCCGCGCTCATCGCGATGGTCGTCCTGGTCGGCTCCTACCTCGCCACCGGCGTCGCCGCGCAGATGGCCGTCGGCTCCGGCGACAGCGGGCTCGGCCTCGCCAACCCCGAGACCTCCGACAACGTCTTCGCCGCCCTCGCCGGCCCGGTCATGGGCCCGGCCCTCGGCATCCTGCTCTTCGTCGCCGTCCTCGCCTCGGCGGCGGCCAGCCTCCAGACGACGTTCATCCCGGTGGCCCGCACGGTGCTGGCGATGTCGACGTACGAGGCGCTCCCCGCGTCCTTCGCCAAGGTCCACCCGCGCTTCAAGGTGCCGGGGAAGGCCACGGTCATCGCGGGCGTCGCCACCGGCGTCTTCTACACGGTGATGACGCTGGTCAGCGAGAACGTCCTGGTCGACACGATCTACGCGCTCGGCCTGATGATCTGCTTCTACTACTCGCTCACCGCGTTCGCCTGCGCCTGGTACTTCCGCAAGGAGCTCTTCCGCTCCGGCCGGGACTTCGTCTACAAGGGCCTGTGCCCGGTCCTCGGCGGCGTGCTGCTGACCGCCGTCTTCGGCAAGACGCTGTACGACATGTGGGACCCGGCCTACGGCAGCGGCTCCTCGGTCCTCGGCGTCGGCTCGGTCTTCGTGATCGGTGTCGGACTGCTGCTGGTCGGCGTGGTGATCATGCTGGTGATGCAGCGCAGGAGCCCCGCCTTCTTCCGGGGCGAGGTCCTGACCAAGGAGACGCCGTCGCTGGTCGTCGCCGACTGACGGACTCCTCCCGAGTCCCGAGTCCCGAGTCCGGAGTCCGGAGTCACAGAGACGCGAAGGTGGCGGCCCGTGGGGGGTCCGCCACCTTCGTTCTTCCGTGTGGGCCGTGTAGGGCTCAGCGCTTGGGGAGCAGGCGCTCCACCGCCGCGTTGGCGGGCGGCAGGTCGGGAGTGCCGGCCGGCTTCGCCTTCGGCGTCAGGACGCCGCTGAGCGGCACCACCGAGGGCAGGTTCACGCCGCCGGTGTCGGCGGCCGCGGTTCCGGCGGCGGACAGGCCGCCGGTCGCGGCGAAACAGGTCAGGGCGACTGCGGTGAGCATCTTCTTCATGACCGCACCAACGCGGACGGCACGGATCCGGTTACGACTGCCGGCGAGACCCCCGGCCGCAGCACCATGGAGGCTCCCTACGATGCGTACATGTATAGGGAAACGAACTGGTCGCTGCGCCCGGGCACGGCAGCGGACATCGAGGTCGTCGCCGAGCTGAGGGCGGCCGTCATGCGGGACGACCTGGCGGGGCCTCGGGACGGCGGTGCTCCGGGAGCTCCTCGCGCGGGCGGACGAGGCGGCGGTCCCGGTGCGCCTGGTCGTGCTCCAGGGAAGCGACGCCCGCCGTCTCTACGAGCGGGAGGGCTTCCGCTACGAGTCCGAGGACCCGGTGGACGTGCTGCTCGTGCGCGAGGCCCCGGCCGTCGCCGCGCCCGTCACAGACCGGCCCCGGCCGGCTGGCGGACGGTGACGTTGATCCGGTTGAACAGATTGGTGACGGCCACCATCAGGACGATCGCGGCGAGCTGCTTCTCGTCGTAGTGGTCGGCGGCCTCGTCCCAGATCTTGTCCGGCACGGCGTCCGAGGTGTCCGCGAGCCGGGTCGCCGCCTCCGCGAGCGCGAGGGCCGCGCGCTCCTCGTCGGAGAAGTACGGGGCCTCGCGCCAGGCGGCGACGGCGAACAGCTTCTCTTCGCTCACGCCGTTCTTCCTCGCGCTCTTCGCGCCGTAGTCGACGCAGAACCCGCAGCCGTTGATCTGGCTGGCGCGCAGGTGCACCAGCTCCAGGGTGGCCTCCGGGACGCCGCCCTCACGGGTGGCCTTCACCAGGTTCTGGATCGCCGGGCCGGCGCCGGGGAGGACATGGGCGGGGTTGGTCATCCGGGGGGTGATCTCGCGGGCCATGGTGATCGCTCCTCAGCGTCTCTCGGTGTGCGGTTCCGGTTGCCTTCACCGCACTGACGGAGCGGACGCGGAGGGTGTGACAGCCTCCGGGAACTTTCTTCCGGGAGTCCTCTACGCCTCCGCGATGAGGGCGGTGGCGACCGTACGGAAACCGAGCCGCCCGTAGAGCCGGGCCACGTCCGCGTCCGAAGCCGACAGGAACACCAGCTCCACGCCACGGTCCCGGGCGTCCGCCACCAGCGCGGCCGTGACCGCGAGCCCCAGACCCCGGCGCCGGGCGTCCGGGACGGTGCCGACGCCGACGACCTCGGAGACGGCGTCCACGGGCTGGTGCTGACCGGCGGAGAGGGCGCTGCCCGAGGCGTCCAGGGCGGCGGCCAGACAGGTGAGGCCCGCCGTGATCCGGTCGGCGACCCGGGTGACGTCCCCCGGGGAGGGCTCGGCGCCGAAGGCCGCGTACGGGGCGGCGACCGCGCCCGGCAGCGCGGGATCGCCGGGGCCGACCACCCGTACCGTGACGCCCTCGGGCTCCGGCACCGCGAGCCCGGCACCCTCCAGGACCATCAGCGGATGCTCGTGCACGGTGAGCCCGCTCGCCTCCACGGCCGCCCGCAGCCCCGGCGTCGTCTCCGCCACCCACTCGAAGGCCTCCGGCGCCCCCAGCTCCCGCTGCCGCGCCCGGACCCGGTCCACGTCGGCGGCCGTCACCTCCCCGCCGTACCCGAGCGCGGGCCGCGCGTAGTACGGCCAGCCGTCCCCCTCCCTCACGAAAAGGGTCAGGGGCCCGAACTCCTCGGCGCGGGCGGAGGAACGGGGGACGGCGTCGTAGTACGTCTCGATTCGCTTCAGCACGCGGGCCACGGTAGGCGGCGGGGCGGCGGAGCGCCCGGAAATTTCGGCCGCGACGGGAACCGCGCATGGCATGATCCCGTCACTTCCTGCACGATCGGCGGGGGAGACGACGATGAGCGGAACGCACACATGCCCGGGTTGCGGGCAGAACGACCGCGTACAGGCCGTGCCGGCCGTGTACCTCGGCGGACGGGACACCGTCATGAGCCGGGAGCGGGACTCGGACGGAGACATGCGGACCGTGACGCGGACGGCGACCACGGGGCTCTCCGAGGCGCTCGCGCCGGCGCCGCGACCGCCGGCCTACACGATCGGCTGTCTCGGGGTCCTCGCCGCGGCCGTCGCCGTCGGCACCTTCCTGGGCGGGGCCATCGCCGGGAAGTGGTTCCAGGACGAGCCCGCCGACGAGCCGCCCGTGCCGAACGGGTGGTACCCGCAGGACGTGCCCGCCGAGCCGCCGCTCGCCTACGGGTTCCTGGCCTGGATCTCGGCGTTCGCGCTGCTCGCCGCCGTGCTGGTGTTCACACGGGTGTACCGGCGCAAGGCCCGCTTCACCCGGCTGATGCGCGGCCGCCACCGCGCCGCGGAACTCTGGTCGCGCGGCTGGTACTGCCACCGCTGCGGCACGGTCCACTTCGTGGACGTCCCCGGCGAGGACCGCCGGCCGCTCACCCTCCAGGGGTTCCGCGAACGGGTCTGGGAGCACGGCGGATACGGAGACCTGGCGGCCGAACAGCGGGCGCTGGCAGCGCTCGACGACTGACGGCGCCCGACGACTGACCGCGCCCGACGGCCGGCGGATCCCGTGACGGCGGGCCGGCGGCCGGGCGGCCCGCCACCCGTTTCACCGCGCCGCACCTCTCGGAAATCAGGGCCGTACGCCCTACCGTGCCGCTATGCGGATCTCGACCACGATCTTCCTGACCGACGAGACCATCACCCCCGTGCGGCTCGCGCGCGAGCTCGAACAGCGCGGGTTCGGCGGGCTCTACCTCCCCGAGCACACCCACATCCCCGTCGCACGGGACACGCCCTACCCGGCGGGCGGCGAGCTGCCCCGCGAGTACGGCCGCACCCTCGACCCCTTCGTCGCCCTCGGCCAGGCCGCCGCCGTCACCGGGCACCTCACGCTCGGCACCGGCGTCACGCTGCTCGCCCAGCACGACCCGATCGCCCTCGCGAAGCAGATCGCCACGCTCGACCACCTCTCCGGCGGCCGCTTCACCCTCGGTGTCGGCTTCGGCTGGAACCGCGAGGAGGCCGCCGACCACGGCGTCGACTGGTCCACCCGCCGGGACCTCGGCCGCGACCGCCTGAACCTGATGCGAGCCCTCTGGGCCCCCGAACCCACGGCCCACGAAGGCGAGTTCGGCCACTCGGTCCGCCCCTCGGAGGCCTGGCCCAAGCCGACGGGCGGCGCACCGCGCATCCTCCTGGGCGGCGCGGCGGGCCCGAAGCTCTTCGCCCAGATCGCCGCGCAGACGGACGGCTGGATGCCGATCGGAGGCCGGGGCCTGACGGAGTCCCTGCCGGTCCTGAGGGAGACCTGGGAGAAGGCGGGCCGCGACCCGAAGACCCTCCAGCTCGTCCCGTACGCGGTCCACCCCAGCCCCGGCAAGCTCGCCCACTACACGGAACTGGGCTGCGAGGAGGTCGTCCTCCAGCTCCCCCCGGCGAACGAGACGGAGGTCCTGCGCACTTTGGACGAGTACGCGCAGTACCTGTGATCCGCCGGTGACGGGCGGCCGCGAAGCCCCGTCCCAACCTTCTCCCACGCGCTCGCTCGTATGCTCGTTTCATGACGGATGACCAGGAAGCTCGCCCCACCGCGAACGCCATGCGCCGTGCCCTCAAGCGGGCCAGGGACGGGGTCGCGCTCGATGTGGGTGAGGCGGCCGTGCTGTTGCGGGCGCGCGGGGAGGATCTGGCGGATCTGGTCGCGTCCGCCGGGCGGGTGCGGGACGCGGGGCTCGCGGCGGCCGGGCGGCCCGGGGTCATCACGTACTCCAAGAGCGTGTTCATACCGCTGACCCGGCTCTGCCGGGACAAGTGTCACTACTGCACGTTCGTCACCGTCCCCGGCAAGCTGCGGCGGGCCGGGCACGGGATGTTCATGTCGCCGGACGAGGTGCTCGACGTCGCCCGGCGCGGGGCCGAGATGGGCTGCAAGGAGGCCCTGATCACCCTGGGCGACAAGCCCGAGGACCGCTGGCCCGAGGCGCGTGAGTGGCTCGACGCGCACGGCTACGACGACACCGTCGCGTACGTCCGGGCCATGGCCATCCGGATCCTGGAGGAGACCGGGCTGCTGCCCCATCTCAACCCGGGCGTGCTGTCCTGGACCGACTTCCAGCGGCTCAAGCCGGTCGCCCCGTCGATGGGCATGATGCTGGAGACCACCGCCACCCGGCTCTGGTCGGAGCCCGGCGGTCCCCACTACGGGTCCCCCGACAAGGAGCCGGCCGTGCGGCTCAGGGTCCTGGAGGACGCCGGCCGTTCGTCCGTCCCCTTCACCTCGGGGCTGCTGCTCGGCATCGGGGAGACCCTGGAGGAGCGGGCCGAGTCCCTCTTCGCGCTGCGCCGCGTCTCCCGGGCGTACCACTCGATCCAGGAACTGATCATCCAGAACTTCCGCGCCAAGCCGGACACGGCCATGCGCGGCATGCCGGACGCCGAGCTCGACGACCTGGTGGCCACCGTCGCCGTCGCCCGGCACATCATGGGGCCCTCCGCCTGTCTCCAGGCCCCGCCCAACCTCGTCGACGCGGAGTACGAGCGGCTCATCGCCGCCGGGATCGA
The DNA here is from genome assembly GCF_044331325.1 of Streptomyces sp. NPDC017246. Classification (NCBI taxonomy): domain Bacteria; kingdom Bacillati; phylum Actinomycetota; class Actinomycetes; order Kitasatosporales; family Streptomycetaceae; genus Streptomyces; species Streptomyces sp. NPDC017246. Next base: position 287,078 of record NZ_JBIRMW010000008.1, on the reverse strand, counting down.
CGACTGGGGCGGTGTCTCCCCGCTCACCATCGACCATGTGAACCCCGAGCGGCCCTGGCCGCGGATCGAGGAGCTGGCCGAGAAGTCCCGCGCCGTCGGCTTCGAGCTGCGCGAACGGCTGTGTGTCTACCCCGAGTTCGTCACCCGGGGCGAGCCCTGGCTCGACCCCAGGCTCCTCCCGCACGTCCGTGCCCTCGCCGACCCCGGGACGGGGCTCGCCAACCCCGAGGCGCCCGTGCGCGGCCTGCCCTGGCAGGAGCCCGACGAGGCGTTCACGGCCACCGGCCGCACCGATCTGCACACCACCATCGACACCACCGGCCGCACCCACGACCGGCGTGATGACTTCGACGAGGTGTACGGCGACTGGGAGGCGCTGCGGGAGGCCGCCGCCCCGGGCATGGTGCCCGAGCGGGTGGACTCCGACGTCCGCGAGGCCCTCGCCGTCGCCGCCGACGACCCGACGAGGCTCACCGACGCCCAGGCGCTCGCCCTGCTGCACGCCGACGGGCCCGCGCTGGACGCGCTCACCCGGATCGCGGACGACGTCCGGAAGTCCGTGTCCGGCGACGACGTGACGTACATCGTCACGCGGAACATCAACTTCACCAATGTCTGCTACACCGGCTGCCGTTTCTGCGCCTTCGCCCAGCGCCGTACCGACGCCGACGCGTACACCCTCTCCCTCGACCAGGTCGCGGACCGGGCCGAGCAGGCCTGGGAGGTCGGCGCCGTCGAGGTCTGCATGCAGGGCGGCATCCACCCGGATCTGCCCGGCACCGCCTACTTCGACATCGCGCGCGCGGTGAAGGAGCGCGTCCCCGGCATGCACGTGCACGCCTTCTCGCCGATGGAGGTCGTCAACGGCGCGACCCGGACGGGCCTTTCGATCCGGGAGTGGCTCACGGCCGCCAAGGAGGCCGGGCTCGACTCGATCCCCGGCACGGCCGCCGAGATCCTCGACGACGAGGTCCGCTGGGTCCTCACCAAGGGCAAGCTGCCCACGGCCACCTGGATCGAGGTGATCACCACCGCCCACGAGCTCGGCATCCGGTCGAGCTCCACGATGATGTACGGGCATGTGGACCAGCCCCGGCACTGGCTCGGCCACTTCCGCACCCTCTCCCGCATCCAGCAGGAGACCGGTGGTTTCACGGAGTTCGTGACCCTCCCCTTCATCCACACCAACGCGCCCGTGTACCTCGCGGGCATCGCCCGCCCCGGCCCGACGGCCCGCGACAACCGCGCGGTCATCGCGATGGCCCGGCTCCTTCTCCACCCGCACATCCCCAACATCCAGACCAGCTGGGTGAAGCTGGGCACGGAGGGCGCCGCCGAGATGCTCCGCTCGGGCGCCAACGACCTGGGCGGCACGCTGATGGAGGAGACCATCTCCCGGATGGCCGGATCGAGTTACGGCTCGTACCGCTCGATCCGCGACCTGGAGGCGATCGCGGAGGCGGCGGGCCGCCCGGCGAAGCCCCGGACGACCCTGTACGGCGAGGTGCCGGAGGAGCGGCAGCGCACGGCGCGGGCGTCGGACGGCCACCTCCCGGAACTGCTGCCGGTCCTCCCCGCCGAGTGAGGCAAGGTCCGGCGCTCTTCGGTCAAAAGCGGCCTGAAGGGCGTCGGATCACATAACGTTCTGGTCCCCGAACCGCCGTACCCGGTCGATTACAGTGCTGCGCAGACCGGTCTACGGGGGGAGGGCACGTCGTGGCCACGACAGCCGCGGCCGTGTGGGGCCGCGCCGAACAGCAGGACTTCCGCGCCCGCGTACGGGGCTGTCTGCTCGGCGGAGCCCTCGGCGACGCGCTCGGCGCCGGCGCCGGCGGACTCGGCCTCGCCGAGCTCCGGGAGGCCCACGGACCTGACGGACTCACCGAGCCCGTGCCCGCCTTCGGCCGCCGCGGCGCCGTCACCGCCGCGACCCAGATGGGCCTGTTCACCGTCGACGGCCTGATCCGCGCCCAGGTCCGCCGCGACACCGGCGCCTGGCACCCGCCCACCGACGTCCACCGGGCCCATCTGCGCTGGGCCGCGACCCAGCGCGACTGGGGCCCCGACGAGCGCCGCAAGGACAACGGCTGGCTCGCCCACGAGGAGTGGCTCTACGCCCGCCGCAACCCGCCCCGCGCCTGCCTCACCGGCCTGGGCGACGAGCGGCTCGGCACCCTCGACAAGCCCAAGAACCCGGAGGCCGCCGACTCCGGCGCCCTCGTCCGCTCCGCCCCCTTCGGGCTGCTCGTCGGCTGGGAACCGCAGCTCGTCTGCCAGCTCGCCGTGGAGTGCGCCGCGCAGACCCACGGCGCCCCGGCCGCCGGACTCGCCGCGGGGGCCTTCGCCGTCGTCGTCCACGGCCTCGCCCGCGGCGGCTCCGTGGAGGCCGCCGTCGAGCGGGCCCTGGAGCAGCTGGCGGAGCGCGCCGGCCACGAGCCGGTCACCGAGGCGCTCGGCCGCGCCCTCGGAGCCGTACGGGAAGGGGTTCCCGACCCCGAGCGGGTGGCCGCCCTCGGCGCGGCCGAGGACCGGGCCGAGGGGCAGCTGGCGGCGGCCGTCTACTGCGCCCTGGTCGGCGAGGACGTACGGCACGGGCTGCGGCTCGCGGTGAACCACGACGGGCCCTCCGCGGTGACCGGGGCGCTCACGGGCGCGCTGCTCGGCGCCCTGCACGGCGAGACGGCCCTCCCGCCGGCCTGGCTGGCCGAACTGGAGGGCCGTGCGACGGTCCTGGAGCTCGCGGACGACTTCTCGATGGAGATGACCCAGGGCGCGGCCCTGCACGGCCCCGAGGAGTCCTCGCCGGGCTGGCTCGCGCGTTACCCGAGGGGCTGATCGGCGGCCCGCTCGGGACCGCCCTGGGCGGGCACCCGGGCGGCACCGGTGCCGTCGCCGTCCCCGTCGCCGTCCGAGCCGATCCGGTCCAGGAGCGCGTCCCGCTCCGGGGTGTCCTCGGGCCGGATCAGACCGATGAGGACGTACAGGACGAGGGACGTGGCGAGCGGCGAGACGATCTGGATCTGGAGCTCGATGCCGTCGAGGCCGTAGTTGGTGAGCCAGAAGACGAAGAGTCCGGCCGCCCAGGAGACCAGTGCCGCGGTCGGGCCCGACTTCCGGAAGGTGCGGAGCAGCCCCAGCATGAAGGGGATCGCGATGGGCCCCATGAGCCCGGCGACCCACTTGATGACGACGGTGATGATGTCCTTGAAGGTGGGGGAGTTGACCTGGGTGGCGACCGCCATCGACAGGGCGAGGAAGGCGACCGTCGACCAGCGGGCGGCGAGCAGTCCGGCCTGCTGCGTCCAGCTCCGGGCGGCCTTGCTGAGGGCGGGGGCGATGTCCCGGGTGAAGACGGCCGCGATGGCGTTGGCGTCGGAGGAGCACATGGCCATGGTGTGCGAGAAGAAGCCGACGACGACGAGGCCGAGGAGGCCGTGCGGGAGCAGCTGCTCGGTCATCAGGGCGTACGAGTCGGAGGCGTCGGGCTTCTTCGGGTCGACGAGCAGCGGCGCGACCCACATGGGGAAGAAGAGGACGAGCGGCCAGACGAACCACAGCACCGCGGAGAGCCGGCCGGAGCGGGTGGCCTCGCGGGCGTTGGGGGTGGCCATGTAGCGCTGGGCCTGGTTCCACATGCCGCCGCTGTACTCGAAGGTCTTGATGAAGAGGTACGCGAGGAGGAAGGTCAGGGTGTACGGGCCGGCCGTGGGCGCGGTGTGGCCCTGGAGCTCGGGCCGGTCCCAGACGGTCCACAGCGCGCTGAAGCCACCGAGCTTGCCGAGGACGGCGACGAGCATCGCGACGCCGGCGAGGAGCTGGATGACGAACTGGCCGAGTTCGGTGAGGGCGTCGGCCCAGAGTCCGCCGACCGTGCAGTAGACGCCGGTGACGACGCCGGTGATGAGAATGCCCTGGTTGAGGGAGATGCCGGTGAAGACGGAGAGCAGGGTGGCGATGGCGGCCCACTTGGCGCCGACGTCGACGATCTTCAGGAGGACGCCGGACCAGGCGAGGGCCTGCTGGGTGGGGAGGTTGTAGCGGTCCTTGAGGTATTCGAGCGGGGAGGCGACCCGCAGGCGGGAGCGCAGCCGGTTGAGCCGGGGCGCGAAGAGATGGGCGCCGATGGCGATGCCGATCGCGATGGGGAAGGACCAGGTGACGTAGGAGGTGACTCCGTACGTGAAGGCGATGCCCGCGTACCCGGTGAACATGACGGCGCTGTAGCCCGACATGTGGTGGGAGATGCCGGAGAGCCACCAGGGCATCCGGCCGCCGGCGGTGAAGAAGTCGGAGACGGTGTCCACGCGCTTGTGGGACCAGACGCCGATCGCGACCATCACGCCGAAGTAGCCGATGAGCACGGTCCAGTCGAGACTGTTCATGGAGAGCCCCCTCCAGGGGTCTGGTCCGCCTTGTGAACGCCGTTCATGGTGCGGCGAGTTGCAAGGCAGGGACAATGCAATGGAGGGTCAAGGGGCAGTAAAATCGTTCTGTTTACTGACCCTTGTTCATATCCATGAACTTGTAGGGGCGGCTCGGAGTGGGGTCAGCGCATCAGCTCACCCGCGTTGACCAGCAACGACTGTCCCGTGATCGCCCGCGCCCGGTCCGAGGCCAGGAAGACCGCCGCCTCCGCCACGTCCCCGTCCGTCGCGAGCTCCGGCAGCGCCATCCGCTCGGTGAGCCGGGCGAGCACGTCCGCCTCCGGCACCCCCTCGCCGTGCGCCGCGAACCGGACGTACGCCTCCACCGGCGGCCCCCACATCCAGCCCGGCAGCACGGTGTTGACCCGGATGCGGTGCGGCCCGAGCTCGTGCGCCAGGGAGTACATCGCCGAGGTCAGCGCCCCCTTCGAGGCCGCGTACGCCGCCTGCCGCACCTGCGAGGGCGAGGCCACCGCCGACTGCGTGCCGATCAGGACCACCGAACCCCCGCGCTCCTTGAGCGCCGGCAGACAGGCCCGGGTCATCCGCAGCGTCCCGAGCAGATTGACGTCCAGAACCCCCTGCCAGGTCGCGAAGTCGGCGTCCTCGAGGCCGCCGAAGTAGGAGTCCCAGGCGGCGACGTGGACCACCGCGTCGACCCCGCCGAATCGCTCGACCGCGAGCGCGGCGAGGGCCTCGCACTGCCCCTCGTCGGTGATGTCCGTGACCCGGTACGCGGTGCGGCCGCCCTCCGGGTCGATCTCGGCGGCGGACTTGGCGAGGTTGGCCTCGGTGCGCGCGCCGAGGACCGCGTTGCCCCCGTCCCGTACGACCGTCTCGGCGACGCGGCGGCCGAGACCGGCGCCGACGCCCGACACGACGACGGTCTTCCCCTGGAGCAACATCCGGACCCCTCTCGACGTGACCCCGGCCCGGTCCGGAGTCCTGTGTCCCGGCCCTGGCCAAGTATCTGACGGTCCGTCAGAGTAGGTCTCCGTCACCGACATGGGAAGGGGTACGAAGTGAGCGAGGAGACCCGCAGCGAGACATACGCGGAACTGGCCTCCGTCGGCCCGTACGGGGTCCGCCCCGGCCACGCGCTGATCACCATGGTCGAGCCGCACCCGGGCCACGAGTACGCGTACAACCGCTGGTACGAGGACGACCACTACTACGCCGGAGCCATGGCCATGCCCTGGATGTACGCCGGCCGCCGCTGGGTCGCCACCCGTGAACTCCAGCAACTGCGCGGCCCGGAGAAATCCGCCGTCGCCCGCCCCGTCACCGCCGGCTGCTACCTCTCCACCTACTGGATCACCGAGGGCCGCTACGACGAACACATGAAGTGGACCGTCGGCATCAACAAACGGCTCAACCGCGACGCCCGCGTCCACCAGGAGCGGACGCACGTCTTCACCGCCTTCCAGGACCACGAGGCGACCGTCTACCGCGACGGAGCGGCCGGCCCGCGCGACTTCCACGCCCTCGACCACCCCTACGCCGGGCTGATCCTCCAGGTCGTCGACACGGAGGGCCCGGAGGAGCGCGCCGCCCTCCTCGAACGCCTGCGGAGCAGGGAGCTCCCCCGCCGCCTCGCCGGCTCACCGGCGGCGATGGTCACGGTCTTCCGCCCGACCCCGCTGCCCGGCGACCGCATGACGTACGTGAAACAGGTCGAGGGCGTCGACACCCGGCTGACCCTGCTGTGGTTCCTGGAACGGAACCCCGCCGAATGCTGGACGGAGCACTTCGCCGACCTGGAAACCCTGGGCGGGGACGACGGACGGGTGGAACTGGTCGCGCCGTTCATCCCGACGGTCCCGGGAACGGACCTCTACGTCGACCGGCTGCGGTAGCGGGTCCGGGAAAGGCCGAGCCCCCTCGGCCAGGACGGCGGACCGGTCGAGAGGGCTCTTTCGTCACGCTGGTGGTGCTGGTTCTGCTGCTCCTGCTGCTCCTGCTGCTCCTGCTGGTAACGCTGGTGGCGCGTGCGCCGACGGATCGAGCGGCGGGGCTCAGAGAGCCCCGTTGCTCACCTCTCCGACGAAGGCGTTCCACGATCCCGGTCCGAAAGAGAGGGACGGTCCCTCGGGGGCCTTGGAGTCCCGCACCGCGATCGCGGCCACGAGGGGAGACTTCACTTCGACGCAGGCCCCGTTCCCTCCGGAGTACGAGGACTTCGTCCAGGTGTCGGTGCCACCCTGAATAATCGCCATGCTGCTCAGCTCCGGTTCTGCCAGTGGTGTGTCGCGCCAACGTTCTTGCCGGCTTGATCGACGCTACTCGCCGGCCCCGTCCGGTGGGACCGGCGTTCACACGTCCGAGTGGCATATTCCAACTGAGCTTCCGTGGGAGCGAGTACGCGGTGTACGGTGCCTGCCCCGCTGCCTTTGCGAGCGCCCAGGATCAGCCCCTGGCGTGCTTCTTCACCATCTCCGAGATGAAGTCACGGGTCTGCTCGACGTTCAGCGCCTGCGCCCTGAGGTGCTCGTACATGACGCTGTACTTGCCCACGTCCTGCGCCTTCTCCAGGTACAGATCGCTCGTCACGCCCTCGATGTAGACGACGCTGGAGTCGGACGTGTCAGGGAACTCCAGGATCGAGTACTGGCCGCTGATCCCCGGATGCGCGCCCATCTCGAACGGGATCACCTGCACCGTGACATGCGGCAGATGCGACTGCTCGACGAGGTGCTCCAACTGCTCCACCATCAACTGCCTGCTGCCGACGATCCGGTGCAGCGCACCCTCGTCGATGACCGCCCACAGGCGCAGCGGACGCTCCTCGTCCCGGATCCGCTCCTGGCGGCGGGTGCGGACGGTGACCCTCTTGTCGATGTCCGCGGGCGTCGACTCCGGCAGCGCGCCGGAGATCACGGCCTCCGCGTAGGAGTGCGTCTGGAGCAGCCCCGGGATGATCTGCGGCTCGTACATCCGCAGGCTCTCCGCGTCCGTCTCCAGGCCGATGTAGACGCTGTACGGGATGTCGCCGAAGGCGTGCCACCAGCCCTGCTGGCGGGAGTCCTTGGCCATCTGCATGAGCGAGTCGACCATGCGCTCGTCCTCGACCTCGTACACGCCGCACAGGTCGCGCACATCGCGCTGGCTGATGGAGCGACGGCCGTTCTCCAGCCGGCTGATCTTGGACTGGGAGACGAGAAGACGCTCGGCGACCTGCTCGGCCGTCATGTTCTTCGCTTCCCGGAGCTTGCGCAGCTCCTGGCCCAATCGGCGTCGCCTGACGGTGGGGTTGACGTTGGACGCCACGGAAACTGCACCTCCGGCTGTCTGCTGCGTAGCTGTGAGTATCTACCGCTTGGCAGACTGCCACCAAAGGCCGGGTGTGCGCTGGGAAACGACCACAACGTATGCGCCGGGGAACACGGTCCCACCGGGCGTGACGCCGGAAAGTGAACGTGCGTGTGCGGGGCGGCCGTCCTGACCGCCCCGCACACTTGTGCGGCTCCCGGGTTGGTTCCTTGCGTGCGGAATGCTCAGTGCGCCGCCGCGCGGGCCATGTTGCCGCGAGGCTGCGCCGGGACACCCGCGGCGCTTCGGCGCGGCTGTGCCGCCGCGCCGTTCTGGACGTCCATCACGGCGTGTGCCACGAGTCCGCCCATCGGGTCGTGCCGGATCAGATCGCGCAGCCGGGACCGCGACGACCGTCCTTCGTTACCGGGGTAGAGGTGCTTCCCGAGTCCGACCGCGTGGGCCAGCGCGGCAAGCGCCGCGGTCCGCGGGTCCGGCGGTACGCCGGTGCGGATCGCACTGTCCAGCCGGGAACGGATCTCCCGACTGATCGCCGTTTCCGTCGCCTGGTAGCGAGTCGTCGGCAACACCCCGCACATCTGGCCCTCCACGGCATGCACCATGCCGCATCGCTCCAGATGCGAGAGATACGTCTGGCGAAGCCCCAGTCGGGGTCCGCCGATCCAGTGGACGGCCCGAACCGGGCTGCCACGCCTGCGCAGCAGCTCCAGTGCGGAGTCCAAGGTCGGATCTCCGGTCGGCCGTGGCATCACCACGGCGATACGATCCCCGTCAGGGGCTATCCGGCCTGCCAGCGCCAGCTCCACTAGCTGTGCACCGGCCAGGCCGAGGTCGAGCGACTGCGGCTGCGCTGTGGTACCCGTGGTCGGGTCCAGAGCGAGCAGCAGAAGCTCCTCCGGAATGGTTCTGCGGCTCCTGCCCATCCATGCCTCCCCGCGTGGATGAATGACAGGGTGACCCCTCTCACATTCATCTGTCGAGAGTGCCTGGGTGGTTCATCCGGGAACCAGTAGGTATGTCGTTCTCGTCTAGCACGGGAGCCAAGGGGTTCACACAGGACACTGGTACACGGACCGGTACATGGTCCGTACGTACGCATGACCATGGAGGAGGCACGGTGGCGGGCGAGTCCCCCGACAAGGCGGAGCAGCAGGGGTCGTCTCAGGAGACGACGGCCTCGGGCGGCGGCGGCCGGGATCCTCGGCTTTCCGTGCTCCGTGAGTCAGACGCCTCGTCGTCGGCTCCGGTTTCGTCGGTTCAGGTCGACCAGCCGACGGCCGTCTTCAAGACGCTGGCCCCGAGGGCCCCGGAGGACGACGCTCCGGCGGCAACGCCGGAGCCGGAGCCGAAGGAGGCTCCGGAGCCCGGGAGCGAGCGTCTGAAGGCCGCTGTAGCGGCTTGGGTGGCGACGGCGCCTGCCACGTCGGATGAGACGGAGGCGGAGGCGGAGAGCGGGGGCGAGGATTCCGCGGAGCGCGAGGCGGTCGAGGACGTCGCGTCCGTGGACGTCGCGGCCGAGGCGTCCGCTGAGTCCGCCGAGGACGAGTCCGAGTCCGAGCCCGAGCCCGAGTCCGAGTCCGAGTCGGAGGGGTCCGGCGAGGACGCGGACGACGACGAGGGCGAGCCGGAGGACGACGAGCCCGAGGCGGACGACGACGCGGACGAGGAGCCCGTCGAGGACTCGGTTGTGGACTCGGTCGAGGATTCGGGCGAGGACGCCGTCGAGGCGGTCGTCGAGAAGTCCGGCGACGAGCCGGCCGACGAGTCCGGCGACGCGTCCGACGAAGAGGCCGGCGGGGCGAAGGCCTCCACCGGGGCGGCGTCCGAGGCCGCGCCCGCGTCCTGGTTCGCGTCGCGGAAGCCGTCGGACGAGCGGAAGCCGGCGCCCGAAGAGCCCGCCGACTCCACCGGCCCTGACGACTCCTCCACCTCTGGCGACTCCTCCGGTCCCGCGGACTCCGCGGAGGACGACGGGGACGACGACCAGCCGGTCGACCAGCCGGTCGACCAGCCGGTCGACCAGCCGGTCGACCAGCCGACGACCATGTTCAAGGCGGTACGGCTGCCCACGGCGCCCCCCGTCGACCAGCCGACGACCGCGCTGAAGCTTCCGCCCTCCCTGGCCGCGGACTCCGACAGCGAGCGCACGAGCACCTTCGTACCGCTGCGCGCGGACATCCCGGCCGAGCAGAAGGCCCAGGAGGCCTCCAGGCCCCCCAGGGCGCCCGAGGTCCCGAAGCCCGCCGCGTCCGCCGCCCCGGCCCCCACCCCCGTCACGAAGCCGAAGCCGACGCCGGTCCCGAAGCCGACGCCGGCCGCGGTTCCGACGCCCGCTCCGGCTCTCACCGAGCCGGAGCGCACCCGGCAGCAGCCGCTGCCGCCACTGCCCCCGCTCGATCTGCTCGCCGAACTGACGAACACGCCGCCCCCGCCGCCGACCACGCTGCGGACGACCATGCGCCGGGTGCGGATCTGGACCCCGCTGGTCCTGCTCGTCCTGATCGTCTTTGCGATCGTGCAGATGGTCCGCCCGCTGCCCGCGCCCGTTCTGACGCTGTCGGCCGCGCCGACGTTCACCTTCGGTGGCGGTGAGCTGAAGCTGCCGTTCCCCAACGAGGGGCAGGGCGCCGTCGAGGTCGAGGGCGTCGGCTCGATGGGCACGTACGGGGCGCAGAAGCCGGCTCCGATCGCGAGCGTCACGAAGACGATGACGGCGTACGTGATCCTCCGCGACCACCCGCTCAAGGGGAGCCAGCAGGGCCCCGAGATCGAGATCGACAAGAAGGCCGCCGAGCAGGGCAAGGCGGAGCACGAGTCGACGGCGAGGGTCCAGGAGGGCCAGACGTACACGGAGAAGGAGCTCCTGGAGCTCCTGATGATCCCCTCCGCGAACAACGTGGCCCGGCTGCTCGCCCGCTGGGACGCCGGTTCGGAAGCCGCGTTCGTCGAGAAGATGAACGCCGCCGCGAAGGACCTGGGGATGACCCAGTCCACGTACACCGACCCGTCGGGTCTGCTCGACAGCACCGTGTCGACCCCGCAGGACCAGCTGAAGCTGGCGAAGGCGGTCATGCAGTACGACGTGTTCCGCAAGATCGTGAACATGCCGAACGTGACGGTGGACGGCCTCCCGGGCCGGATCGAGAACAACAACAACATCCTGCTCAAGCCGGGTGTGGGCGGCATCAAGACCGGCTCCTCCACCCCGGCCGGCGGCAACCTGCTCTGGTCGGCGAACACCGTCGTCGACGGCAAGAACCGCCGCATCCTCGGCATCGTGATGGGGGCCAAGGACGCCGAGCAGCTGGGCGAGAAGCTCCAGCTGGCCATCGACAACAGCTACAAGATCATCCAGCAGGCCCAGAAGGACGTCACCTCGGCCGCCGTGGTCCGCAAGGGCCAGGTCCTCGGCTACATCGACGACGGCCTCGGCGGCCGGACCCCGGTCGTGGCCACCAAGGAGCTCAAGGCGATCGGCTGGCCGGGTCTCCAGGTGAAGCTGGCGCTCACCGGCGGCGGCAAGGCCGTCCCGCACACCGGCAAGGCCGGCGACATCGTCGGCCAGGTGTCGATCGGCACCGGCGCGGGCAAGGTCAGCTCCCCGGTCGCGCTCCAGGCGGACCTGGTGGAGCCCGGCTTCGACAAGAAGCTGACCCGCGTGGGCTGAGAAGCCACCCGCTCGGCTGGGCGCCCCGGTTCTCCGGGGCGCCCTGCTGTTAGCGTTTCCGGGGGACGAGAATCGCGCGTGACACACGTGAGAAGAGAGACGGGCAGCACGGGAAAGGGCCGCAGTGACCACCGCCGAGCCGACACGCGCCGACCGCGCGGACCCAGATCCCGACTCCGCCCCGGACGGCCTCGGCCGCCCCGGAGGCCCTGAGGCCGGCTCCGCCTCCTCCACGACGGGGAACGGGGACGGGCGCGGCGACGGCGACCCGGTCGGCGTCGCCGAGGACCACTCTTCCCCTTCGCGAATAGTTCTTCCGGCGCAGCGGCCCGCCGCCGCGAACCCGGCGGCCCCGGCCGAGGCGGCCCCGCGGCGGAAGCGTCGCTACACCGTCATGGCCGCCACCGGACTCGCGGCCGTCACCCACATCCTGTGGTTCTTCTTCTTCGCGAACAGCGGCGGGGACCTGGCGGCACAGGACGCGTGGGCCGAGTTCGTCGGCCGTCACCCGGACTCGGCGTACAACCTGGCCTGGTACGGCGGGATGCACCCGGTCTCGTACAGCGTCGTGTCCCCGTACCTGATGTCCCTGCTCGGCGTGCGCAGCACGATGATGATCGCCGGGACGCTGTCGGCCGCGCTGACCGCGCTGATCCTGGTGCGGGTACGGGCGGTCCGCAACCCGCTCGCCTGCTCGATCGCGGGCGTCTTCGCGTTCCTCTGCAACGCCCTGTCCGGGCGGGTGACCTTCGGCCTCGGCATGATGTTCGCCGTCGGCGCGGTCGCGGCCGTGTTCTGCTGGCCGCACCGCTGGCGCCGCAAGCGCTGGCTGAAGGCCGCGGTGGCGGCGCCGCTCGCCGGCCTGGCGACGGCGTGCAGCCCGGTCGCGGGACTCTTCCTGGGGGTCGCGGCGGCGGCGCTGTTCCTGAACCGCCGGCGCCCGGGAGCGTACGCGCTGGGCCTGGCCCCGGTGGCGGTCGTCGCCCTGTCCTCCTGGCTCTTCCCCTTCTCGGGCACCCAGCCGATGGCCTTCGGCTCGACGGCGCTGCCGCTGCTCTTCGGCGTCCTGACCTTCCTCCTCGTCCCGAAGGACTGGCGGACGGTCCGTACCGCGGCGGCCGTGTACACCATCGGCACCCTGCTGACCTGGCTGATCGACTCGCAGATCGGCTCGAACATCTCGCGGCTCCCGATGCTCTTCGCGGGCGTCGTGCTGCTCGCGGCCCTGCCGTACACGGCACCGCGCTCCCGCCGCTGGTACGCGCTGCTGCTCGCCTTCGCCGGCCTGAACTTCTGGATCGGCTTCAAGGGCGTCGACGACGTCATCCGCACCGCCCCGGACGCCTCCTGGGCGCGCGAGCTCGCACCGCTGATCAACCAGCTCCAGGTCCGGGACGCGGGCAAGGCGCGGGTGGAGGTCGTACCGGCGTCCAGCCACCGCGAGTCCTCGGCGCTGAGCCCGTACATCAACCTCGCGCGCGGCTGGAACCGTCAGGCGGACATGGAGCGCAACCCGCTCTTCTACGACGACACCCTGAACGCCGTGAACTACCAGGAGTGGCTGGACCGCTGGGCCGTCCACTACGTCGTCCTGCCCACCGGCGCCCCCGACTCGGGCGCCGAGCAGGAGGCGGAACTGGTCGGCGAGGGCCTGCCCTACCTGGAGCAGATCTGGTCGGACGAGAACTGGCGCCTGTACGAGGTCGAGAACCCGACCCCCCTCGCGAACCCGCCGGCCGAGGTCCTGAGCGCGGAGGAGAACGAGGTGGTGATCCGCGTCGGCACCCCCGGCCGCGTCCTCATCCGCGTCCCGTACTCCCCGTGGCTCGCGCTCATGGACGCGGACGGCGGCAAGATCGAACCCCCGCAGGAGACGGAAGCGTCCAAGCTCGCCCGCGAGGAATCGGACACGGAAATCCCCAAGGCCTTCGCCAACGACGAGGGCTGCCTCTTCAAGACGGAGGTGGACGCGGAGGGCGACGAATGGACGGAACTGCTCGCCCCGAAACCGGGCGTCTACCGCCTGGCGGCCCCGTACAAACTCTCCCGCGGCACAGCCTGCCCGGAGGAACTCCGCTGACCCCACCCCCGGGGAAGGCATCCGATCAATCGGCCGCGCAGGCCCCCGTCTGATAGTCGAGCGAGGGATCGGGCGGCCCGCACCGCAGAATCGCGTCCAGCGCGGGCCACACCTCGACGGGCACGTCGTAGCCGAGATACATCCAGGGATCGTCGGCGTCCGGCCCGATCAATTCCCGAAGCAACGGAACCTGCTCGCGGCTGATGGGAAACTCGGTACGCAGGAATTCGTCCACCTTGCTGTACCCCTGCAGGGACCAGACGACGCGCGGCTCTTCCGAAGACATCAGCGGATCGTACCGACAGCCGCTCGTCGTGCCGCTCGTTGTGCATTCCACCCCCTGTCCACTGATCGACCGGACCGGACGATACCCGGCGACCGTGGACGTCAGCGGACCAAGTCGGGGAAGGGACAGAGCTCCAGCGGTTCGTCTTGGCGGTCGGCCCAGTGCCACCAAAGGGTTCGGTCCTGACAGAGCCACAGGGAGCGGCAGACCCGTTGGTCATCCTCCTCGCGCCTGCTCAGCACGAAGCCCTTCCACTCCATAGGCCGCTCGCAGTCGGGGCAGGGAAGTGGCCAGTCAGCCATGATGCGGAGCCTGCTCTCGGGTGATCAGCGAATTCAGCCCGGGGTCGTCCCTGACCGCTGCCGTTGATGTCGGCCGTGGACGTCAAAGAGCACCTACCAATATTGGTAGGTGCTCTTTTCCCTTGTGCCCCCGGCAGGATTCGAACCTGCGACACCCGCTTTAGGAGTGGGATCGAATCCGCGCCGGGCGGTTCCAGACCGTGCCTCGCGGTGCTGTTCTGCCTGATCAGCGCCGCGCGGCACGGGGCCTGATCCTGCGTGTGTTGCCTGGTGCTGGCCCGTCCGCTCACGCATCGCGCACGCATTCGGCTCACCTCGCCGGCAAGACTTTCGCCAGTACAGCCATGCGTTGACCAGCCGACTGGTTCCCTGGCGGCTGCGGACCACCCGCCAAGCGCCAACGAGCTGCGGTGCCACCGGTCTTGGCTGACGGTCGCCGGTTGGGCACGTCACACTTCGACTCCGCCACCTGGCTCGTCATGAGAGGGACACCTTCCCGCCATCACGAAGATACTTCTGGTCAAGATTCCCCGCTTTCACCGGAAGCGTGGCTTCCGTCACAGACGGTTTCCAGGAGTGCCCATCGAATGGCCCCGGCAAACACTCCGAGCCCAGGGGGGGCAGAACTCATGACGCGCACCTCGCAGGTACGTGCCGTGCTGATCGCGGCGCTGGCAGCGACCACACTCGTCGGCACCATCACCTCGGCCAACGCCAAGGGCACTCAACCCAAGAGCAGAGACGCCTACGTCACGAATCCGAACGATCCGGGGCTCATCGAGCTGTACTCCACTCCGGAGCCCGGACAGATAGGGCCCATGAACTGGGACGGAGCGATCGGCGGCTGGGGGCCGGGAAATTTCGAGTCCCGCCACTGGGATGACAACGATTACACAGAGGTCCAGTTCATCGGGTGCGTGGTCGACCAGGGAGGCGGCAAGTCCGCTGGCGTGAAGCTCTGGCAGTCGATTCCCTTCAGCCTCGACAAGGACATGGGGACGCAGACCTACTACAACTGCTTCACCGGTCCGGACGCCAGCACACGAGCCTGGTGGAACGTTCACTACGAAGGCGGCGACAAGCGGTACTTCACCATCCCGCAGATCAACGGTTCGTCGACCATCAGGGCGACGATGTCCGTAAAGAGGGTCTACGTCGACACGGCTCTGGCCGACTGACAAACGACCGGGGTCGACCGACGGCCCGGCTGAACTGCAAGCGCGGGCCGGGAGAGCTGTTCCGCCTCCCCGGCCCGTCCCCCATGCGAGATCGGTGCCCCTGTGAAGTTCCGAGCCCTCCTGCGCTCCTCCGCCGCCCTCTGGACCGCGCCGGTCTGGGGCGGCATCGTCGCCTTCTACTTCTTCTACGCCCTGCACTTCGAGGACTCGTACGAGGAGGTGATCGGCGGGCCGCTCTGGGCCGCCGAGCAAGTGGCCCTCGCCCTGAACTACTTCTACGCCTTCGCGTACGGCATCACCCTCGGCCTCGCGACTTGGGAAGGCGGGCGGCTGAAGCGGGACCGGGTCTGGGACCTTGCTCCCAGCCGGGCCCGATGGCGCGTGGCCGGACAGGCGCTCGCGCCCGCCGTGGGGGCCGGCTGGGCGATCCTGCTGCTGCCCGTCGGCATGCGGCTGGTCGAGACCCGGCTCGTGCCCACGCCGACCGCCCTACTCCCCCTCGTCATGGGGATGGGCATCGTGTGCGCGTACGCCGTTGTCGGTTGCGTGCTCGGGCATCTTGCCCCGCGCGAGATCGCTGCACCGGTCGGCGCCGTCGCCGCCTACTACATGATCAACAAGTCGTCCGCGTACAGCGACCCTCTCTGGCCCCGGCACCTCTCGGGACAGCTCGATACGAGCGTCGCCTTCGGTGAGCGCTATTCCCTCGCCACCGTTCTCCTCCCCTTCCTCGTCGCCACTGCCGTGGCCGTCGCCGTCGCCGCCTGGTGGAACCCTGCCCCCCGCCGCCTGCCGCTAAGGCTCCTCGCGACCGCCGCGACGGTCACGACCCTCGTCCTGAGCGCGCGTACGGCCTCTGGCTGGGGCATTGCCGACGGGCCAGTCAGCGCGGGCCACGCCCCCGTCCGCTGCGCCGGTGAGGCGCCCCGGGTGTGTATGGCCGAGACCGGGGGCGCGGTCGAGCGGCTCGACGACGTGCGGTCCGAAGTCGTCGAATCGCTGGAGAAGCTGGAAGCCGCGGGGGTCAACGTCTCCGTCCCGAGCACCGTCACCGACGGTCTGCTGTACGAGCGCGCCAGCACCCGCCCCCGCTCGACCACCTCCACCTGGTGGCTGCCGCTGACCGCCCAGGCGGAGACGGCGGGGCCCGACGGCCGCATCGCGGGCATCCGCTACGCCGTCCTGCTCGGCTCCGTCACCTTCCCCTGCTCCTTTCCCGCCACGATCACTCCCGGCACACGCACCGCCTGGATCATCAACCGTGACGCTGCGATGCTGTGGGCCGCGTACACCGTCGACGCCCAGGACCCCTACCTTCGCTGGCGTTCCGGCGAGTACGCCCAGTTCGCGAACGGAGCCGAGGTCCTGGCGAAGGTGAAGGAACGCGCCGCGAAGGGCCGAGCACTGCCCACCGCCGCACAGCGCACGGCCTGGTTCGAGCAGGAGAAGGCGAAGGCGTGCCGTGGCATGCCGAAGCGGCCGGCCGGCGTCCCTGCCGCGACCGGCCCCCAGGGGGAGGACTCGTGATCTGGTGGTACAAGGGACGCCGCCTCACCACGGTCGTCCTGCCCGGCCTTCTCGCGTTCACGCTGCTCGCCGCCGTCGCCCACGGAGAGTCGGTGGCCCTGCCCGGACTGATCAGCTCCGGCGGAAACCTCCTCTTCCTCATGCACCTCACCCCCCTGATCGTGACGGGAACCCTCGCGCACAGCCTCGCCCAGCGGCTGCCCGAGGCCGAGGACCTGCCCGTGCGCCCCGTCCAGTGGTACGACGTGGCCCTCGCCCTGCTCACGGTCGCCGTGGCGGTATCGGCCGCCGGGACCATCGGTGCACTCGCGGGCTCTCCGACGGCGTACGAAGCCGGCCGGAACACACTGTTCCTGACCGGGCTCATGCTGCTCGCGGGCGCGGTCCACCCACAGGCCGCGACCGTCGCCCCCGTCGCCTGGGTGTTCACCGCCGCCTTCGTCGGCTACCGCGACTTCTACCGCCCCTGGCCCTGGGCGGTCACCCTCCACCCCGCCGGCTACCTGCCCACGTTCTTCTTCTGCCTGGCGGTCTTCCTCTGCGGCCTGGTCGCACTCCGGCACACCCGTCGCCGTCCCATCTCCTGAAAGGGCCGTCAGCCCCGTGTCCATCGAACTTGACGCCGTCTCCTACGCGTACGGGCGCCGTTCTCGCAGCATCCTCTCCGGTCTCAGCTACACCGTCCCCGACGGCTTCACGATTCTTCTCGGCCCCAACGGAGCCGGAAAGACGACCGCGCTGAAGCTGGCCGCGGGGGTGAACCAGCCGAGTCAGGGCTCGGTACGGCTCGGACGTCTGTCCTCCGACTCCAGGGCGTACCGCACGAAGGTGGCCTGGATGCCGCAGACCGTCACCGCCATGACCGGCCTCACGGCGCGCGAGCAGGTCGCCTACACGGGATGGCTGAAGGGGATGAGCCGTCGTGCCGCCTGGGACGCCTCCACAGGCGCACTGGAACAGGTCCGGATGACCGAGCACGCCGACATGAAGACCAAGCGGCTCTCCGGTGGTCAGCTTCGCCGCGTCGGTGTCGCCTCCGCCCTGGTCCACGGAGCCGAGGTCCTGCTCCTCGACGAGCCCACGGCCGGCATGGACCCGACGCAGCGCCGCGTCTTCCGGGACCTCGTCATCGGGCTCGCCTCCCGGGAGGTACGCGTCCTCCTCTCGACGCACGACGTGGCCGACCTGGCCGAGGAAGCGGACCACGTCACGGCCCTCACCCGGGGCACGATCACCTTCTCCGGCTCCACCGGCGCCTTCCTCGCACACGCGCCCGCGCACGTCCCCGAGGCTCGTCGGGCCGAAGCGGCCTATACGGCCCTGACGGGAGATGGGGCTACTGGCTAGCCCGGTCGTCCCTGATCGCGGTCGTTGATGTCAGACCTGGATGCCAAAGGCCACACCTAAACGTTTAGGTGTGGCCTTTGTGCTTGTGCCCCCGGCAGGATTCGAACCTGCGACACCCGCTTTAGGAGTGGGATCGAATCCGTGCCGGTCGGTTCTAGTCCGTGCCGCGCGGTGCTGTTCTGCCTGATCAGCGTCTTGCAGGATGAGTAGAGATCCACCGTATGGCGACTCGTCTTGCGTCGTCCGCTCACGCAGCGCTCACGCACGTGAGCAGATGCCGACCTGGCTGAATGGGCACCGGATCCCGGTCGGGTCCGCGAAGCGTGTAGGGAGGAATCTGGGGGCCTCGTTCCGCGATGCGGCTGGCTGCCCAATGATGTCGTTAGCCCATCGGCGTCGGGAGCAGCTTTCGATAGCCACCGCTGCAGAATTCTGCATTTCTAGATAGGGCACGATAAAGTGCCGCCTTCCAGTGGTTTATGCCCTTCCTTTCGGCTCCTCGAGTCAAAGCATCAAGAGTCGATCGCAACCCCGAATCACCAAAAGAATCGTATGTTTCATCATATAGATCAACCTGATCCGTTAGCTCGGCCACGGCCTCCATCTGGTAGAAATCGAAAAGGCCAAGCGTCTCGAATTGCTTCTCGACTCTCTGAAAGGTGAAATCGTCAATTTCATCGGAGCGACGCAAGGAGTATCTGATCGAGACGGTGCTATCGACGCCTATTTCCGCGACTAGTATTTCTTTGTTCGGGAATTCGTCGAAGTATGCGTGAAACATGAGCAGGCCGTCTGCCCTGTCGCACTCATCGCCCTTTAGGCGATTGCATCTTTCGCAAACAGGGATAAGGTTGTCGGCTAGGATTGAATATTCTGGGAAGTGTTTTTTTGGGAGGAAGTGATCGAGGGCGCAGACCTGGGCTCTTTCGCACAGCGGGCACCGATAGTTGTGGGACAGTGCTGTCCGGAAGATTGAGTTCCTGAGTTCCTCCAGGGGGCGACCCCTGTCCAGAAGCGCGTAATTTCCCAGAAGCACCTTGGTGAGTGCATCAGAACCGTTGGCAAGCGATGTGAATCGGCGAATATCCCGCAGCACGTCCTCGTAGTCGCCGTAAGCGTCGATGATTCCCGTGCGCACGCCCATGAGGACCCGTCGAGAGGACGGACGCCTCCGACTCACAGCGAGGTCAAGATCGGCCAGGCGGTCCCTGTCCGGGCGGGGAAGTCGAATCATCTCCCAGACCGATCGCGACGGATGCTCGTCAGGTAAGAAATGGACTGCGCACTCATCTCGCCATCGAACAGTTCCATGATCTCATCCAGGGGGAAACTCTCCTGCATGGACCGGAGAGTTGAGTGATAGTCGGTCGCGCTGCTGTCCAAGTTGAATACGTGGCGTGTGAGCAATCCTACATTTTCAGCGAAAGTTTCGATCTCAGGGGTGGCAACGAGTGTGAGATCTCCGAATCGCTGCAGAACTCTGACGTAACGTCTGGGAACTTCCTGGAGAAGGACCGGGGAGTGCGTTGCCATCACGGCGTAGGAGTCGAACTGTTCCAAAGATATGTTGATGCTCTTGATTAGGGCGGCCAAGAGCGGGGGGTGTAGGTGGGATTCGGGCTCGTCGATGAGAACCAGTGATCCGGGCTCCAGGTGGGCCGCAAGCTGCACGACAATGTTGAGTACGAGTTTGTGCCCGGTACTGAGGCCCGAAAAGGAATCCTGCCACGAATCGCTGTCGAGAGCGAAGGTGTCGGAGAGCTCGACCCGTTTGAACGAGGGCTCTCGGCTCAGTGGAGAGAGGGCGGCCACGAGTCTCTGTTTACGCTCGGGGGTACTGGCCCTGACGAGGGCAGACATGATGTCACCCTGGATCTCCTCGGCACCCTTAAGTGATCCGGTGCGGCGCACGTCCGAACCGATACTGCGATCGTATCTCCGAAGGCCGCAGTAAGTGTATCCGGAAACCTCGCCGCTGGCTTCCAGCCGGTCCTCTTCCTGTCGGTTCTTCCCAGGCAGGTCGAACGTGTCGAAAGCACTGTAAGAGATGGCTATGACCGAGGAGAATCGCGGCGCATCGGCCCCTTCGGGGAATTCCCCATACCGCCGAACGAAGCTCTCGTCGGCTCGGTCGGTGAGGTCTGCATGCGCAGTGTTGGCTAGGTTGGCGAGGAGCTGCGTTTTTCCGCATCCGTTATAACCCACGACGACGTTGATGCGGCCGGGGAGGGGGTGGCGGTCCGCGAAACCAAAGTGAATGGAGAAGGCTTCCCCTCCGACACTCGTTCTGAACGTGAACGCGAGCGCGCTGTCTCGCGGGGCTGTCGCGCCTCCAAGCAGGGCTGTGGCGTCTCTCAGTGCGAGTTCGGCGTTCCCGTAGCGCAGGAGTGAGGCGGCCATCGCCGGCTCGTTGGCGAACGATTCCCTGAGTGAGGGGTCGATGGCGATGTCGCGGAGCCCAAACAGGATACTGTCGCGCAATTCACCGGGAAGTCCGTGCAGTGCTTCGTAGTAGGAAAATGCCTGCCCGAGTGAGCAGTAATTTTCATCGAGCTGGGCGAAACTGCCGGGCATCTCCGTGGCGCCGCCGCGTTGCCCTCTCTTGATGATCTTGACGGATCCCAGGTCGATGGATGCCTCTGTCCGGGATGGGTAGAGATATGCATCGAACATGGTTTCGAATCCAAAGTCATCCCAGAGCTCGCGCCGAAGAACGAGTGCCGGAAGATTGGACGGCACGGTGAAGCCCTCGCTGCGAGGCACTACAAGAAAATGCATCAGCGTATTCCAGTCGTATGTTTCTCTGTGCCCGGCCGTGGACCCGCTGGCAGTGGGCAGGGGCAGAGAATGATGGCCCTGCCCACTGCTCGGCTGGTCAGTCGAAGAGGCTCTGCAGTCTCGACTCGATCCAGCCGGGCCGCCGAAGCAGCTCGAACGTATCGACCGCGACGACTGCGCGCTGCGGTGGTTCGCTGCCCAGGACCGGGTTTCCGAAGGACTCGAACACCTCGTAGCCCTCTGCCTCCAGCGAGGCCAGCGCTCCGGTCACCCGCTTGGAGCGGGCGGGACCGGTCCAGGACTCGAGAGGATGGGTGATGAGGACAGCGAGATCCTCGTGCTGGGTGTCTTTCAGGACTGGCAAGCCATGGGAGGAATCGGCCTTCCAGTGCGAGAAGCTTCTGGCGAACTGCTCGGCTCGCTGGAATGCATAGACCTCCTCAGCGGCGAAGTCCAGGTTCCCTCCATCGAGGAGCTCGACCATCTGTGTGGCAAGGCGCCAATCGAGCAGCGGGTGGTAGGCGCTGTTGCTGTAGTCCCGCAGGCAGTCGTAGCAGGACGAGTCGCACGGCGCGGCCATCAAGCTGCCGGAGCGGTGGCGGGTGAGATCGGCCGCGACCTCACGCGCGGCGAGCAGGAATTCGGCAGGGCGCTTCCCCAGCCAGGTCGAATACCCGGCACCGTTCTCCAGCGTGTCCGAGAGGAAGACTTGTGCCTGGACACTGCCTTCCGCTTCCCCCCGGACGGGGTACAGGCCCGCCGAGAGTTCTCTTCCGTCGATGTCCAGTAGCCTGACGGCAGCGAGTTTGAAAACCGTACCGAGTGAGAGCCAAGCGGCCCTTGCGGCCATGCGTCTCGGGTCAAGGGCCAGATCGGCGGGTTGCTCGCGGAGGCCGACCAAGAGGACGTCGGTCAGTTTCGCCGAGGCCAGTGCCAGCTTCTCCTCATTGCTGACCGAAGGCCGAGTGGGCAGGCCCAGATCTCTCGCCCGGTCGGCATCAGCCAGGAGTTTCGTTTCTAGCAGACCGTCGTGTCCCTTGACCTTGCCGAACTGGTATCCCTCACCAGTTCCCGCGTTGACCACCACGATGCGTCCCTCGCCACTCCTGAATTCAGCGGCCTTAGTCCAGCGTGGGACGAGCGCTGATGTGGTGTCGAGGGTGAGGCGCGCGGAGAACGCGCGTGGTGTGAACTCGAAGGTGCCGTCGTAATCCTGAGCCTTGTAGCTGGTGCGAAATCCGAGCGGTTGACACGACGGGAGCATCCGGTAGTCACCGGCTTCTCCTGCGGTGGCCCCACACACCGGACACGAATGCTCGGATTCGCGGAGATCGACGGAGAGGCACTTGGCACAGATGCCCACCATGAGACGATCACTGTCCGGAGCCTTGCCTGGCAGCCACTGCCCGCCCGCGGGCTCGTACGTCACGAGGCCGACTGCTGTGTGCAACGCCTTGTCCTTGACCACTTCACCGCCAGGTGCCCATTCCGAGATGGCGATGTCGATGTCCCGGTCGATGACGTCGGTGAGTTCCGGCCCGTGCGGCCTTTGATGGTGCAGGTTGCGGACCCGGGTGGGGAACCCGAACATGGGGAGCACCCCGTGCTCTGCGAGCGACTGGCTGAGCGGACCCGCGTCCGGCGCGTTCGTCGCCACCTCCTCGATCTCGGAGTAGAGGCTGGAAGTGGCCCAAGACACCAGAGCATCCACCGAAGGCGCGCCAGGAGACGCCCCTTGTAGGAGAACCTGGCCCGCGTGTCTTTTGGCGATGTCGTTCCCGGCCAGCCAGGTACGGACGTCATCCCGTACCTGAGGCCATCCACTGACGGTCCCGAAGGGCCCGTGGACATTGCGTCCCGGATCCCAGTCGGGCGTTCCCTCGACCGACCGGAAGGCGAGAGTCAGCAGACTTGCGGCGTAGCAGCGGCGCAGGATCTCCAGGCGATCGAGATCCACGTATGGGCTCGGCGAGGGGTCGCCGGTGATGCGGTAGGGGTGCTGGAAGTAGTGGTCGTCATGGGTCCTGGTGCCACGGCAGAGGGTTAGGGCGATGGACAGGTGGTCGAGTCGGCGGCCGGCCCGGCCCACCCGCTGCTGGTAGTTGAAGCGCTGTGGTGGCATGTTCGCCATTACCACCGCACGGAGCGCGCCGATGTCGACGCCGGCCTCCATCGTGGTGGTGACGCTGAGTAGGTCGACCTCATCAACCAACTCGATGTCCTGACCGCTCAGAAAGACCGACTGGAAGAGGGCTTGCCGGGCCTGCGCGTCATCGTTGTCGGTCTGGCCTGTCAGCTCTTCGCAGTGGAGCCTGAAGGGGACCCCGGCTTCGCGGGCCAGGAAAGTGTAGTAGTCGTCCAGAGTGACGGAACCCGGGTCGAGGGGTTCGGCGACGAGATGTGAGCTGCGGCAGAAGGCACAGACGCCTGCGGAGCCGTGCAGGTGCCTTCTGGTACAGCGTTCACAGCGCCATTCTGTCCCGCCGGCCAGGACGATCCTGATTTTCTGCCCTTCGATCCGGGGCTCCGCGTCGCTCAGACCCAGTGCATTCTTCACTTCTTGGACCAGTGCGTCCGGGAACACATCGTGACGCTGTGCGACGGCGCTGATGTATTTCCTCGCTGCCGTGTGCAGATTTGCCGGCGGCTCAGGCCTCTGCTCCTGGAACTGGCGGCGTACTCCCAGCAGCCTCAGCGCGGACAGGCATACCTGGCGGAAGACCTCGTCATCCAGCAACCGGCTCTTGAAGGTGAGGTCCTGAGCTGCATGGCCGATGCCGAGCGACTCCAGGTCGCGGCCGCCTCCCGCGAAGACCGCCTGCTGGACCTGCGCCTGCACCGTCCGGTGGATTTCGGAGCTCAGGACGCGCAGATCGTTGGTGAGGGAAGCATCTGGCCGCTGGACCGGGACGCCACTGGTCCAGTCGTAGAGATCGGTCCAGCTCCGTGACTCGGTGCTTTTGCTCAGCGAAAACGAGGGTCCACCGGGATGCACGCCGTATGCGACCGCTTGCGCGCTGACTCCGTTGCCGAGTTCGACAAGCGTCGGGCCCCTCTGCTGAGCCCGGTAGTCCGCCAGCACGCGTTCGTGCTCGGGAGTGAGGCTGTTATGGGCCAAGGCGACCACCGCTGGAACAAGATCGGGTGAACCAGTCGCAGCGAGCTGGGTTAGCGCGGCCTGGCCTGCCTGGTTCCCCTTGAAGAACTCTGCTGCCTGGGCCACGAGATCCACCGGATGGTCGAGGGTGGCGATCACGAGCTGTCTGACCAGGTCCTGATAGTGCGATCGCTCCAGGCCCGCCGAGATGCGGGCCGCGTCCTGCCGACTATCCGAGAAGACGACGATCTTCGTCTGCAGCTGCCTCTTGAGGGCATCGGTCAGGACCTGGTTGGACTTCTCAAAACCTGTACCCATGGTGCGGATGGGGGACCTGGACCGCGATGGGTCCTCGAACTGGCGGACGTTCTTGAAGATCTCCTTGTCTTCCCCGCAGCAGGGACAGACCGTGGGAAAGGCACGGACCTTCCCGAGGTGGCCCTGGGGTTGACTTTGCGCCACCAGCAGGTAGCCGTTGTTCTCCTCGTCCGGGTAGCTGCCGACCTTGCCGCTCGCGGGATCCAGCACAGCCGGAACAAAGGTGAACGTGTATTCCGGCCGATTCTTCGCTCCCGGTCGGCCACCCTTGTGTTTGTGTGGCGATACGTCGAGATCGGAGCGTTCTCCCGCAGTGGGCAGGAAGACGCTGTACACATCGGCGGTGCGATCGAAGCGCGCTTTATCCGGGAGGGATTCGAGATCGGTTGCGGTGGAGACCAGGTAGCGCCTGGTGGGATCGTGGCCGATGATCGGAGAATTGAATCCGCCGAGGAAGACCTCTCCGCACGTGTCGCAGTACAGCAACTCCAGGACACGAGCACCGCATTCACAGGCATACCTGGGCCGACTATAGAGCTTTCCGACCAGCCGGTCCGCCGGTGGCTCCGCGGCGCGCGGTTGGACCTCCGAGCAGTTGCGATCCGCACACGCCCACATGCCGGTGACGTTCCGGAAGAACAGGTGGAGCCGGAATCGCGAGCCGACATCCGCCTCCCCATCGAGGCGCGAGATGAGTGCGTCGGTGGCGTCCAGCGCCTTGTCGGGTGCGAGGTCAGGGAAGAGCCTGGCGGACACGTCGGTCAGCGGCTTCGCTCGGGGGGAGTCGTCCTCGTCGCTCGCTCTGAACGCGGCCTGGAGTGCCGCGTGCCGGTCAGGAAGTGGCGGCAGGGCCACTGTTCCTTGGCCACCGGTGTCCGCCCAGGGCATGAGATCGGTCCTGCCCTTGGTCCGGACGCGTTCACCTGCCAGCACGGAGAAGCGGTCGGCTGACCGTCCGAAGAAGTCGCTCAGAAACTTCCGGTCCACCGGGTTCTCCGGATCCATGGAAGCGGAGGTGGCGATCACGGACAGCTGGTCGGAGTCGGTGGACAGCCCGAGCCGGTCGATGAGCTTGCGCAGGAGGTAGGAAACCTCGGTGCCCTGAGTCCCCCTGTACATGTGGAGTTCGTCCACGACCAGGCTGAAGACGTGGTCCTTGGAACTGTTCAGCCAGGCGCGGGTCTGATCGAAGATGGGATCCTCATCTCGGCGCATGAGCATGATGTTGAGCATGCTGTAGTTGGTGATGAGGATGTCCGGGGGAGCGACCTGCATGTCCCAGCGAGAACGCATCTCGGCCCCGAATGGACGCTGGAGGAAGTAGCGGGCTTCCTCGTCCTTCACGAGGCCGCCCGCGATGCGCTGCTCCAGCTGGCGGCTTCGGTCCTCCATCGAGGCCAGAGTCCTGCGCAATTCCTTCATTTTGGATGAGTTCGGCTTGGCGGCTAGTTCCAGCGGGCCGGCGACCGGGGTGCGGCCGGTGTAGCGTCCGAAGTGGAAGCGGTTGCCGTTACGGTGCCTGTCGAACCAGCTGCGTACGTCCGGTCCGTCCAGGCTGCGTCGCAACCTGATCAGCTGGTCCTCCACCAGCGCGTTCATCGGATAGAGGAACATGGCTCGCATGGCCGCGGGCCGACCGCTGCTGTTGCGTTGGGCCTGCCAGTCCCGTGACGTGCGCCACCAGGGCCGCTGGGCATCCTGGGGCTCCGCTGCTGCCCACCGACGCGATTCATTGGTCAGCCTGGCTAGCACCGGGATGAGGAAGGCCTCGGTCTTTCCGGAACCGGTTCCAGACGTCACCACGATGTCTCGGCCCTGTTGGTTTGACCTCAGCGCGTCCGCCTGGTGGGTGTAGAGCCTGGGGATTCCCCGGAGCAGACCGGCTCCCAGAAGCCCGGAGAACTCCGGCAGACCTATCTCCGCCGTCAGCTCTTCCAGGGTCTGGGATGACTGCACGTACTGGGGCAACAGCTCCAGGTATGGCTCCTGAAAGAGAACCCCGGGAGTGCGGAGCAGTGCTCTGAGTTCCTCGCCCACCGATGAGTCGCGAAGGGAGTAGGCGGTGTCGTAGTACCGCTGGAAGTAGTCGGCGAGTTGGCCGTGGACAGCCGTCGGAGAGATGCCAGACATGGAGATCCTCACGAGGTTCGGATTCAAGGGACGAGTCGAAGTTCCTGGTATAGGGATTCGGCCACTTGCCTGGCGAATGACTCGTCGATGTTGACGTATTTGACGTAGCTCTTGTGCTCAGGATTCGACTGCTCGGCGGACGCTGTCTGAGGGTTGAGCGCGGTGAGTTGCGGCAGCAGCCCACTGCGCAGCACGGCAGCGCGGGCGTGGAGATGTGGTAGCTGCATGCGTTTCGGGGCATAAAGTTCCCGCCGCAGCGGGTTGTAGCGCAGCACCCAGCGTTTTGCGCGAGCGAGTTCGGCGTACACCACCGTGCGCTTGTCGGCGATGAAGCCGCTCATGCCGATCCAGTAGATATAGCGGTGGGTGTTGTAACGCTGATATCGGTAGGCGCCGTGGAGAGGCGGCTCGCCGTGGCCTTCGACATCTGTCCAGATGTCACTTCCTCCCTCGGACATTTTCTGCGGCTCGATGCCGCCAGGCCCCCGCTGTACGCCACGCTCGGCAAGCATTTCTTGGAAGCGGGGAAGACGCCGGGCGAGTTGATCCGCAGCACGGTCCTCGAAGGCGATGCCGAGTGCCTGGCAGAGAGCGCGGCAGTCCTCGGGATCCGCCAGTGTCACCATCCGCACCGACGGGCCGTCAGCCTGCCGAAATGGCGGAAGCGGCATCACGGACTGTGCGAGGGCGGCGATGTCGGAGCCAGGGTCCTCGTGCAGCCGTTCCAGCCGCTGCATGAGCCAGAGCGGCCTTTGCCCCACCAGGAGGGCGTGTCCTCCGGAATTGGGCATGGTGGTGAGGACCGGTGGCGTCACGCTCCAGGTCCGGGCCTCCCAGTCCACTTCGGCGTGACCGAGAACCTGCAGGTTGTACAGCGCGATGCGCCAGTCCGGCGCGGAACTCTTCTGCTCGCCCTCCTCCAGCCACGCGTACGTGTCGCGGAAGGCATCGAGGCTCCCGGCACCGCGTTCGGAGCACCACAGGAGCAGCTCGTCATGCACGATTCATTTCCCTGACGTGTAGTCGGCCCAGTCTTGTGCACAGGCCACCGGGGCGGTGATGTCTCCCGAGGTCAGCCTGCGCCAGTCGGCTTGGCTGAGAAGATTCCAGCTCCCTGAAGGCGCGCCATGCGTGCCGGCTTGGATGACCGGGGCCCGCCGGACCCTGGCGTTCCGGGAACTGGTCACCTGAAGCACCCATAGAGCTTGGAAAGGCAGAGCATCGAGCAGCGGTTCGACGTCGATCGCGTGAGGTACGTGGTCCATGGATGCGATCCAGGCCGGCACTTCGGGGACGAGCTGGGCAGCGAGGCGATTCCCGCCTAGGGCGTAGATCGAGCCGCCGATGCGCAGGAGACTCATCGAAGGAAGCGGGTCGCGATGGTAGCTCCCGAAGAACGAGCCGGATAAATGACCGGGCGGCAGCCAAGGGGCACGCACCGACGGACTTACCGTTTTCTGCATCCTGCTGGGGATGGTGGCCAGCTTGTCGCTCCTTGGAGGGAGCGCTAGCAGTGGCAGGGCAACGCTCTCCCGGTAGCGCTCGACCAGGGTGAAGACGAGCTTGCGATTCCCGACCTCGATCTGGTGCTCGCCGACGGAGTGCACCAGATCCGCCAGCCGGATCGTGATCGTGTCTGTCGCGGCCGGGCAAACCGGCGGCAAAGGGACCCCGTTGATGGTGACAGTGCGAGGATGGTCACCGGGAGTCGCTGGCAGAACCAGGTCGGGTGCGTACCCGAGGAGGAAGGTCTGTCTGCCGCCATCGATGCGGAGGCCGCCGGACAGGCGAGCCAACTGCTGGTGCAGCGGGGCCAACGGGCCGACGACGCCGGGGACCGTCGCGGATCGGGTCGGTGTGTAGCCGCTGAACAATGTCCAGCCGGGCGGCACCTGAACCCTGCGGGGCTGGCGCACGGCGTCTGATCCACAGGCGAGCATCACCGCCTCGGCCTGTGCTGCGTAGGCATTCTTCACCAATACCCGATGCGGTACCCCGACTTCCGCTGTATTGACGGACGTCCACTTCCCGACCAGGTCGTTGGCCTGGAGGACGTAGAGGTCGCGGGCGGGGAGTATCAAGGTAGCGGCGTCGGCGGCCAGTTCAAGCGCCGTCCCCGGGGTGACCTTCTGGTCCGGAGGTGCGAGAGGTAGCCATTCTGCGCCTGAGGGAACCCTGATGACGTCGCCGTTCAGGCTGAGCGATTCGAGACGGAGGCGGGAGGGAACGCGGGCTGCGATGCCGTACGGGAAACCGCCGGCTTCGGTTGTGAGAGAAAGAGGCACACACGGCAGCCCAGCAGCGTTTCTCGGGAGCCCGTCATAGTGGGTGAGTTCCTGCTGCAGGATGCTCGCCAGGATTGGTCGCAGCTGCGGCGATGCCAGAGCGCGCTGGATTCGCGGGCTCGGCCGATTGAGCCGCACCCACTCCTGAAACCGGGCGAGGAGTTCCGCTTCGGGGACGGAATCTCCCGGCTGCGCTCCGATCGTTGACAGGAACAGCCCGACCTGTACGCGGTCGGATCCGACCAGAACAGCTTGGGACAGGGACCAGCCGATGTTGACCTGGGTCGGATGGGGAATGGCGGAGGGCAGGCCGCGATGGCCCCGCTGATGCTCGATCAGCCACCACTTCAGGTGATCCCACAGAGTTGGGACGATCACGTCATAGCCGTCCGGCATGCCTGAGCCTTCGTACAGGCCGAGCAGATCGCGGAACGGGCCGTAGTAGGAGAACCTGCCGAGCGTGGTGTCCTCGGAGCGGTTCATTCGGGAGGCGGCGAGCACCGTCGCCGCGAGCACAGCGATGAACGGAGGAGTGCCAACGGCCCCTTTCCGTCGCCACTGGCGAGCGCGGGAGGCGACGCCGTCGAAGGGGTTGCGGCCGAAGACTACGCTCCTGATGGCGGCCCGGAAGTCGTCAGCGGCAGCCGGGGGAGCTACGGCGACCTTGGTCCGACTGGCCAGCAGGTCGGCCAGCAGGGCATCATCCACTGACAGGTACACAGGGGTTGCCGCTTCGCGGGTGGCGAAGAAGTGTTCCGCGAGCGTTCTGTTCCAACCGTCATAGTCCATGGGCAACCCCCCTCATTTGCGTAGGAAGAAGTTAGCCCATCGGTGGGACATTGGTCGCTTTTCGAACGCGCGTTCGGATATTCTCCGCCGCTGACGTCCGTGCAGCTGCCGGACTGCCTTGACAATCGAGGTTTTCTCCGGTGAGCTCCCTGTGTCAAGACTCTGAGCAGATCAACTTCGGGGAGTGCCTCCGTTGACCGCCGCACGATCGTCAGCCCGAACTCGGCCTATGGGGAAGGTGCTTTCCCTCTTCACCGGAGCGGGTGGCCTTGACGTAGGTCTGGAGCGGGCAGGGCTGGACACCGTCGCGTGCGTGGAACTCGACGCCGACGCCAGATCTGTACTCGCGGCCAATCGGCCGGGATGGGCCCTGCCCGGCGATGGAGACGTCAACACGGCTGCCCAGCAACTCGTACCCCGGGCGCTGGGCATGAAGCCCGGCGAACTCGAACTCATCGCGGGGGGACCGCCGTGTCAGCCTTTCTCCAAGGCCGCGCAGTGGGCTTCGACGGCCCGTAGCGGCATGCAAGACGACCGGGCTAAATGTGTGCACGGGATGCTCGACCTGGTTGAGAGTTTCCTCCCAAAGGCATTGCTCATCGAGAACGTCGAGGGGTTCCTGCGAGGCAACGACAATGCCTCCGAGGTCATCGACGAGGGACTCGCGGGCATCAATGACCGGCATGGCACTTCCTACCGGCTGGTGGCCGAGGTTGTTGACGCGGCCGACTTCGGGGTGCCACAGCACCGGCGCCGGGCCATCGGCATCGCCTACCGGGACGGTGCGGAGGTCCACCTGCCGGAGGCCACCCACGCGGACAACCCGATGCGGGCCTGGGATGTGCTCTGGGATCTCGAAGAGAACGAGAAGCCGTCCGCCACAGGTCAGTGGGCGGCGTTGTTGCCTTCCATCCCCGAAGGCGGCAACTACCTCCATCTCACGGCCCGTGGTGACGGGGAGGAACTTTTCGGCTGGCGAACCCGGTATTGGTCGTTTCTGCTGAAGCTGGCCAAGGATCGGCCGTCCTGGACCTTGCCGGCGTCTCCCGGACCGAGCACTGGGCCGTTCCACTGGGACAATCGGCCCCTGTCCGTGCGGGAGCAGATGCGCTTGCAGACCTTCCCCGACGAATGGCGCATCGACCACCCGTTCCGCGCCGGCCGACGGATGGTGGGTAACGCGACCCCCCCGCTCCTTGCAGAGGTGTTGGGGCGGACAATCGTGGGAGACCTTGAACTGGGCGAAGCTTCAGCCAGGACTCGCCTCTTGGAAGGAACGCCTTCTTTGTTGCCGGTGCGTCAACTGAGGGTCCCGCGCGCCGTCGCGCCCGTTCCAATACCTGAGGCGTACCAACCGCAGGTGGGCGCCAAGGAGGCCCATCCAGGCGAGGGGGTTGGACCTTCTCCACGAAGGGTGGCGGCGAGGGGGTGACCTGCCCCTAATCTGTTGGCGGGTGAACCCGAGGTGGAGGTACCAGGGGCTGCTGGTGGGGAGGGGCGCGGGGGCGGTCTCGATGAGTCTCACGCGAGCGGCGGTGTCGCCAGCGTTGGAGACGTGGATGCCCATCTTGGCGAGGACGAAGGCGCCGAGCCGTTGTCCTGGACGTTGTGGGCGCTGCGGAGGGCTTCGACGTAGAAGCGCCGGCCGAGGGAGCGAAGGCCCTTGTCGTAGGCCATCCGGCGAGGTAAGACCCGCGGGCTGCTTTGGCGTAGAGCCGGTGTTCGACGGCGTTGGTGTCGCGGCGTGGTCGAGGAGGTCGGCGCTCAGGGTGAGGTAGCTGGTGGCCTGGTCCAGGAGCCTGGCTCCGCCCAGCTGATGGTCGAGTACACGGATGAACGGCCCCTGGCTGCCATCGAGCGTTCCTCAGCCCAGAAGTTTTTTCGGATGGGGCGCCAGGTGCTCGCGCGAATCGGTGAGGGAGGCTTCGCCCGTCCGCGCGGTCCATGCGCGATAGCGTCGCCGAGAGAACCCATCAGGGAAGGAACGATCACCGGATGCCGCACAGGACTGATGTCGCCGACAGGCGCGGCCTGATCCTCGACTTCGCCGGGGTGCTTACCGCCAGCCCGATCGATGTCCACCGCGCCTGGTGCGTGTCAGAAGGGCTGGCTCCGGGCGCGTGGCGCAGCACTCTCAACGAACACCCTGAGGGCCGGCCTCTGTACGCAGCTCTAGAGGTCGGGGAGATCGGGCAGGCCGAGTGGAACGAGGGCACGGCCGCTCTGCTGGGTGGGCACGGGGATCCGGTGAACCTGATGGGGCGGGCGTGGGCCGGGGTGCCTCCGGCTCGCCGGATGGTCGCGCTCGCGCGTGCCGCTGGTCACCGGCTCGCGCTGCTCTCGAACAGCTTTGGCCTCGACCCGTTCAACCCGTACGAACACGTCGGCATCTGGGACCTGTTCGACGTGCACGTCGTCTCCGAGCTGGTCGGCATGGCGAAGCCCGATCCTGCGATCTACGAACTCGCCCTGGAGTGGATCGGGCTGCCCGCCGAGCAGTGCGTGTTCGTGGACGATCACGCGGTGAACCTTCCGCCGGCCGCCGGTCTGGGCATCGCCACGGTCCACGTCACGGACGAGGGTGAGGCCGTGGCCGAGTTGGAGGCCCTCCTCGGTGTCACAGCGGTGCTCGCGGCGTGAACCCAACTGCGGTCTGATCAAAGGCTGTCGGCTCCACCGCTCCAGCCAGTACTGTCCGTGTGGGGCTCATCACGCGGAGGTTCTGGAGCATGCAGTGGTCGGAGTACACCACCTCTGAGCGCTTGAAGGCGCTGCGCGGCGGCATGACACAGGAGCAGTTGGCGGAGGCGGCTGGCGTGTCCGTCGGCGTGGTCCGCAAGCTCGAACGCGGCGGAACGGCTTCCCTGCCGTCCCTGCTGTCGATTGCCGACGCGCTCGGCACGGACATCGCCGTGCTCCTTGGTCAGCAGGCGCCACGGCGGTCCATGGACCGTGACGAGCGGGCCGCGTTGCGCCTGGTCTCCGCGGCCACCCACGACGCGGCCATCGGCACCCCCGCCGAGGTCGAGCCGGGCACCGTCGAAGAGCTCCGTGTTGCCGTACGCCGGGCGGACGCCGCGTACTGGGGAGGCCGGTACACCGAGCTCGGCACTCTTGATGGGGCGGCTGCTCCCCGAAGCGCGGGCCAGGTTCGACATGGCCGGCCTCGATGAGCGGGAGGCCGCCGCCGGCGTCTTGATCGACACCTTCCAGACGGCAGGCATGGCCGCCAACGTGCTCGGATCGCGAGATCTGGCGTATGCGGCGTTGACGTACGGACGCCAGATCGCCGTGCAGAGCGGAGATGATCTTCGTGACGCGCACCTTGCCGCCACCACCGCGTGGGTCAACCTCCGCGACGGCCGGACCAAGCAGGGCTTCCTCCTTGCCGCAGCACAAGCCGACCGGATCGAGCCCAAGATGAGCGAGCACGACCCGAACCGGCTGAGCGTGTACGGGCAGCTCGTCACGAACGCCGCCGTCGCCGCGTCCCGGGGCGGTGCGAGCTCGGACAACGCCCGCGAGTACCTCTCCCAGGCGCACGCCGTCGCCGCCCGAATCGGGGACGAACATGCCCGTGGCGCGCACGCCCAGCCGTACGGACCGATGTACGCCGCAACGCAGGCCATGAGTATCGCCGTGGCCCTCGGTGATACGGCTGGAGCGCTGCGGCTCATGGACACCGTTCGCTTGGACGACACGGTGCCCCTGGCCACCCGGGCCCGCTACGGCCTGGACGTAGCGCTCACCCAGGTCGAATGCCGACGGTGGGAGGCCGCAGCCGACACCCTCCAGGCCGTCTGCGCGATGGCCCCGGGATGGGTGCGTCACCAGATGCTTCCCGGCGTCATCATCAGTCGACTCGCCGGGGTGTCCGTCAACCGACTGCGAGGACTGGCGAACTCCGCGGGCGTACCCCTCGGCGTGCGTTGACCTACGAGCCGAAGTACCACGGTCCGTAGTAGGTACGGGCGCGCCATCAGCGCGACTGCTACGGGGCGTGGCACACCTTCAGGCGCCCCTGCTTCCGCTGCCACGCGGCGTGGCGGTCCGACCGGATACGGAGTCTCTCCACTGCGACGGGCCGTGCCTGGGCCCCGACTCCGCAGCCCAGCAGCCTTGTGGGTATGCCGACCAACCCGCCCGGCGGCCTCGGGCACGTACCCGTCGCCGTCTACTCCTGCGCCACCACCTCCACCGCCCTCGGTGAGAGCGAGGAGCGTGGGCGCTACTACGCCGACGCCCGGCACTGGCACGTCGCCGGCGTCTGGTCCGACCCTGCCCCGTCGCTGCCGCTCATGGAGCGGCCGGGCTGGCAGGCCGTCACGGCCGCCCTGTCCGCCGGAATGATCCGCGGTGTCGTCGTCAGCGGCCTGACGCATGTCGCCGCCGACGCCGCCCAGTTCGCGACTCTCGGAGTTCTCCTCCGCGACCGGGGAGGGTTCCTCGCGGACGCGTCGAGCGGTACCCCGACCCGTCGAACCCCCGGCCAGGTCCGTCGTCGCCGCGACATCGCGGACGCGGCCTCCGGCTGGTTCACGCAGACGGGCACGTACGGGGAGGACGGCTCGTGAGCGCCCGGCGCGCCTGGGTCGGCGACCTCGTTCGGGACGGCGGCGGACGGCGGGCGGTCGTCACCGACGTCCGCGCCGGCGGCACCGTGTGGGTGCTGCGGCCGCCGACCGGCGGTGGCCCCCACTGGGAGACCGACGACCCCGACAGCCTCGAAATCCTCGCCCGCTCCGAAGCCACGGACACGCCGTGAGCGACCGCGCTCGCTGCGGACCTTCCGTCACGCCCGTGCACCACGCCCGAAAGGCGAAGTCGCCGTGTACGCGTTCGGCCTCTGCATCGACCAGCAGTACCTCGTCCCCGGCCTCGCCGCCCTCGCCGGCCTGGCCGACAGCCTCACCCCGGCGGCCCGCCGCGAAGCTGCCGTACGGGTGCTCACCCTCGACCTGGCCCCGTCGCAGGCCCTCCTCCTCGCCGACCTCGCCAAGCGGGCCGGCTTCGGCTCCTTCGACCTCCGTCGATGCGCCCCTCTGCGCTCCTCGCGCATGGCAGACGCCTCGTACATCACCGTTACCACCTATCTGAGGTTCGAGTTCACGCCGAGCTTCGTGCGCCGTCCCTACCTGATCTACGTGGACGCCGACGTGCTCGTACGCGGAGACGTGAGCGAGCCGCTCGGCTCCCTGACGTCGGACGAGACCGGCGCGGTGCGGGACGAGTTCAACCCGGCCGTCGGCGAGTGCCCGGCGCTGCCAGGAGCCGCCGAGCGCTGGCCCCATCTGCGCGGACGCCCGTACTTCAACGCGGGCGTGCTCTGGACCCACACCGACCACATGCCCCGCATCCGCCGAGGCGTCGAGCAGGCCCTGATCCACGCCCGGCGCCACATCCTCCACAACGACCAGGACGCCCTGAACCTGTGGCTGCTGCGCTCCGGCCGGGTGCGCCCGGTGGCCGGCGGTTTCAACCGGTTCGAGGTCGGCCGATTCCTGGAGCGCGGGAACTGGGTACGCCGGGTCGTCACGCGGTCACCGAAGCCCGATCCGGCCGCCGCCCTCGTGCACTTCGTCGGCGCCGAGAAGCCGTGGCAGGCCGACTGCTCCGTCACGGAGGAAGTCGTCGAATACCGACGGCACCTGGAAGGGGCCATGCGTCACGTCCGGCGTCTGGGTGCCGTCGGCGTGGAACCGGCGGGTGTGCGGTGACTGGGGCAGTCCCGGCCGTTGTCTCGCGTGCCGCCCTCGCCCTGACCGGGGTACCGGCCCGCACCGCCCGCCGGCTGTCCACACGTACGCGCACCGTCGTGTACCGGGCGGGCCTGGCCGACGGACGCAGTGTCGTGATCAAGCTGTACGCGGCGACCGCACGCCGCAACGCGATCACGGAGAGCGCCGCCATCCGGGCCGTGGCCGACCACGTCCCCGTACCGGCCCTCATCGGATATGGGCACGTTCCAGGCCACGAGGCGACCGCCCTCGTCACCGCCGACCTCGGCTCGCTCACCCTCGGAAGCGCCATGCGCTCCGGCCGGATCTCCGACGAGCGAGCTCTGAAAGACCTGGCCGGCCTGCTCGGCCGCCTGCACCGGGCACCCGTCCGGCCGTGGGCCCCGCGCCGGCCCCTCCACGAGCAGGTCACCTCACTGGGCCGCCGCTGCCCGCCCAGCAGCCTCGACCGCATCGCGCCCGCGCTGGCCGCCATCGCCGACGCCGCCCACACGGCGCCCGTGTGGTGCCACGGCGACCTGCACGGCGACAACGTCGTGATCACCGGCCCCCGAGCCATCCGCCACCTGGTCGACTTCACCGACGCCGCAGCCGGTCCCCGCGAATCCGACGTCGCCCAGACCCTCGTCATGACCGACGCCCTCTCGACCCTCCGGGCCCGCACGGTCACCGACGCCTACCCCCTTGCCCTCGATCACCACCTGCTGGGCGCCTGGGTCGTCTTCCACACCCTGCGCTCCTGGGCGCATTTCTCCCCTGGCGACGACCGCGCCTTGTGGTCCCGTCGCCTGGACGACCTCAGCCGGCGGACCCCGCACCTCTTCCGTACGCGCCACCCGGAAAGGACGCGCTGATGAGCACCCCCGCCCTGTCGGTAGTGATCCCGGCCTTCAACGAGGTCGCCTACCTGCCCCGCTACCTGCCCTCCGTTCTCGCCTCACTCACCCGCTGGGAAGAGATCACCGGCCGTACGGGAGAGGTGATCGTCGTCGACAACGCCAGTACCGACGCCACCGCCGACATGGCCTCCTCCTTCGGTGTCCGAGTCGTCACCGAGTCCGTCCGCAACATCGGCCGGGTCCGCAACAGGAGCGGCAGCTGCCCGCAGCGGCCGGCTCTTCTTCACCGACGCGGACGTGGCTCTGCCCCTGGAGGCGGTCACCGCTGCTGCTGCCGTTATGGACGCCGGGGCCGTCGGTGGCGCCATCCCGCCGCTCTACACCCCGGAACGGCTCGGCGCCCGCCTGCTGTGCGCCTACTGGGACCACTACCGCACCCGGCGCGGCGGGGCCCAGGGCGTCAACCAGTTCTGCACCGCCGACGCCTTCCACCACATCGGTGGGTACCGGGACGACCTGTTCATGAGCGAGGACGTGGAGTTCTTCGCCCGCCTCACCGCCCACGGCCAGGCCACCGACCGGCCCGTGACCATCCTCGACGAGCTGCGCGTGCGCCCGTCGACCCGCCGCTACGACCAGTGGTCGAGCCTGCGGATGCTCTGGTGGCAGAACCCCGTGACCGCCCGCCTGCGCCTCCGGTCGCCCCGCATGTGGCGCCACTGGTACGAGACGACCGTGCGATGACGAAGGAGACTCCTGTGCAGCCCCAGCCCCTGGTCGACCTGCCGGTGCCGGACGGGCACGGCATCTACACCTTCCCCGACGACCTCCACCGTGCCCACCAGACGCACACCCGGCAGCTCGCCGCCCGCCACCGGAACCACGACCACAACGTCCTGGAGGTGACCGCACCCCACACCCGCGTCCCGTACTACATCGAGGCGCGCACCCCCGTCGGCCGCCCGGTCCTCGTTATCGAGCCCCACCACGACGACTTCGCCCTCTCCGCCTCCGGAACCTTCCTCGCCCGCCCCCGACCGCTGACCGTGGCCACCGTTTTCACCCGGTCCCGGAGCGTGCACCCCGCCCTGGAGGTCACGTACGCCGACGTCGACACCGTGTCCGAGCTGCGCGACCGGGAGGGTGCCGCCGCGCTCGCGCCGTTCGCCACCCGCCGACACCTCCTCGGCCACAAGGACGCCGAGCCGCCATACCGTCCCTACGACCCACAGGTACTTGACCAGGTCACCGAGGAGCTCGGTCGGGTCGCCGCGGCCCACCCCGGCGCCGAACTCCTCGCGCCCGCCGCCGTCACCCGCCACCCCGACCACCTCCTCGTCCACGAGGCGGCCGTCCGCCTCGGCTGCACCTGGTTCTGGGAGGACCTGGCCTTCTGGTCCACGTACGCGCTCGCCGGCTGCGACCAGCACCTGTTCCGTACACGTACGGGGGCGACGATGCGGCCCGAGCTGGTCGACATCACCGACGTCGTCCTGGACAAGGTCACCGTCCTGCGGATGCACGGCTCGCAGATGCACCCAGCGCGGAAGATGTACCGGCCGATCCGGCACGCCTTCACCACGGCGGCCGACCTCGTCGACGGGCCCGGCCTCTACGCCGAACGCTTCTACAGGATGGAGGAGTCGACGTGCTGATCATCGCCCTGGAGGGACCCTCCTACGCAGGCAAGTCCACGGCGATACGCCACCTCCGCCAGACCGCCCTCGGCTCGCGGGCGTTCGTCTCCGACTGCTACGTCAAGCACATCGCCCACCGCGACGATATCCCTCCGGCCCGTACCGACTCGGCGGCTGCCCAACTCGCCGCCTTCGAGAGGTTCATGGAGATCGAGGCGACCCGCGTCGCCGAAGCCGCCGCGAGCGGCAGGCAGCTCGTCATCCTCGACCGCTCCGTGGACACCCTCCTCGCCCACGCGTACGCCCTGGACGCCCTGTTCGGGTATGGCGTCCACCACCAGCTCCGCGACCGCCTCAAGACGCTTTCCTTCCTGTGCCCCGACCACACCCTCTACCTCGACGTACCGGCGGAGACGCTCCACCTCCGCCGCAAGACCGCCGGCCACACCGCCGCCGAGTCCGAGTACTTCCTCCACGAGCCGGGCTTCCTCCGCCACGCCCGCGACTACTTCGTCCACACGCCCCGTCGGCCCGCGACGCGAGAGCTCACGGTCCTGGCCGCCGACGCAGGCCCGGACGATGTGGCCCAAGCCGTGGAAGCCCTCGTCACCTTCTGGGCGAGGTGAAGGAAGATGCCCACCGCCCTGTTCGCCTGGCGCCGCACCCCGCCCCCGTTCCTCATCGGCGGCGCCGAGGTCACCCAGCAGCTCCTCGCCGAGGAACTTGCCGCCGCCGGCTGGCACGTCACCTACCTCGGCTCACACGAGGCGCCCTGGGACGGAGCCACCCAGCTCCCCGGCATGCACGCCCACCTCGACAGGCATCGCGTCGCGTACGACGAGGCGGACGGCACCCTGCGCTACCGGTGGAACGGGGTCGAGTGCGCGGCGTTCATGCAGAACAACGTGGAGCACGCGCTGGGCAGCCTCCTGGCAGACCTCAGCCCCGATGTCGTGTTCACCTCGCAGGAAGGCTCGGCGCAGCTCGCCGCGCAGGCCAGACCGACCGCGCTCGTCGCCAGCCTCCTGCACTCCGTTTCCGCCACCGGCCTGGGGGTCCTCGCCGGCCGACCCCACTACGGCCTCGCCGTGTCGGATTTCGTCCGGGCACGCGCACCCCACGCGCCTGGCACCCACCTCGCCGTGATGTACCCACCGTTTGCGCTGCCCGGGGAGGGCTCGGGCGAGGCCCGCACCGCGTCCGTCCTCATGATCAACCCCATCCCCGCCAAGGGATCCGAGCTACTGCACCAGCTCATCCGGATCATGCCGGAACAGCACTTCACCTTGGTCGAAGGCTGGTGGGACACGGCCGCCGACTTCGCCGCTTACCCGAACGTGACGTACGTGCCCCGCGTGTACGACATGGGGCCTCTGTACCGCAGCCATCGCCTGCTGCTGGTCCCGTCCACCGTGGAAGATGCCTTCCCCCGCGTGATCGTCGAGGCCGCGCTCCACGGCGTCCCGAGCATCGGGACCGACCGGGGAGGCATCCCCGAAGCCATCGGCGACGCCGGAATCGTCCTGCCGAGCACAGTCGGCCCCGAGACGTGGGCGCGCGCGATCCGGGAGGCGGACCACGAGGCGCTTGGCATGAGGGCCCGGCGCCGGGCGGTCACGTTCACACGGTCGTGCCTGCCCGAGCTCCGGGAGCTGGGGATCTAGGCAGACCCGGCGAACGCCTGCTCCACCACGTCGAGCCGCTCCGTCCACCAGTGAAGGAGCGCCTCGTCGGCGAGGAACAGCTCGTCGCAGGAGCGGTCGCCCCGGTCGTAGTGGAACTCGAGCTGCCAGAAGTCCGTCATCCGCTTCCACCACAGGCGGCGCGCGGCGTCGGCCAGGTCGGCCGGCTGCAACGGGATCACC
Organism: Streptomyces sp. NPDC017246; assembly: GCF_044331325.1. Classification (NCBI taxonomy): domain Bacteria; kingdom Bacillati; phylum Actinomycetota; class Actinomycetes; order Kitasatosporales; family Streptomycetaceae; genus Streptomyces; species Streptomyces sp. NPDC017246. The sequence goes on along the minus strand of NZ_JBIRMW010000008.1, from coordinate 247,521 downwards.
GACCGGTAGCCGGCCACGAACGCCGTCACCCGCTCCAGGTCGAAGACACCGTCCACCCCGAACTGCACCTGCGCCGTTCGGACGACTTCCTCCGCGTACGGGCGGACGCCGAGCCGGTCCCAGTCCAGAACGGCGACCAGCTCACCGTCCGCCCAGAGGAGGTTCCGGTACTGGAAGTCACCGTGGGTCCAGCCGTGCGGCCCAGCGGGGACATCTCCCTCGGGGCGCAGGTGGGCGTGCTTGTCGAGGAGGATCTTCCGCTCTTCAAGGGCCGTACCGGCAGCCCTGTCGAAAGCGTCACCCGCACCCCGGGCCGACACGGCTGCAGCAAGCCAGTCCGCCTTCTGGACGGCTCGGCCGACCTCGGTCACATCAGCGGTGACCGACGCTGGCACGGTGGGCATCCCGGCCTCCTCGACGGCACGGCCGAGTGCCGCATGGAGTCGCGCGAGGTGGGCACCGAGCTCGGCCGTCTGCGCCTGCGACAGGCCGGTTCCGCGAACGTGTTCCCCGGCCGACCAGGAAAACAGGCAGTAGACGCCACCGCCGACCTCGGCGATCACATCGCCGTGGACGGTGGGGAGCGGGGCACATACGGGGACGCCGTACGAAGCCAGGACGGGAAGGACCGAGAGGTTGCGACGCAGTCGATCGAGCGGCACGTCCGTGACCCGCTTGAGGGCGAACCTCCCGGCCCGGGTGTCCAGCCGCCAGTTCACGTTCATGAGGCCATCGGCCAGGTGCTGTCGGTCCAGCACTTCGCCGATGTCGTATGCCCGGATCAGCTCGGCAAGATCGTCTGTGGGGAGGTGCGTCCTGTCCGCCACGTTCGCGTCGGTCACCCTGGCGACGATACGGGAGTCGGCCGTGCAAACGCACAAGGATTACTGGTCTGCCTCGGCGGGACGCGCCCGTTCCCAGAGGGAACGAATCGGGTGTTCCCCCAATGCCGCGAAGTTAGGCGGTGTCGGACGAGGTCAAGGGGTTTTCAGCCGACTGAGAGGTGTAGCGGCCTCTGCTGCTCCTGGTGACCCGCCCCTGTCGTGCCCAGTACGCCATCTGCACCCTGAAGCTCGCGATGTTCGTGATGCCGAGGGCCGGTGCGACCTCGTCGGGACGCCAGGCGTATCCGGGCCGGGACCGCAGGACGATCAGGGTGGCCTCGATTCGGGAGAGCCTCGGGTCCACCGCTGGCAATGCGGGAGCCTCCGAGGGTACGTACGCGGCATCGTCCACGAGGACGTATCCACCGTCGTGGGCTCTCCTGATCAGGCCCTCTCGCGCCCATCGTGCTGCCACGACGCGGAAGCTGTCGACGTTCTCCACGGCCAGGGCCAGCGCGAGGTCCTTCGCGCTCCAGGGACGCCCTGGGTGGCGTCTGAGGAAGGCGAAGGCACGCTCGACGTAGGAGGGCGGTCGCAGGACGACCGGCCGGGGCGGACGAGGGTAGGGGTGACGGCGGGAGACGAAGGCGGGGGTGAGGGGGCGTACGGCGTGGACGGTGATGGTGACGGATCTGATGTCCGTGCTGGCCAGTGGCCTTCCGTCCTCGGTCCTGGCGTACCGGGACAGTGGCGCCTTGACCTTCCGGGAGCTGATTCGGGGGCGTCGGGCGGGCAGGAGGTGGGCAAGCAGTGCCCGTCCGATGCCGCCGACGAGGCCACCGTCGCTTTCCAGGACCTCGCGCGCGCCGACGACTTGGTCGCGGGCCGCCTCCACGGCGACGGTGAAGCTGGCCCGGTCGGGATCGGTGCCGGGCACCGACTCGACGGCGTCGACCATGACGGTCCGCAGGACCTGGTAGAGCGTCAACAGCGCCCACATTTCCTGCTCAACACCGTGGGGGTCCCCCGACCGCAGCACCCGTCCCTCCAGCATGGTGTGGCGTAAGGCGTAGTAGGCCGTCTCGATTTCCCAGCGTTCGCGGTAGAGCTCGACCAGGGCCGGCGCGGGGTCCACGTCGTAGTCCAGCAACGTGGTGACCAGTCGGTAGCCCTCCCGCAGCGTGGTGCCGTCGGCGCAGGTCGCACGTACGTCGGCCTCGATGACGCGGACCGTCAGCGTGCGGATGCGAGTCAGATAGGACCCGTCCGGCAACCGGTCCGTAGCCGCGAGACGGCGGCTGGAGGTGAGGCGGACCAAGAACTGAGCTCCGGTCTCGGCGATCTCAGTCAGCAGCCTGCCATCGTCGAACCCGCGGTCGGCCAGGACCAGCATGTCCGGCCGCAGCCGGCGCAGCAGCTGCCTGGCGTAGTGGGACTCACCACGGGTCTTCGGCCCGAAGGCGGCTCCCAGCAGCCCGCGGCTTCCGGTCTCGATCAGCGTCATCAGCCGCAGCGTGGGGTACCCGCCCCACCCCAGCCGCAGCCGGGGCCTGCCCAGCCACCCACGGTTGCGCTCCAGGTCAGGCACCTTGAAGGAACTACAGCCGTCGAACGCTACGGTGCGCCATCGCCGGTACCGCGTCCCGGGCGTCCGCGGTTGGGCCAAGGGGCCGGCCACCACGTCGAAGAGAGCCTTCATCGGAGCGGGCCCAAGGCGCCGTCGCAGGTCACGCAGAGCCTTCTCCGAGGGGGCGGGTGCCCTATCTCCACCCAGGCCGGAGACGAGCTTGCTCCAGACCTTGGCATAGCCCAGGTGCGGGAAGAGTCCCAGCGCCAGCAGGAAGTACACACCGACCCGCGAGGGCAGCGCCCGCAGCCGACGCTGCACCGTTCCGGTCTCCGCCAGCACCGCGTCGACGAGATCGAACGGTATGCACGCAGTGAGCCCGCCCAGGTGACCGGGGGCGAAAACCCCGTCGGCGACGGAGGCGGCAGGGGCAACGACGCTGGTAACAGGCTTGCAGTGCAAGAGAACCTCGACCTCGGAACGGCCTTCTCGGACCGTTCCTGCCTACCGGCGCCCCAGCACCGTAGAGCCCAGAATCATCAATCCCGGGAACCCGGTTGACCTGCACTGATAACGCCTAACTTCGCGGCATTGGGTGTTCCCCGAGGGAACGCTTTCCCTGTTCCCTCGGGGAACACGAGGGTCGGTCAACGCCGCCGCACCTGCGGCTGCTGTACGGCGGTCGGTCTGGCCGCTGGCGGGTGGACCGGGGTGGCAGGGAGCCGTGTGGTGCTGCGGGCCATGGCTGCCTGGGCGAGGGGGCCGGGTGCGTGGCGTTGCCCGAGGCGGTGGATGCGCCAGGTCAGGGCACGCGCTGGGTTGCGGGCGTCATCGAGAGCGCGTTGGCCGAGGGCTTGGTCGAGGAGGGTGGACGGGTTGTGGCCGGCTGTCTCCGCGTCGGCGAGAACGGTGGCGAGGGCGTCCCAGGCGGGGTCCTTCAGGATGCGATCGGCGTGCTCGGGGACGGCCTGCTGGAGGTGGCGGGCGTAACGCTGCTTGGTCTGGATACCGGGGGCGCGGCGGGCGAGGTCGTTCAGGACCGGGGCGGCGACGTGTGCGTAGGCGGTCTGGAGGTGGACGAGGGCCTGCTCGGCTGCCGCCTGCTGCTGGGCGTGCTGGTGCGTGCGGTGCCAGTGCCTTGCGAACGCCACGGCGATGAGCGCTGCGTCCAGGAGCATCGCCAGCCCGGCCCCGTCTCCTGCAGCAGCGGGGGTGCGAAGGATCGTCTGGACGCTGCGGCGCAGGACGCGGGAGCTGTCGAGGTCGGCGGTGATGCGGGAGCGGGTGGCGCGCTCGAAGAGGGCGGCGGCCCGTTCGAGCTCGCTCCTCGCGGCGGCTGGTGCGGTGAGGGGCAGTAGGTCGAGGGTTCCGCCGAGGGCGACGAGCTGGCCTTGAGCGATGTGGTCGTCTCCGTGGGTGAGGTGGTCCGGGATGCGTTCGATGGCGGCGGTGGCCTGGTGCCACGGGTCGGCCGGCCGGGCGGTGGCCGGTTCGGGGCTGGTGTCGGTGAGGCGGTGGCGGATCTTGGGCAGGGAGAGGTCGCCGGCGAGGGTGGAGCCTGAGAACCACACCGGCTCGCCGTGCTTGTTGAGGTCGCCGGGCAGGGCGACGCTGTAGCCGAGGACGTCGCCGGACGGGCCGATCTTGGGGCGCACGTTCACGCCGGTCGCCTCCAGCAGGGCGAAGAACTCGGTCTCGGTGGAGGCGGCGGCCACTGCTTGGCGGACGCGTATGCGCAGGATCTCGCGGGTCGTGGTGTCCTGGCCCTGGCGCTTGGCCTTGAAGTGTTCCTTGCTGGTGGGGCGTTTGGCGGCGGTGCCGTCTCCGGGGTTGAGGCGGCGCAGGCCGAGGTCGGCTTCGATCTTTCGGGCTTCGCGCTGGACGGCGCGGATGTCGTGGTCGCGGCGGGGGCGGCGGCCGTCCTGGCGTACGAGGGTGGCGGCGATGTGGATGTGGTCGTCAGCGTGGCGGACCGCCACCCAGCGGCAGGCTTCCTCGTCGCCTTCGGGGGCGATGCCGGCGGCGGCCACGATCCGGCGGGCGATGTCCGCCCAGTCGGCGTCGGACAGGATCGGGTCCTCGGGCGCGGCCCGGACCGGGCAGTGCCACACCGTGGTCGTCGGGGCCTTGTCGCCGAGCATCTTCACGGGCTGGTCGAGCTGTGCGGCGAGCTGGTCCTCGACGTCCCTGGGGTTGCGGTGGGGGCTGCGTCCGGGGTCGGGTGCGAAGCCGTTCCAGGACGCGACCAGGTGCGGGTCGGCGTGCTCGTTGGCGCTGCCCGGTCCGTACAGGTAGCCGATGAGGCGACGGGTGGCGCGAGCACTCTTGCCAAGGATGATCTTCGGAATCACGTGCTCACCGCCCTGAGGTCACCTGAGCGACGGCCACGTCCACATCGGCGATCGACGCTTCGACCCGGTCCAGCAGCCTTTGCACGAGGTCCAGTGCGGGCCACGCGCCGTCCTTGTTGAGATGCCATGCGAGCTGGTTGAGGTTGCCGCCGATCTTGCCGAGCTGCCCGTTGGCCGCCATCAGCGCCTTGACCATGGCCCGGTAGTCGGCCACCGCGGCGGTGGGATCATCCGCACGGGCGGCGGCCAGCGAGGTCTCGGCGACATAGCCACCGACAGGCATGCGGCTGAGGGCGGCGGCTTTCGCGAGGAGGGCGAACTCGTCGTCGCTGTAGCGGGGGTGGACGCGCTTTTCGCGCAGCGTGGATTCGCGAAGGCGGCGGCGCGGCGTGGGCGGTTGTGGGGCTTCTCCCCGAGTCGGCTCCCCCGGGCCGGCCGACCCCGGTGCCCCCTCGGCGCCGGATGCCTCCGCCTCCCCTGGGGCGGAGGCCGGGTAAGGACTCCTTACCCGACAACTTGCTGCGCGGTTGAGGCTGCTGATCGTCTCCTCCTGAGTGGTGGGGAGTTCGCGGTGAGGGTCGTGCATGGATCGGTTCTCCGTGGGGTGCTGGGTGCTTGGCTGTGTGAGGCCCCCGTGTCCCCGTGCTCGGTTGCACGGGGACACGGGATGCGCCGAAGGGCGAGGTCAGACGGTGCGCGCGGGGGAGGCGGCTTCGTCGAGTGACCCGGCTTCGAAGGCGTTGACCGTGACGGGTTGGACTTGACGGGTGCGGTCGGCCTGCAGTTGGTCGCGCAGGAGTCGGGAGGGCTTCTGGCCGATCCGTAGCTCGGTACGCAGTCCCACGGCGGTGAGCTGGTCGTCGGGCCAGTCGACGGTCAGGAGTCGGGCCCGGTCGAGGAGTTCGGGCGTGATGCCGGTGTGGTCGGTAGTCGACTTGGTGGCGGGGACCTGGCCGGTCGCTCGACGGCGGGCGACTCCGGTCGACTCCGCCACGGTGGCCGACCGGGGAGGCCGGGCCGCGGGGGCCGACTTGTCTCCCTTGGCCGACCGCAGGTCGGGTGCCTCGGTGGCCTTCACGGGAGTCGACTCGGTCAGCTGCTCGGGAACCGATTCGGCCCGGTCAGGCGTCGACTGCGGGACCTGTTCGCCGGCCGACTGGGTAGAGGCCGTTTCGGGGGAGTCGGCCGACTCGGTGTTGTGGTGCAGCACCTTGGCCACGAGGTCCGACCCGAAGTAGATCGACCCGACCGGGAGCGAGGTCGCCAGCAGCACGAGGGCCCAGTTCGCGTAGTTCAAGTCGGTCAGTCGGCCCCACTGGATCGAGTCGGTGTGGAGGGCCGGTACGAGGCCGTGCACGTAGTTCAGCAGGAGGCTGGCGATCGTGTAGGTCGCCAGGACCCGCAGCGCGAACTTCCGGTCGATGCCGGTCAGCACGAGCGTGGCGATCAGCGCGAGGGCCATGAGCCCGTCGACCACGATCGGGTAGAGAAAGGCGGCGGTGGAGTCGGCGCCGATGGCGCGGGCCACGTCGGACAGGGCGTTCCATGAGACCCGGAAGGCCATGAGGACGACGGCCACCAGGCCGAGGACGAGGAGGATGCGTCCTGTGCGGGTCACGCGCCGACTCCCAGTGGGTGCGGGTGCTCGGCGAGCGTCGTCAGGATCGCCTTTCTGTTTGAGGGCCTGGCCCTCGGTGGTCGAGGTGAGCCGCGCGATGCGGGCGCGGATGCTGCGTATCGCTGCCGGGGTGCTTGGGGCAGGGAAGTGCAAGGGGGTGGTCTCCAGGTGGGTAAGGGCGTGACCGCCGGGCTCGACGGGGAGCGTGGCGGGTGACCTGTCGCGACCCGTCGCGTGCCTGGTCAGGGCGGGTACGGGTCGGTGCGGCGGCATCGGGTCGACCCGTCACGGGCAGATGACCCGTCCCGGCCCTGACCTGCACGGCGACGGGTCGGGACGGGTCGTGGCGGGTCAGGCGCCGGTCGTGGGTGCTGGCAGGAGCAGCAGCTCGGTGGCCGGTGCGGGCTCGGGGCAGTACCGGTTCCAGGCGTCGGCGAACTGCTCACGCGCGAAGCCCCTGGCCTGGAAGCCGTCGGGGAAACGGTGGCTTGACGCGCTGATCCCGTAGTCCTTCAGCAGGAGCTGCAGGCCGCGTGCGGTCAGGCCCTTGTCCTTGTACTCCGGCCAGGGCGACTCGGTGTCCTCGTTGAGGATGCCGAGCAGGCGGCCGGTACGGAGCAGGGCCGGATTCCCTTCGGCGGCGAAGGCGCGGCGGATGTCGGCCAGGAGCCGGAGGTTCAGGGGGCGCTGTTGTCCTGGTCCTGCTCGGCCTCGTGCCTGGTCATCGCCAGGCAGGCGGCACGCGCGGCCTCGGGCCAGGCGCCGCCAGCGAGGTCGGCGACGGCGACCAGCGGCTCCCAGGTGTCGGCGGCCCGGTCCTCTACCGGCATCACTGGGGTGAGGTCCATCGCGGTGGCGTGCAGCGGGGCGAGCCAGGCCACGAGCTGGTCCCGTACGGCGTGCAGGGCGGGGGTGTCCCGTACGGTGCGGAACTCGGCGACCTTCTCGCCCGGCCTGCGGCGCCGCATCCGGATCACGACCGACCGGTCCATGATTGTGTCGGGCAGGTCCCCGATCCCGGCGAGGGCGGCCATGGCGAAGGTCGGGAACTTCGACACCTCGTGGTTCGGGCCGGAGACCCGCAGGGTCGGGCGGTTGCGCTGGTGGCCGGCGTTGAGCAGGCCGCGCATCTCCTCGTTCTTCTCCGCCACCTTCGCGGACCCGAAGAGGGTGTCGGCCTCGTCGACCAGCAGCGTCGGCGGGTTCTCCGTGATCGACCGGAACACGGCGGCGGCCGAGGCGTTAACCGTGATCAGCGGGTCGTGGACGGTCTCGGTGACCACGTCCAGCAGGCGGGACTTGCCGCAGCGCTTCGCGGGGCCGACCACCGCGAGGCGCGGGGCGTGCTGCCAGGCCGTCTGCAGGTGGGTGGCCGCCACCCACAGCGTGACGGCGTCCAGCGCCTCCGGCGAGGGGAGGATCACGAACTTCGCCATCTGGCGACGCAGTTCGTCTAGAAGGGCCGATCCGACGGTCGGCTCGGGGGCCTTCTCCTCCGCGGGCTCGGCCTCCCGTACGTCCTCGATGACGTCGGCGGCAGAAAGTCGACCGGTGTACTCACCGGGCTTGCCAGGGAGGGCGGTCGGCGGCCACTCGGGCTTGTCGGGGGCGGAATAGGGCTGGGTTTCGGGGTGTTCCACGGGGCAGCTCCTCGTCTGGTGGTGGCGGGCTCGCACGCCCTTGCCGCCGGGTTGGTTCTTCCAGGGCCGTTCGGGGTTGCTCGGGCCTCCGGCGTCGCACCGCCGGGGGCCCTTCTCCTTCTCGCGGGCAGCAGGCCCGGCGAGGGACCACGAACCGTACGTCCACCCCCGGCGACAGTCCAGCGATTCTGTGTCAGCTCAGCGCAGAACCGTCTGCTACCTTTCTCCGCTCTCAAGCGGCCAGCCCCAACAGGCTGAGCAGATCGGCCGTCACCACGCGGTACGCGTTTCCCAGCCGCAGAACCCTGCGCGGGTACTCGCCCCGCTTCGCCAGCTCGTAGCCCTTGCTCCGCCCGAGACCTAACGCGCGGTTGCCCGTGTCCAGGTCAACGGCTACCGGTAGGGCCAGCAGCTCCTCCCGGCTCATGCCCTTCGGGCCGGTTTCCGTGATGTCGTCGCGCACGCGGCGCCCCCTCTCGTCACAGCCCTCGGCGAACACGGCTCTCATGTCCGGCTCCAGGCCAACAAGAACCATGATGGGGAAGCTAATGTGTCTGCATGACGCAACGCGATATGGGCGATGAAGCGGACGACTTCCCCGAGTGGGTGGACCGGGTCAAGGCCAACGTGGCCGGAGAAGTCCGGCGGAGAAGGAAGGAGATGGGGTGGAGCGCACAGGACCTGGCGGACCGCTGCGAGGAGCTGGGGCATCCCATCCCGCGGAACGTGATCGCCAACATGGAGTCCGGCCGTCGCGCCGTCCTCCCGCTGGTGGACGTCATCGTCCTGGCCGCCGCCCTGGAGACCTATCCGGCCCACCTGATCTTCCCCGTCGGCTACGTCGAGGAGACCCAGGAACTCCCCTTCCAGAGGCTCGTGCCCACCTGGGACGCCCTGCGGCGCTTCACCGGTGAGGCAGAAGTACCCGGACACGACGCCGGCCTCGTCCCCGACTTCGAACACCACGCCAGCCTCGCCCGCACCGCACTCGCCGCCCTCGAAGAGGAGGAGAACGCCCGCTTCGCGGCCAAGCAGGCCACCAGCCGCGCCCAGCGGGAGGAGGCCGAACGCAAGCAGGCCGCCTACGCGGAGCAGGCCATCTCCGCCAAGTACAGACTCCGCCACCTCCGCCGCGAACTCCGCGAAGAGGGCGCCACCCCACCCGACCTGCCACCCGCACTGAACGACGTCGACCCGCGCGAACCCGAATCCGACCCCACCCCGGAGGAACGCCTTTGAAGGGCTCCACCCACCGCCGCTGCTACTGCCGTGACCCCAAGACTGGCAAGCCGCTCGGCAAGAACTGCCCCAAGCTCTCGACCCGCAAGCATGGCTCCTACTCGATCCGCCAGGAGCTCCCGCCCCGCGAGGACGGCACCCGACGCTCCTTCAGCCGCGCCGGCTACGAGACCCTCAAGGAAGCCCAGGCCGACCTCGACCACGTGCGCGCTCTCCTGGGGCTCGCCGAGTCCGACGACCCCGAGGGGCTGGCCCAGATCGCCCACCTCCTGGAGACGGTGGCCACGGAGAAGGCGCCGCTGCCAAACATCGAGGCGACCCGGCGCCGTCTCAGCCACGGTCTGGACCTCACCAGCCGGCTCACCGTCGGCGACTGGCTGGACATGTGGCTGGCCGGTAAGAAGGGGCGCCAGAGCGCCATCAGTCGCGACGAGAGCAACATCCGCGTCCACCTCAAGCCGCGGATCGGGCACCTGCGGCTCGACCGCCTTCGTGTCTCCCACCTCTCCGAGATGTTCGAGGCCATCGCCGAGGCCAATGTCGAGATAGCCGAAGGCAACGCCGCTCGGCGCAAGGCGGTGGAAGAACTGGCCCGGATTCCGTGGAAGGGCCGCGAGCCGCGCGCCCGGCGGAAGGCGATGAAGGCGGCCATCGCCGAGATGGAGCCGTATCGCCGGATCGTCGGCCCGGCCACGCGGCAGCGAGTCCGTTCCACCCTGCGCGCGGCCCTGAACTCCGCGATCGCGCAGCAGCTGATCACCTTCAACCCGGCCGCGCACGTCGAGCTGGAGGCGGGCAAGCGCCCCAAGGCGCAGGTCTGGACCCAGGAGCGCGTCCTGCACTGGCAGCGCACGGGCGAACGGCCCTCACCGGTCATGGTCTGGACGCCGGAACACACCGGCCAGTTCCTCGACCACGCGGCGGACGACCGGCTGTACGCCCTCTTCCACCTCATCGCGTTCCGCGGGCTCCGACGCGGCGAGGCGTGCGGGCAGAAGTGGACCGACACCCACCTCGACGCCGGCCTCATCACCGTCGCCAAGCAGCTCGTCGTCGACGGCTGGGAGGTCTACGAGGACGACCCCAAGACCGACGCGGGCGCGCGCACCATCGCCCTGGACGCCGACACGGTCGAGGTCCTGCGCCGGCACCGGGCTCGGCAGGACGAGGAGCGTGAGGAGTGGGGGACCGCCTGGGTGGAGACCGGCCGCGTCTTCACGCGCGAGAACGGGGAGCTGCTCCACCCGGCCAACGTCACCCGCCGCTTCATCGAGCTGTACGAGGAGATCGGCCTCCCGCCGGTCCGCCTCCACGACCTGCGCCACGGCGCGGCGACCCTCGCCCACGCGGCCGGCGCCGACCTGAAGGACATCCAGGAGATGCTCGGCCACTCCTCGATCACCATCACGGCGGACACGTACACGAGCCTGCTCCCCGAGGCGGATCTTGCGATCGCCGAGGCCGCTGCCCGCCTCGTCCCGCGTGCGCGCGCCCCTCGCGCCGTGCCGAATGATGCTGATCGGTTGGGGGAAATTTCGGGGGCTGCCGCCCCGTCCGCTCACGCAGCGCGCACGCAAACGGCCCCGGACGGGACGTCCGAGGCCGAGTGAGACCCCTCCCTGAGGGATAGACCCCAGGTCAGAGCGGTACTGCATGGTGCCCCCGGCAGGATTCGAACCTGCGACACCCGCTTTAGGAGAGCGGTGCTCTATCCCCTGAGCTACGAAGGCGAGAGGTACCGGGGACAGCCTAGCGGACGGTGGTGGTGGTTCGCTGAGGTGTGGTTCTTGGGCGGGGGACGGGGGAGGGGCGGCTCCCGGAGTTGTTCGGGAGTCGCCCCTTCGATGGCGTTTCGCTGGTGCCCCGTCGGCCGGTCAGCGGGTGGTCTCGCGGTTGAAGGCGGAGCGGGACCACAGGTAGCCGATCGCCGCGAGGGCCGTGCACCAGGCCAGGGCGATCCAGCCGTCGTTGCCGATCTCCGTGCCGAGCAGCAGGCCGCGCAGGGTCTCGTTGATCGGGGTGAAGGGCTGGTACTCGGCGAACCAGCGCAGGGCGGTCGGCATCGACTCCGGGGTGACGACCGCGCTGCCGAGGAAGGGCAGGAAGGTCAGCGGCATCGGGGCGTTGCTCGCCGCCTCGACCGTCTTGGCGCCGATGCCCATCGCCGCGGACACCCAGCTCAGGCCGAAGGACAGGAAGAGGAGCAGGCCCGTGGCGGCCAGCCACTCGACGGGCGAGGCGTCGGGCCGGAAGCCCACCGCGAAGGAGACGCCGGTGACCAGGACCAGGATCGCCGCGACCTGGATGACGCTCGCGAGAACGTGTCCCGTCAGGATCGAGCCGCGCGAGACCGACATCGTGCGGAAGCGCTTGACGATGCCCTCCGTCATGTCGGTGCAGACCGAGATGGCCGTCGTGATCGCCCCTGACGTCACCGCCATCAGGATGATGCCCGGCACCACGTAGTTCGTGTAGTCGCCGCGGTCCGTGCCGGTCCCGATGCCGGTGCCGAGCGCGCCGCCGAAGACGTACACGAACAGCAGCAGCATCACGATGGGCATCACGACGATCGTGATCGTCAGCGACGGATAGCGCTGCAGGCGCTTGAGGTTGCGCCGCAGCATCGTCATGGAGTCGCGCAGGGCGTACGAGCGGGCCTTGGCCGGCTCGGCCGTCTTGGCCGGGGTGAGGGTCGCGGTGCTCATCGGGTCGACTCCTTCTGGGTGGTGGGGGTGTTCTGCCGGCCCGTGAGGGTGAGGAAGACGTCGTCGAGGTCCGGGGTGTGCACGGTGAGCGACTCGGCCCGCACCCCGCTGCCGTCGAGGGCGTCGAGCACGGCGCGGAGGTTGGTGACCGAGCCGTCGCTGGGGATCTGCAGGGTGAGCGACTCGTCGTCGCGGGTGGCGACGCCGAACAGTCCGGCCGCGGCGGCGAGGCTCGTCTCGTCCGCGAAGCGGACGCGGACGTGCCCGCCGGGGATCAGCCGCTTCAGCTCCTCCGCGGTGCCCTCGGCGACGAACCTGCCGTGGTCCAGGACCGCGATGCGGTCGGCGAGGTGGTCGGCCTCCTCCAGGTACTGCGTGGTGAGGAAGATCGTCACGCCCTGCTCCGTGACCAGGTCCCGGATGAGCTCCCACATGACGCGGCGGCTGCGCGGGTCCAGGCCCGTGGTCGGCTCGTCGAGGAAGATGATCCGCGGCCGGCCGACCAGCGTCATCGCCAGGTCGAGCTTGCGGCGCATACCGCCGGAGAAGGTGGCGACGTTCTTGCGGGCCGCCTCGGTCAGCTCGAACCGCTCCAGGAGCTCCGCGGTGCGGCGTCGGCCCTCGTCGCGGCTCAGGTGGTGCAGGTCCGCCATGAGGATCAGGTTCTCCTCGGCGGTCAGCAGCCCGTCGACGGCGGCGAACTGTCCGGTGACGCCGATCCGGCCGCGTACCGCGCCGGCCTCGGCCGCCACGTCGTGGCCGCCGATCCGCGCCTCGCCGCCGTCGGCCGTGATCAGCGTGGAGAGGATCTCCACCGTCGTGGTCTTGCCCGCTCCGTTGGGGCCGAGCAGGGCGAAGACCGTGCCCTCGGGGATCCGCAGGTCGATGCCGTCGAGCACCACCTTGTCGCCGTACGACTTGCGCAGGCCGGTCGCGGAGATCGCCGCGGAGCGCGTGCTGGTGGCCGCTGTGGTCGCGGTCGCGGTGTTCATGCTGGGCGGGCCTTTCTCTTCGGGTGGGGGAGGGGAGAGGGAGGGGCGGGAGAGAAGAGTGTGGGGCGGTGGGTCGTCGGCTCGGGCCGTGGTGTGGTGGCCGGTGGGGTGGCGCTGATGTGGCGCCATGTCGTGCTGTGCTTGCGCCATCATCGTGGCACAGGGTTGGCGCCATGTCGAGACTTTATGGCGCCACTCATGCTGCCAATTGTGTCGCCATGTGGCGTCGCTGCCCTGACCTGGGGTTTTGTGGTTCCGGTGCCTCGATGGCGTACCGCCCCACAAGACGGAAGGCGCCTCCGCGTCGGTTCGAGCCGGTGCGGAGGCGCCTTCCAGTGGCGCCGTGTGGCGCTCAGCCGACCAGAGTGCGCTCCCGGTGCGGGTGCTCCGCCGTCTGCGGCGCGCCGAGCTTCTCGCCCTCGACGTCCACCCGGGGCAGGAGCCGGTCCAGCCACTTCGGCAGCCACCACGCCGACCTGCCGAGCAGCGCGAAGAGCGCGGGCACGATCGCCATACGGACGACGAACGCGTCGAAGAGGACGGCGATGGCCAGGGCGAAGCCGATCATCTTGACGAAGTCGTTGTCCTCCACGATGAAGCCGGAGAAGACGCTCATCATGATGACCGCGGCCGCGGCGACCACCCGGCCCCCGTAGCGGAAGCCGTCGACGACCGCTTCCGCCGGGCGTGCCCCGTGGGCGTACGACTCGCGCATCCGGCTGACCAGGAAGACCTCGTAGTCCATCGCCAGGCCGAAGACCACGCCGATCATGAAGATCGGCATCGTGCTCATGATCGGGCCCGGTGCGTCGATGCCGAAGAGGTCCGCGAGCCAGCCCCACTGGAAGACCGCCACGACGGCGCCGAGGGCGGCGGTCACCGAGAGCAGGAAGCCGAGGGCCGCCTTGAGCGGGACCAGGACCGAGCGGAAGACCACCATCAGGAGCAGGAAGGCGAGGCCCACGACCAGGGCCAGGTACGGCAGCAGGGCGTCGTCGAGGGTCTGCGAGAAGTCGATGAACATGGCCGTCTGGCCGGACACGAGGATCCGGGACGCCGTGCTCCGCTCCAGGTCGCCGGCGGTGTCGCGGAGGGCGTGGACCAGCTGCTCGGTCTTCTTCTCGGTCGGACCCGTCTCCGGGACGACGGTGAGGATCGCCGTGTCGCCCGCATTGTTGGCGGTGGCCGGTGAGACCGAGGCCACGCCGTCCGTCCTTCCGAGGACCTTGCCGATCTCGTCGCCCGCGGCCTTGGCGTCCTTCGCCTGCACGGTGACCATCAGGGGACCGTTGAACCCGGGGCCGAAGGACTCCGAGAGCAGGTCGTACGCCCTGCGCTGAGTGGTCTCGGTCGACATCTGGCCCTCGCCCGGCAGGCCGAGTTCCAGGCTCGCGGCCGGTACGGCGATCGTGCCGAGACCGACCACGCCGACGAGCAGGACGGCCACGGGGTGACGCAGGACGCAACCGGCCCAGCGGGAGCCCAGGTTGGCCTCGTTCCGCCCGGCCTGCTTCGCCTCGTGCCTGGCGGCCCTGCGCCGCTTGCGCTCCGACAGCGGCTTGACGGCGTACCGCAGGCGTCCCCTGCGGGCCATCACCTTGACCGGCGCGAAGCCGAGGAGGGCGGGGACCAGGGTGATCGCGACGAGTACGGCGACGGCGACCGTGCCGGCCGCGGCGAGGCCCATCTTGGTGAGCATCGGGATGTCCACCACGGCGAGCCCGGCGAGGGCGACGACCACCGTGAGTCCGGCGAAGACGACGGCCGAGCCCGCGGTGCCGACCGCCCGCCCCGCCGCCTCTTCGGGCGTACGGCCGTCGGTCCGTTCGGCGCGGAACCGGGACACGATGAACAGCGCGTAGTCGATGCCGACCGCGAGGCCGATCATCATCGCGAGCGTCGACGTGGTGCCGGACAGGCCCAGCGTGGAACCGAGCGCGGTGATGCCCGAGATGCCGATCCCGACACCGATCAGCGCGGTGATCAGCGGCATTCCGGCGGCGATCATCGAGCCGAAGGTCAGCACGAGGACGAACGCGGAGACCAGGATGCCGATCTGCTCGCCGGTGCCGCCCATCGCCTGCTCGATCTTCACGGCGTCACCGCCGGCCTCGACGGTGAGCCCCGACTTCTCGGCCTGCGCGACGGCGCCGTCGAGGGCGGTGTGCGCCGCGTCGTCGACCTCCATCGCGGGGACCCTGTACGTCACCACCAGGTAGGCCGTCGTCCCGTCCTCGCTGATGCTGACGTCGGGCGACCTGTACGGGTCGGCCACGCCCACCACCTGCGGGGACGAGGTCCTCAGGGCGCCGACGAGCCGCTCGACCACGGTCCGCTGCGCGGGCGCCGTGATCTTCGACCCGCCGGGAGCCCGGACGACGACCCGGGCACGGGCGCCGTCGGCGCTCGCGTCCGGGAACTTCTCGGTCAGCAGGTCGAAGGCCTCCTGCGACTCGGTACCCGGCATCGAGAACGTGTCGGCCGGCGGAGTCGGCGCTGCCGAGGCGGCGAAGCCCATGCCGCCGAAGACCAGCAGCCAGAGCAGCACCATCACCCCCCGGCGCCGGAAGGCGAGGCGGCCCAGTCTGGAGAGGAACGTAGCCACGGTGGGGCTCCTGTCGGGTCTGTGGTGGTGAGGGTGGTGGTGGAGGAGGGAGGGGAGGAGGGAGAGGGCGAGGGGGAGGGGGTTCCCGTGCCTGGGCAGCACGGGATGGCGCCTCGGCGGTGTTCGGCTTGTGTGGGCGCGGTGATGCGTTGTAGCCGGGGTGCGGGGTGCGGGGTGCGGGGGTGCCCGGGTGTCGGGGTGGTGATGCCTCGTCGCCGGGGTGCTGCCCGGGCGCCGCTATGGCACCACAGCCCCCGGGGCCCGGTTCAGGACGCGGTGGTGAGCAGGTCGCGGCGGGTCGGGGACGCCTGCAGGGCGACGGTGACCGGGGCGGGCTGCTTGCGGGTGGTGGCGAAGACGTACAGGCGCAGCGTCAGGAAGCGGCCGATACCGGCGAGGGCCGAGGCCGAGAGGTAGACGGTCTGCTCGACGGCGAGACCGGGCGCGCTGTCGAACGCGTGCAGGGCGAGCACCGCCAGCGTGGTGACGGCGAAGGCGGCCGTGGCCGTCCCGGCGGACTGCAGGTGGTGGCGGAGTCCGCAGCGGAGCAGGCCGCCGCGCCCGGCGGGTCGCTGCTCCGACGCGAAGGTGAACCGGGCGTGCAACTCGGTGGCGAGGACCGTCGAGACCACGGCGATCAACGCGTTGGCCAGGGCGAACGGCAGCAAGGCGGACAGCAGGGCCACGGCCGCGCTGGAGGCGAGACCGACTCCGCCGCCGAGGATCACGAACCGGACGAAGGAACTGACGGCGCCGGGGGTGGTGGGCGTGGTGGGCGGGGTGGGCGTGGCGGAGGCGCCGGGTGCGGCGGGGGTGCCGGGGGAGCCTGGGACGGTGTGGGTGGCGCTGGTGCTGGTCTGTGGTGCGCGGTCCATCGGGCTCTCCCTCCCCTCGTTGCGATGCGACGCGTTGTGATGCGGTGTGGTGCGGTGTGGTGCGGTGCGTACGCCGTGGGGCGATGCGTACGGTGCGTACGCCGTAGGGCGATGCGTACGCCGTCGTGCTCCGGGGCTACGCGCGGCGGATGACGATGTCGCCGACGCTCGTGCGGCCCCGGACCTCGACCGTCTCCTCGGACTGCCCCGGGCCGTCCGCCGTACCCAGCTCGTTGCGTACGCGGCCGGCCGTGGACCGGACGTCGAGCCAGGCCGCCGTGCCCTCGGCGATGCCGATCTCCAGGCCGCCGGCGGCGGAGTCCAGGGTGATCCGGCCGCGGACGACCTCGTCGAGGCGGATGGTGCCGCTCGCGGTCTTGGCGGTGACCGAGGACTTGGCGCGTACGACGCTGATGGGCCCGTTGGACGAGTTCACCCGCAGCTCCCCGCCGACCTCGCCGATCACGGTCTCGCCGTTGAGGTTCTTGACGGTCGCGGATCCGTCGATCCGGCCGACGCGCACCCGGCCCGAGCCCTGGATCTCGGTCTCGCCCGTCGTGCGGTCCACGAGGATGTCGCCGTGCGAGGTCTTCAGCCGTACGGCCGCGGCCTCGTCCAGCTGGATGTCCCCGGCGGCGGTCGTGAGGCGGCAGTCGCCGAACCGCCCCTCGCCGATCAGCTCGCCGAGACCGGTGCTGCCGGTCAGCTCCGAGCCCGTGGGCAGCTCGACGGTCACGTCCACCGAGCCGATCTTGCCGAAGAGCGAGCGCTTCTTGGGGCCCTTGACCAGCAGCTTGCCGCCGGCGCAGGTGACCTTGGTGTCCGCGGCGGCCTGGACGTCCAGCTTGTCGCCGGGGTCGCTCGGCGTCACCTCGACCACGGTGTCGGTGCGCTCACCCGCGACGATCCTGGCCCGCCCCATCTCGATCTCGACGGTGGCGGAGAGGGGCTCGGGGGTTTCGAAAGTAGGCATGGCTGTGCCGTCCTCTGGCTCGTGGAGTGTGTGCTCGGGTGAAGTGCCGTGTTGTGACGGTGAGGTGGCCCCGGTGCGGCTAGCGGACCCAGCCCGTGAAGCCCTGCCCGACGGAGGGGCTCGGGCCCGTCGGGCCCTTCCGGGGGCGGCTCGCCGCGCCGGGCTCCAGGGCGGCGGCCACGGCCCGGACCAGCCAGGCGTTGACCGAGAGACCCTCGCGGCTCGCGGCCTCCTCGACCCGGACCTTGAGCTGGGCCGGCGGGCGGAAGTTGATGCGCGAGGTGGCGCCACCCTCCTCGCCCTCGACCAGGGGCGCGGGCGGGGGCGGCGGGGCCTGGACCGCGGTGTCGGCCTCGGCGAAGAGCTCGGCGGTGGGCGGTGGCGTCACCACGAACTCCGGGTTCAGGCCGCGGAGCCGCAGGTCGACCGAGCCGGGAGCCAGATCGCGGGTGACCTCGTCCATCGCGTCCGACAGGGCGTTGAGCAGGGTCAGACGGGCGGCCGACTCGAGCTGACCGGTCAGCCGCTCGGCCAGGGCACGGGCTTCGTCCCCGCCCGCCTGGGCGGCCACACCGAGCTCGTGGCGGAGGTTGTCTACGTACGGGGTGAGGTCCATGACGCAATAGTGGCACCAGCGTGGCGCCATTGCAAGTCAAATGGCGCCACTGTGCGCCATCGTGCGCCATGTGGCGCCATCCCGTGTCGCGTGCCCGCCGGATGGCCTAGGTTCCGGGTGAGGGTCCCAACGGGCCTTCGAGCGGGGTGGGTTGGGGGGCTTCCGACCGTTTCCTCGGGTGTCGACGACACCGACACCGGCACCGACTGCGATCGCGAGGGAAGGACATCCATGGTCGAGGAGATGGCGGCATCTGTCCCGGTGGCACCCCTGTGGGCCGACGGAAGACCGCGGTCGGGGGGCCGCGCGGAGATACCGACCCACCGGCCGGCCCCGACCCGCCGGTCCGTCCCGAGCCGCCTGCCCGCGCCCGGGCAGCGCGACCGCGCCGGCCGTGAGGCCTGACGGGCCGTGGCCGTGGTCATGGCATCCAACCCCTGGCAGGGGCACGACGTCGGCGGGCTCTTCGTCGGCCTGTTCGCCGGCGCGGCGATCCTGATGGCGCTCACCGTGTACCTCTGCTCACGGCTCTCGCCGGGGACCCTCCGCCGGTACACCCCGGCCCGGTTCTGCCGGGACGTGTCCCTGGCCGCGGTCGCCGCCGGAACCGCCCTCTATCTGTGGGGGCTCCTCCACGTCCTCCTCACCGAGGAGCAGGAGCAGGCCGAGGCGTGCGAGGCGCGGCGCCCCGGAGACGTACCCGTACTCGTCGGCCGCCGAGGGGACTTCGTCCCGCTGCGGCTCGTCTGCGAGGCGTCGAACGGCCGCGACTACGACGTCGTCATCCCCGGCTACATCAACCCGTCCCTCGCCGTTCTGCTGACGCTCGCGCTCGCCGGCGCCGTGGCCTCCGGCCTCCTGCACCGCAGGCAGCGCATCTTCACGGGGAGGAACGGCTGAGCCGACCCCGAGCGCGGATGCCGCTGCGGCCCCCGAGCGCGGATGCGGTTGCCGACCCCGAGCACGGATGGCGTCGCGGACCCCGAGCACAGATGCCCTCCCGGCCCCCGGCACCCGGCACCCGGCCCCCGGCTCCCGGTCCCTGATTCCGACCGGCGCCCCGCTGCCCCCGGCCACCCGGGGTTGACCCGATGAGGGGCGAGGCATAGCGTCGCGGCGCAGGTGAGCAGGCGCTTGAGGAGGTCCTCGTGGTGGAAGCGCGGCTGACCGCGCCCGGTGCTCCCTTCGCGGTGAGCGAGGGGGTGTACGCCTCCGGGCCGCGGACCCTGCGGGAGTTCGTGGAGGTCGTCTGGGGATACGGGGACCAGGTGTTCCTCGTCTCCGAGGACGCGCGGACGACGTACCGGGAGTTCTTCGACGAGGCGTGCGGGCTCGCCCGGCGGCTCGTCGGGGAGTACGGGCTGCGGCCGGGGGACCGGGCCGTGGTGGCCATGCGGAACCGCCCCGAGTGGCAGACCGCCTTCTGGGCCGCGCAGCTGGCCGGCCTCGTCGCCGTGCCCCTCAACGCCTGGTGGACCGAGGACGAGTTCACGTACGCGCTCGACGACTGCACGCCGGGCGTGCTGCTCGTGGACGGGGACCGGGCCGGTCGGGTGCGGGCGTGGGCCGCCCGGAACGGGGTGCCCGGAATCGTCTTCCCCGACGGGCCCGAGGACGTCCGCGAGCAGGCCGTCCGGGGTGAGCCGGCGGACGGCTTCGTGACGTACGCCGCCGACACCGATCCCTTCCTCGGGCCGCCCGTCGTCGACGTCCTGCCCGAGCACGACGCCACGATCATCTACACCTCCGGCACCACCGGGCGGCCCAAGGGCGCCGTCGCCACCCAGCTCGCGCAGGCCGGGGCCGCCATGAACCCCCGGTTCTTCGCCGCCGCCGCGGCCCTCGCGCGCGGTGACGTGCCCGGGACGGGGCCCGCGCCCGTGTCGCTGACCACGTTCCCCTTCTTCCACGTGGCCGCGTTCACCTCCTTCTACGGGGTGATGGCGGCCGGCGGAACCCTGGTCATGATGCGGAAGTGGGACGCGGGCCGGGCACTCGGACTGATCCGGGAGCACCGGGTCACGCACTACGCGGGCGTGCCCACCACCGCCCTCCAGCTGCTCGATCTCGCCCGCTCCACCGGCGACGGGCTGGACAGCCTCACGCTCCTCAGCACCGGTGGCGCGGCCGCCCCGCCCGGGATCGTCGACGGGATCACCGCCGGGTACGGGGAGCGGCTGGAGCCCCGCAACGGCTACGGGCTGACCGAGACCAGCGGCGGAGTCCTCTCGAACGTCGGCGCCGAGTACCGCGCCCACCCCGGGAGCGTCGGCCGGCCCTCGCCCACCACCGAGGTGCGGATCGACCGGCCGGACGCCGAGGGCGTCGGCGAGCTGTGGCTGCGCGGGCAGGCGCTGGTCCGGGGCTACTGGGGGAACGAGGAGGCGACCCGTGCCGCGTTCGGCGAGGACGGGTGGTTCAGGACCGGGGACCTCGCGCGGGTGGACGCGGAGGGGCGGGTCAGCATCGTCGACCGGCTCACCGACATGGTGATCAGGGGCGGCGAGAACGTGTACTGCGTCGAGGTCGAGGGCGTGCTGCACCAGCACCCGGACGTGGTCGACGCGGCTGTGCTCGGCGTGCCGCACCCGCTCCTGGGCGAGGAGGTCGCGGCCGTCGTCCGGCTGCGGCCCGGCGCCGCCGCCGGGACCGAGGAGCTGCGCGCGCACGTGGGCGCGCGTCTCGCCGCCTTCAAGGTGCCCTCGCAGGTCCTCGTACGGGAGGGGGAGCTGCCCCGGAACCCGACCGGGAAGATCCTCAAGCGGGAGTTGCGGGGCGAGCTGTTCAGCGGCGGTTGACGGTCCGGCGCCGGGCGGTGCGTCAGCGGCGGTTGACGGTCCGGCGCCGGAATTGCGTCAGCGGCGGGTGATCCGGACCCGGTACGTGCCGTTCTCGTCCTCGTCGAGCACGCTGATCCGGATGCCGTTGGCGCGGTCCGTGAACGTTTCGCCGGGGCGGTACGGGGCGTCCGACAGTTCCGCGTGGACGTTGGCGCGCCGTGTGCAGCCGCCGCTCGCGTGCTCGCTGTCGGACACGGTCACCGGGCCGTGGCCGGTGTCCACGTCGGAATCCACCCGGTAGACCAGGACGCCCTGCTCGCAGACCGCCTCGTCGTTGCCGTCCTTGCTGCGGACCTCGACCGCGTACCCGGAGGTGTCGGAGAGCGGGACGAACGCGAGCTTGGGGCCGCCCGTGACCGCGAGCGGGGTGAGGGTGTAGTCGCCGGTGCCGGGGCTGGACGCGCAGCCGATCTGGTCGTTGTCGAGCCAGCCCAGCTTCCACTTGTGCCAGCCGAGCAGGTCGTTGTTGGCGCCCCAGTCCTCGGACATGATGTCCCAGTGCCCGACGGTGCCGCCGCCGTCCGAGGTGTACAGGTCGGGAAGGCCGAAGACGTGCCCGTTCTCGTGGGGCAGGACCCGGTAGCCGGTCTCGGCGAAGCTGCCGGAGCCGTCGTCCTGGCGGCTGTAGACGAAGGACGTGTTGGCGAGCGGCACGCCGTCCGCGTACGGGGCCTCGTCGTTGCCGGAGAAGGTCACGGACAGGACGGTGTCGAGGGCGGAGGGCCCGGCGTTCGGCGTGACCAGGATGTTGACCAGGTCGTACGCGCTGAAGTCCACCTGGCTGTCGGCCGCCTTGACGATGTCCTGGACGAGGGAGCGGTAGCCCGGTTCGTACGGTGAGCCGCGCTCGATCCCGTACTCCGAGAACGCCTTGGGCATCCGCAGCCAGTCGGGTATCGGCGCCTCGGCCAGGTAGCGCAGTCGCCCGTACGAGCTGATGTGGAACCAGTCGGCGGTCTGCGGGAAGAACTCGCGGAAGCGGCTCATCGCCGTGCCGTCACCGGCGGCGTCGGGGAAGTCGATCATCAGGTTGAGGGCCCTGACCTGGCCCGTGGAGCGTACGTATCCGGGGGCGGTGGGCAGCCCCTCCGACATCTGCACGCCCATCGTGGTGGCGATGCGGCACGGCCCCAGCTGGGCGCCGCCGGGCGCGGCGGCCACGGGGCCCGCCGAGGCCGGGGCGGGCCCGGGGAGGGTGGTGCTCGCGGAGGCGAGCAGCGCGAGGGAGAGCGCCGTGGTCGCGGCCAGGGCGACGGGTCTGCGTATCCGTCGGCGGGGGTGCTGCATACGGGCGCCTCTCCGGTGGGGGCAGGTCGGCGGCACGGCCCCTTCCGGTGGTCGCGGGGCCGCGCTGTGCGATCAGCCTGTGACGGGTGGTTCCGGTGCGCGCGCCGGGTGGCCCGATCGTGGGTATGCGACCGGGGGCGGGGGCTGTGGTCCAGGTCACAGGAGGTCGGGAAATAACCGGGGACGCGCTCCCCGTTTAGCACTGTGTCGAGCGAAGTGGGGAGTACTTCCCCGGATGCCTCCGAGAGGTGTCGCACCGAGCTCGCACCGGGCCCCCGGGCCCGCACCGAGTCTCCGAGTCCCCGCGCGATCCGCGGGAACTCGAAACCCTGTCCGTGTTCCGTGTTCCCGACCTGTGAGGAGGCCGTGGCGTGACCAGCGACGTCGCCGATACCGCGCCCGCCCGCCGCGTACCCCGCCCGCGCGCCGACGCCCTGCGCAACCGCGAGCGGCTCGTGGCGGCGGCCCGTGAGATGTTCGTCGAGTTCGGCCCCCAGGTGCCGTACGACGAGATCGCACGCCGGGCCAGCGTCGGGAACGCCACCCTCTACCGGAACTTCCCCGAGCGCACCGACCTCGTCCGCGAGGTCGTGCTCTCGATCATGGCCCGCGTCACCGAACTCGCCGAACGGGCCGTGGAGGAGGAGGACGACAGCTTCGCCGCCCTCCGGCGCTTCACCCACGCCGCCGCCGGCGAACGCATCGGCGCCCTGTGCCCGATGCTCGACGGCGCCTTCGACCAGGACCACCCCGACCTGACGGTCGAGCGCGAGCGCGTGGAGGAAGCCGTCCAGTCGCTCGTCGACCGTGCCCAGCGGGCCGGCCGGCTCCGTGCCGACGTCGGCGTCGGCGACCTGATGGTGGCGGTCTCGCAACTGACCCGCCCGCTGCCGGGAACGGCCTGCGGCACCAACTTCGACCAGTTCGTCCATCGCCATCTGCAGCTGTTCCTCGACGGCCTGGAGGCGCCCGCGCGCTCCGAGCTGCCCGGGACGGCCGCGACCCTGGAGGACCTGAGGCGCGACTCCTGCCCGTCGCGCACGTCACGCACGTCGTGACGCGCTCCCAGGGCGTTCGCCCGCACCCGCTGACGTAACCCGCACTCCTTTCGTCCTTTTCTCACCCGTACGCGCCAAGAGGTGGCTACCCCCATGCCGAAAGTCCCCGACCACACCGTGACCCACGCCGACCCGGGCCGCTGGAAAGCGCTCGTCTTCATCGCCCTCGCCCAGCTGATGGTCGTGCTCGACGCGACGATCGTGAACATCGCCCTGCCCTCCGCCCAGCAGGACCTCGGGATCTCGGACGGCAACCGGCAGTGGGTCATCACCGCCTACGCCCTCGCCTTCGGCGGTCTGCTCCTCTTCGGCGGCCGTATCGCCGACCTGTGGGGCCGTAAGCGCACCTTCGTCGTCGGCCTGATCGGCTTCGCCCTCGCCTCCGCCCTCGGCGGCGCCGCGACCGGCGAGGCCATGATGCTCGGTGCCCGCGCGCTCCAGGGCGCCTTCGGCGCGCTCCTCGCGCCCGCCGCGCTCTCGCTGCTCGCCGTGACCTTCACCGACGCCAAGGAGCGCGCCAAGGCCTTCGGCATCTACGGCGCGATCGCCGGTGGCGGCGGCGCCGTGGGTCTGATCCTCGGCGGCTTCCTCACCGAGTACCTGAACTGGCGCTGGACCTTCTTCGTCAACATCCCGTTCGCCATCGTCGCCGCCGTCGGCGCGTACCTGGTGATCCGTGAGCCCGCGAGCGGCCGCAACCGTTCCACCCTCGACATCCCCGGCGTGATCCTGTCCACCCTGGGTCTGGTCGCGCTCGTCTACGGCTTCACCCGCGCCGAGTCCGAGGGCTGGAGCGACGCCGGCACGATCGGCCTCTTCGTCGGCTCCGCGGTGCTGCTCCTCGCCTTCGTGCTCACGGAGTCGAAGGTGAAGTCCCCGCTGCTGCCGCTGCGCGTCCTGACCGACCGCAACCGCGGTGGTGTCTACCTGTCGCTGGGTCTCGCCGTCATCTCGATGTTCGGCCTGTTCCTCTTCCTGACCTACTACCTCCAGGTCGTGAAGGGCTACTCGCCGGTCATGACGGGCTTCGCGTTCCTCCCGATGATCGCGGGCATGATCATCGGCTCGACGCAGATCGGTACGCGGCTGATGACCCGCGTCCCGCCGCGCATGCTCATGGCCCCCGGCTTCCTGACCGCCGGTGTCGGCATGCTGCTGCTCACGCAGCTGGAGATCGGCACCTCGTACGCCGGTCTGATCCTGCCCGCGCAGCTGCTGCTGGGTCTGGGCATGGGTACGGCGTTCATGCCGGCCATGTCGCTCGCGACGCTCGGCGTGGACCCGCGGGACGCCGGTGTGGCCTCCGCGATGGTCAACACCTCGCAGCAGGTCGGCGGTGCCATCGGTACGGCCCTGCTGAACACGATCGCCGCCTCGGCGACCACCGCGTACCTGACGGACAACGCGGCGGGCGCGACCACCCCGGCCGGGCAGAAGCTGCTCCAGCTCCAGGGCATGGTCGAGGGCTACACGGCGGCCATCTGGTGGGCCGTCGGCATCCTGGTCGTCTCGGCCACGATCGCCTTCGTTCTGATCAACACCGGCAAGCCGGACATGGGTGTCGTGGCCGGGTCCGGCAAGGGCGCGGACGACGAGGTGAAGGTGCCGGTCATCGCCCACTGATCCACGCTGTTCCGGTACGGACGACTCACGTGGTCCCGGTACGGACCTGCCCCGGTTCCGCTCGGCGGAGCCGGGGCAGGTCCGTACCCGTGTCCGGTGGTGCGTGTTCCGGGGGTCCCGGTCGGGGGAGCCGGGGCGGGGCCGCTTCCGTGTCCGGGTGCGTGTTCCGGGGTCCGGTCAGCGGAGCCAGGGCAGGTCCGCGTCCGCGTCCGCGGGTTCGAGGCCCTGGGCCATGACGCGCATGATGGTGCCGAGCTGCTCCACCTGCTCGGAGGACAGCCGGTCGAAGAGGGCCTGGCGGACCGCCCGCACATGACCCGGGGCGTTCTGCCGGAGGACCTCCATCCCCTCGTCCGTCAGCCGGGCGAACTGGCCGCGCTTGTCGGAGGCGCAGGTCTCGCGCCGCACCCAGCCGCTCTTCTCCAGCCGGGCGATCGCGTGGGAGAGGCGGGAGCGGGTGATCTTGGCGCTCTTGGCCAGCTCGGTCATCCGCAGCCGGTGGCGGGGGGCCTGGGAGAGCTGGACGAGCAGCCCGTAGTAGATGTGCGGCATTCCGGCGTCACGTTGCAGCTGGCGGTCGAGGTGGTCCTCGAGGAGCGTGGTGGCGTGCAGATACGCGCGCCAGACGCGCTGCTCCTCGTCACTGAGCCAGCGGGGTTCGGTCATGTCTCCCATGGTGCCCAATCCTACGACTCATTCTTGAAAGTTGAACTATATCGGTCTACGCTACTGCTGAACGGTGAGCTTGAAGTTTCAAGAACTGAGGAAGTCGGAGGTGGTCGCCATGGACGCCACGCTGGAACGCATGCCCGCCCTCTACCTGTCCCACGGTGCCCCGCCACTCGCCGACGACCCCGTCTGGCCCGGTGAGCTCGCCGCCTGGTCCGCGGACCTCCCGCGCCCCAAGGCGATCCTCATGGTCTCCGCACACTGGGAAGAGGCCCCGCTGGCGCTCGGCGCCACCGACACCGTCCCCCTCGTCTACGACTTCTGGGGCTTCCCCGAGCACTACTACCGCGTCCAGTACGCGGCTCCCGGCGCGCCCGCGCTCGCCGAGTCCGTCCGCAAGCTGCTCCGCGCGCCCGGCACGCCCGTGCAGGACATCCCCGACCGGGGCCTCGACCACGGCGCGTACGTGCCGCTCGTCGAGATGTTCCCGGGCGCCGACATCCCCGTACTCCAGATCTCCATGCCCACCCTCGACCCCCGCCGCCTCATGGACATCGGGCGCAGGCTCGCCCCGCTCCGCGACGAGGGCGTGCTGATCGTGGGCAGCGGCTTCTTCACCCACAACCTCGCCGCGCTCCGCCACACCGGCGGCGGGGTGCCGGGCTGGTCCGCCGAGTTCGACGCCTGGGGGCACGAGGCCCTCGCCGCGCACGACGTCGACGCCCTCCTGGACTTCGCGCACAAGTCGCCGGCCGGGCGCCTCGCCCATCCGCGGACGGAGCACTTCGCCCCGCTGTTCGTCACGATGGGCGCGGCGGACGCGGCCGGCGACCTCGACGCGGAGCGGTCCGTCATCGACGGCTTCTGGATGGGGCTCGCCAAGCGGTCGGTGCAGTTCGGGTAGGTCGCGGCCGGCCCCGGCGGTCAGAAGACCGGCGGGTTCAGCTCGATCGAGCGGACGGCGGCGGCGAGCGCGAGCGGATCGCCCACGTCCAGCGCCGTGTCGGTGAACTTGATCGTGTGGTCGCCGCCGTGCGCCGCCGCCCGCTCGAAGACCTCCTCGGCGGTGAGGGAGGTCGGCGCCAGGGCGGCGGGCTCCGCCGGGGTGTACGCGGCGGTCACCGCGGCCGCCGCCGCCCAGGCCGCCGCCAGACTCGGCGCCCACAGCTCGCGGGGGAGCGCGGGCAGGGCGCGCAGGACCGCGTTCGGCGCGGTCGCCGCGTGCACGAGCATGATCGGCTCGCCGTGGCCGTGCGAGGCGTACCGGTGCGTGGCCGCCGTCACCAGCTCGGTGAGCAGGGCCTTCGCCGTGTCGGGGTCCGGCGCCGCACCCCAGACCGGGACCGCCGTCAGCTGGGCGAGCCGGTCCCTGATCCCGCCCTCCTGCACCGGAACCGGCGGTACGGCGTCCAGCGCGGCCGCCGCCGTCGGTGCCACGGCGAGCGGGGTGAGGGGCGGCAGCACCTGACTGCGGGCCGCCCAGTAGCCGAGCGCGTGCGCCAGCTCGGCGCGCCGCGGCGCGGTCGCTCCCGCGTTCCCGGAGGCCAGGAGGGTCCGTACGGCATGACCGGTACGGATCACGGGATGCGTCGCCGAGGCCGCGATCCCCGGCAGCAGCCGGGGCCACCACTCGGCGAGGACCTCCCGCCAGGGGCGCTCGTCGAGCTCGTGCGTGAAGAAACGGGTCCAGTCGGTGATCCGGACCGGGTCCCCGAGCGCCTCGCGCCAGACGTCGGCGGTGACGGGGCGGGACGGCGGCGGCAGCTCCTCCAGCTTGTGCGCGTAGCGGTCGAGCCAGCGGTGCACGGTCGAGGCCCGGCCGTTGCGGACCAGGGCCTCGACGGCCATCGGGGCATGGTTGGTGAGCCAGCCGTTGCGCTCGGGGCCCGTGGTGTGGAGGCGTTCGAGGGCTTCGTCGAGGGTGCCGGATGCTTCGGTGCCGGATGCGTCGCTCATGGGACCGACGCTAGGGCGGGGCAGGGGTGGGGCGTAACGGGCTCGGGACCTAGTCCGCGAGGCGCCCGGGACCTAGTCCGCGAGGCCGATCCGGCTCTCTCGTACGGGCTGCCGAGGCTCCGTCGTGCAGGTCGTCACGACGTCGCCCCCGGGTGGGCAACCCGATGGCCCGTCCCGACGTCTTCAGGGATGGCGCCGCATGTGATCGCAGTCTCACCGACGGTGTGGTCGTGAACCTTGCGAGCGGCGCCGCATCACCCTCCGTGCCCGGTCTGACCTGCGCCTACGTGGGTGCCGGAAGCATGCCCGAAGGGGCGGCGGCGGCGCAGGATACTGCATGATCGCGAAAATCCATGTGCCGGGTGGGAATTCTGTCCGGATTCCAGTCGTTGTTTCCGTCGGATGCAGGGCACCCGAAAAGGTGTCGCGACCTACTCAGCAAGGGAGCACGCATGGCAACCCGTGCCGTCGCCCGTCGTCAGACCTCCGCCAAGAGCGGGGCCGGCCGGGCAAGCAGCGTTCGCGCCGTGGGCGGGGAGATCGCCGACCGCGACCTGGTCGGCATGTACCTCGACGAGATCGCGCGTACGCCCCTGCTCGACGCCGCCAAGGAGGTCGAGCTCTCCCAGACGATCGAGGCGGGCGTGTACGCCCAGCAGATCCTCGACGGAGAGGTGGAGAGCGAAGCCGGTGGGGCGTCCCGTGAGGAGCTCGAAGCGCTGGTCGCCGACGGCGAGCGCGCCAAGGACCTCTTCATCAAGTCCAACCTGCGGCTCGTGGTGG
Organism: Streptomyces sp. NPDC017246; assembly: GCF_044331325.1. Taxonomy (NCBI): domain Bacteria; kingdom Bacillati; phylum Actinomycetota; class Actinomycetes; order Kitasatosporales; family Streptomycetaceae; genus Streptomyces; species Streptomyces sp. NPDC017246. Next base: position 219,300 of record NZ_JBIRMW010000008.1, on the reverse strand, counting down.
CCGTGGCGCGGCGCTATCCGCGCAGCGGGCTGCCGCTGCTCGACCTGATCCAGGAAGGGAACGCGGGCCTGGTGCGCGCGGTCGAGAAGTTCGACTACGCGAAGGGCTTCAAGTTCTCCACGTACGCGACGTGGTGGATACGCCAGGCCATCACCCGGTCCATCGCCGACCAGTCCCGCACCATCCGGCTCCCCGTCCACCTGGTGGAGGAGCTCGGCCGGATCCGCCGGGTCCAGCGCGAGTTCAACCGCGAGCACGGCCGTGAGCCCGAGCCCGCGGAGATCGCGGCCGAGCTGGACACGAAGCCCGAGCGGGTCGTCGACGTCCTGGACTGGGCGCGGGACCCGGTCTCGCTGAACATGTCCGTGGACGACGGGGGCGAGACGCAGTTCGGCGACCTCCTCGAGGACACGTCGGCGATCTCGCCCGAGCAGTCGGTGCTCACGCTGCTGCGCAGCGAGGAGCTCGACGACCTCATCGCCAAGCTCGACCACCGGACGGCCTCGATCATCCGTATGCGGTACGGGATCGAGGACGGGCGCGAGCGGACGCTCACGGAGGTCGGCAAGCAGCACGGCCTGACGCGCGAGCGGATCCGCCAGATCGAGAAGCACGCGCTCCTGGAACTGAAGAAGATGGCCCACGACACGGGCTTCGACGCGGTGGCCTAGGGCGGCCGGCTGCCAGAGCCGGGGGGTGCCGTCTCGGTGCCCCCGGGCCCTTGGCGTCCCCGGGTGTCCCCGGTCTTTGCGGCTGCGCCCGGGCGCAGCCGCACTCGGCCAAGCCGCGCCCGCACTCGGCCAAGCCGCGCCCGCACTCGGCCAAGCCGCGCCCGGGCGCAGCCCCCGTGCCCGTATCCGCGCCCGTCGTCAGCCGCGGGTCGCCGCTTGCGTCAGTCTCGTGCCCAGGTCCTCCACGTAGGTGAGCAGGGCCTCCGGGCCGTGGATGGCGAAGGGGGCGTCCACCAGGGCCAGGCGGAGGGCCAGCCATTCGACGGAGTCCGTCGAGCGCGTGCGGAGACGGCAGGTGGCGGGACCCGTCGCGGTGGGGACCAGGTGGGACGGGAGGCGGGCCGTCACGAAGTCGGCGGGGGCGTCGAACGTGACGTCCAGGTCGAGCTCCGGCTGAGCCCGCGACATGGAGCGGACCAGGAGCTGCGCCGCGTCCCCCGCGGGCAGCTCGCGGGGGCTGAAGCGGGCCCCTGTGGCGAGCGGGTCGGTCACCCGGTCCACCCGGAAGGTGCGCCAGTCCTCCCGCCCGAGGTCGTACGCCACGAGGTACCACCGGCGTCCCGTGGAGACGAGCCGGTAGGGCTCGACCAGACGCTTCGACTCGGCCCCGTCGCCCGCCCGGTAGCCGAAGCGCAGCTTCTCCCGGCCGGTGACCGTGCCCGCCAGGGTGGTGAGCGTGGCGGGGGTGACCGTGGCGCCGTCGCCACGCGTCAGCGGGATCGTGGCGTTCTGGAGGGTCGAGACCCGGTGCCGCAGCCGGGCCGGCAGTACCTGCTCCAGCTTCGCCAGGGCCCGTACGGACGCCTCCTCCACGCCCTCGATCGCGTGCCCGGCCCCCGCCCGCAGGCCGACCGCGATGGCGACGGCCTCCTCGTCGTCGAGGAGGAGCGGCGGCATGGCCGTACCGGCGACGAGCCGGTAGCCGCCGACCGCGCCGAGCGTCGCCTCGACGGGATAGCCGAGGTCCCGGAGCCGGTCGATGTCCCGGCGGATCGTGCGGGCGGAGACCGAGAGCCGTTCGGCGAGTTCGCTTCCGGGCCACTCACGCGGGGTCTGGAGGAGCGAGAGCAGATTCAGGAGTCGTACCGGGGTGTCCGTCATGCGTTTCAGCATGAGGGTCATCTAGGACGTCATTTGACCTAGATGGCCTTTATCTTCTTCGTATGAGTGCACACGACGCCGGCGTCACCACGGACGCGGCCCCCACCGACACGAGCGACAAGCGGCGCTGGATAGCCCTGGCCATCGTCATGACGGCCGCCTTCATGGACCTGGTCGACGCCACGATCGTCAACATCGCGATCCCCAGCATCGAGCGGGACCTCGGCGCCTCCTTCGGCGCCATCCAGTGGATCACCGCCGGGTACGCGCTCGCGTTCGCCGCCGGGCTGATCACCGGTGGCCGACTCGGTGACATCTACGGGCGCAAGCGCCTCTTCCTCCTCGGCACGGCGGGCTTCACCCTCGCCTCCGCGCTCTGCGGCTTCGCGGCCAACCAGGAGATGCTGGTCGGCTCCCGCCTCCTCCAGGGCGCGGCGGCCGCGATGATGGTGCCGCAGGTCCTGTCGATCATCCACGTCACCTTCCCGGCGCACGAGCGCGGCAAGGTCTTCGGCCTGTTCGGCGCGATCATCGGTCTGGGCGCGGTCTCGGGCCCGCTCCTCGGCGCGCTGCTCACGCAGTGGAACATCGCGGGCCTGGAGTGGCGCCCGATCTTCCTGATCAACCTGCCGGTCGGCATCGCGGGCCTGCTCCTGGGCCGGAAGTTCATCACCGAGTCGAAGGCGCCGAAGGCGCTCCGGCTCGACATCGTCGGCGTGCTCCTGGTGACGGCCGCGCTGCTGATGCTGATCTACCCGCTGACGCGCGGCCGTGAGCTGGACTGGCCGCTGTGGGGCCACCTGATGATGGCCGGCAGCCTGGTCGTCTTCGCCGCGCTCATCGCGTACGAGAAGTACAAGACGAAGAAGGACGGCTCGCCGCTCGTCGAGCTGTCGCTGTTCAAGGTGAAGAGCTTCGCGGCGGGTATCGCGGTGCAGCTGACCTTCGGTGTCGTGATGGGCATCTTCTTCCTGGTCTGGACGCTGTACATGCAGATCGGCCTCGGCTGGAGCCCGCTGCGGGCGGGTCTGACCGGTGTGCCGTTCTCCATCGCGGTCTCGACGGCCGCGGGTCTCTCGGTGCAGAAGCTGGTGCCGCGCTTCGGCCGGAAGGTGCTCCAGGCGGGCGCGCTGACGATGATCGCGGGCGTGCTGCTCTACCTCTTCGAGGCGGGCCGTTACGGGACGGACATCGCGTCCTGGCAGATGATTCCGCCGCTGGTCGTCATGGGTCTCGGCATGGGCCTGATCGTGGCGCCGCTGACGGACGCGGTGCTGTCGGACGTGCCGAAGGAGCACGCCGGATCGGCCTCGGGCCTGATCAACACCACCGGGCAGATGGGCAACGCGCTCGGCCTCGGCCTGGTGTCGGTGGTCTTCTTCGGCGTGATCGACGGCAAGCCCGCCCCGAAGTCCCCGGCCGAGGCGGGAGCGGCGTTCACGGACGCCTTCCAGAACGCGATGGGCTGGGTCGCGGGCGTGCTCGCCGTGATCTTCCTGGTGATGTTCGCGCTTCCGTCGAAGCCGAAGCAGCACCTGGAGGGTGGCGGTGACGACGAAGGCGTCGTGATCGAGAAGGAAGCGGCGCTCGCGCACTGAGCCGTTCGCGCACGGGGCGCTCACGTAGAAAGTGCGGTCGTGGCAGGGCCCTGGTCCCGGGATTCGTCCCGGGGCCAGGGCCCTTCGCCTTGCCCGGGGTGGCCCCGGGTGGCCCCGGGCCGGTCGCGGCGACGGGGGCTTGAGGGGCGGTGCGGTCTCGGTGAGCGCACCGCCCCTCGTGTTTCACCGTTCCGTCAGGAACGCTTCAGAGTTCGCGGGAGGCGGTTCGGCTGCCCGCTGAAGGCGAGGTCGCCCTTGAACTCCTTCCCCGGATGGGACCGCAGTGCCGGAATGGGCGACTGAGCCGTCCAGGCCTCGATCCAGATGAAGGTCGCGCCGTTGGTGGTCCCGTGGGTCTGCCAGACGGCCCCGGAGGTGGTCACCACCTTGATGTAGGCGTCGTTGCCCTGGTCCGTGAAGGAGATGCCGCAGGCGTTGGCGGGGTAGTTCGAGGGCTGGCCGTTGGGCAGGGTGTCGGTCAGGTCGACCCAGGTGATCGGTCCACCTGAGGTCGTGGCCCGACCGGCGTACGCCTTCCCGTTGATGAGGGCGGCGCTGAACTCCTCGGTGTTCGAGGGGGCGAAGGTGTCGATCTCGTAGCAGGAGGACGCGCCGGTGGCACCGGTGGCGCCGGTCGCACCGGTGGCGCCGGTCGCACCCGTGGCACCCGTCGCGCCTGTGGCGCCAGTCGCTCCGGTGGCACCCGTGGCGCCGGTAGCTCCTGTAGCGCCAGTGGTGCCGGTGGCACCTGTAGCTCCGGTGGCGCCCGTGGCCCCGGTCTCGCCGGTGGCACCCGTCGCACCCGTCGCACCCGTGGCGCCGGTGGCACCCGTAGCTCCGGTTTCGCCGGTCGCTCCGGTCGCTCCGGTGGCGCCCGTGGCCCCGGTCTCACCGGTCGCTCCCGTGGCACCCGTGGCCCCGGTCTCGCCCGTGGCGCCGGTCGCGCCTGTGGCACCAGTGGCGCCGGTCGCGCCTGTGGCACCCGTCGCTCCGGTCGCGCCTGTCGCGCCCGTGTCTCCCTTGGGGCCCTTCGGGCCCGTGGGGCCGGGCGGGCCCGGCGGGCCGGACTGGCAGTCGTCGTGGCCGCCCGCCATCGTGCGCTGCGCCGCGCTCGGGTCCTCCACGAGGGGGCGGACCGTCTCGTCCAGGAACTGATCGAGGTCGGCCGTCGGCGCCGCGCCGTCCGCGGTGCGGTGCGGGCCGCCGTGCGGGTGGGGGCCCTGCTCCCACGGCGGCGGGCCGTCGTTCTCGTGCGGGGGCCGCTGCTCGCAGTGGTGGCCCGGGGGCGGACCGGCGGTGGTCACGCCCGTCGGTCCGAAGGTGAGGGTCTTGCCGAACGCGGCGGCTGGCGGGGCCGCGAAGCCCGTGAGTACGAGGGCGACCGAGGCGATCGCCCCGCCGCCGAGCCACGCGCGCCGCCGCGGGAGCGGGCCCAGCGGGGTCCTGGTCCTGGTAACAGGACGCATGCATGCTCCTTCCTCCACCGGCTCGACGGCCGGTGCGAGTGATGTCCGGGGAAGCACCTGCGTGCTCCCTTTGTCGGATCATCGGATCGTGCTCGCGGGGGCTTGACGGTTCGGCGGCAGCGCTAACGCCATGGCCTATCGCCCCTATCCGATTGGGTGCGTGCACGACGGCGAACTTCGGCCCGCCCATCGGCGCGCCGACCCCAGGTTCCGGACCGGCGTCCGTAGGGTCGCCCACCCGCCAGCTCCTCCCGCCCCCACCGGAAGTGGTGTTGCCGTGAAGCCGTCCGTCTGCCTGTGCATGATCGTCAAGAACGAGGCCGCCGTCATCGAGCGCTGCCTCGCCTCCGTCCGCGGTCTCGTGGACACCTGGGTCATCTCGGACACCGGGTCCACCGACGGGACCCAGGAGCTCATCCGGAGCGCCCTCGACGGCATCCCCGGCGAGCTGCGCGAGGAGCCGTGGGTGAACTTCGGCCACAACCGCAGCCTGAACATCGGGCTCGCCCGCGACCGGGCCGACTATCTCCTGCTCCTCGACGCCGACCACGTCCTCCGGCAGGAGGGTCCCCTGCCCGAGCTCACCGCCGACGCGTACATGATCAAGCACGAGGGTGCCCTGGAGTACCGCATCAAACGCCTGGTCAGAGGTGGTCTGCCCTGGCGGTACGAGGGTGTCACCCATGAGTACCTGACGGCCGACCGGGACCACGTCCAGGAGAACCTCGACGCCCTCGTCATCGAGGACTACGCCGACGGCGGCTCCCGTCACGACAAGTTCGAGCGCGACGCCCGGCTCCTGGGCGCCGAGCTGGAGCGCGACCCGTCGAATCCCCGCACCGTCTTCTATCTGGCGCAGACGATGCGGGACCTCGGCCGCACCGAGGAGGCCGTCGCGCTCTACGAGCGGCGCGCGGCCATGGGCGGCTGGGTCGAGGAGGTCTACTACTCCCTGTTCCAGTCCGGTGTCCTGCGCGCCGACTCCGGCGACTGGCCGGCCGGGATGGACGCGCTGTCGCGGGCCTGGGAGTCACGGCCGGAGCGGCTGGAGGCCTGCTACGAGCTGTCGGGCCGACTGCGGAAACTGGGCCGCTACCGGACCGCGCACGCGGTGGTCTCCTCGGTCCTCGACCGGAAGCAGCCGGAGGCCGACCTGCTGTTCCTCCAGCCGTGGGTGTACCGCTGGGGGCTGCTCTTCGAGTACTCGATCACCGCGTACTGGGTGGGTGACCACGCCGCCTCGCTGGCCACCTGCGACCGGCTTCTCGCGATGCCGGACCTGCCGGAGACGTACCGCGAACAGACCCGGTCCAACCGCGAGTTCGCCATCCGCCGCCTGGTCGAGGCCGCCGCTCCCGCGCTGGTCTGAGCGCCCGGGACCCAGGGGGCGGCGTGGTGCCCGGGGCGGCCCGGGCACCACGGCGTCAGCGGACCCGGGAGCGGGACTCCATGGCCCCGCGGGCCGCGCGCTCGTCCTCGTACACCTCGCACATGTGGCGGCCGTCAGGCGTCGCCGTGTGCTCGACCTCCCAGAGGCTGACCTCGCTGCCGTCGAGCAGCAGGAACTGGTGCTCGTAGAGGGTGAAGCCGGCGTCCCGGCCACCCTCCACCGGGCAGTGGCGCCCGAAGGCCTGGGTGATGTGGTGCGCGAAGGCCAGCCGCAGCCGGCGGGCCGTCCGCTCGCCCGGCCTGTCCGCGTTCTCCGCGCGCCGCAGGACGCGGCGCGCGTGGTCGGCGGAGTTGTCCGGCACGTACATCCGGGGCTGGGCGGGTATGGGGCGGGCGAGCAGTGCGCTCAGCAGCTCCAGGTCGTCGTCCTCGTCGAGGGCGCGGCCGTCGGAACGCTCCGCGGTCCAGCCCGGCAGGGGCCCGGTCGGGAGGCGGGAGGCCGCGAGCCGGGCCTCCGACTCCTCGGTGTAGAGCTCGTACTGCTCGGCGCCGTCCCGGCCGGCGTTGTGCGTGAGCTCCCAGAGGCTGAGGGCCGAGCCGTCGCTCAGCAGATACGTGTGGCGGTAGGTGGAGCGGTGCAGCGACGCGCTGTGGTGCGAGGAGTGCAGCGCGCTGGAGTGTGCGAGCGCCGTACCGAGGCGCTCGACGGTCGAGTCGGGCAGGTCGAAGGAGTTGAGCGCCCGGCCGAGGAGTCGCTCAAGGTGCGTCTCGGTCGTCTCGTAGGGATCGTGAGGATCCTGCGGATCGTTCAAGAGGGTCTCCAGGCCGTCGCCGCATGTCACTTGGTGCTTGCTTAACGTAGTCCCTGGGTCTGACATCGTGTCCGGGGTTCAGGAAAACGAAGGGCTCGCGGGGGAAGTTCCCGCCCCGTCCCGGGTGATTTCGCCCAACTCCCTTGAGCTTACCGGGAGTACGGCTCCGAACGCGTTCCGTAGAGCTCGCCGTACGAGGGGAAGTCCCCGCCCGGCCCGCGCCGGCCTCCGGGGGCGGCGAGCACCGCCCGGACGATCGCCCGGGTCACCAGGTCGGCGCCGGCCGCCAGGACCTCGTTCAGGGCGAGCGGGCCCGGGCCCTCGGGGAGTTCGCGAGCCCCGGTGGCGAGCGCGAAGACGGTGTCCCCGTCGTTCATCAGGTGCACCGGCCGCAGGGCGCGCGCGAGGCCGTCGTGCGCCGTGCCGGCGACCTTCCGCGCCTGAGCGCGGGTCAGTACGGCATCCGTGGCGACGACGGCGAGCGTCGTGTTCAGCGGGGGAGGGGCGGCCGCCGCCCGTGCCTCGGCGAGGCGCCGCACCGCCGCCTCGTGCACCGCGGCTCCGGGGAAGGAGGGCCGGCCCTCTTCGTAGTAACTCCCGTACAGGACACCCGTCGTCGGATCGACGGCCGAGCCCACCGCGTTCACCACCACCAGCGCGCCGACCGTGATCCCCGACTCCAGAACGGTGCTCGCCGTGCCCACCCCGCCCCGGAGACCGCCGACCACGGCGCCCGTGCCCGCGCCGACCGCGCCCGTCTCCACGCGCGCGTGGTCACCGCTCGCGTCGGCGGCCTCCACCGCCGCGCGGCCCGTCGACGCGTCGGGCCGGGCCGTGAAGTCGCCGCCCCTGCCCAGGTCGAAGACACAGGCGGCGGGCACCACCGGCACCACGTGGGACGGATCGGGGCCCACCCGTACGCCCCGGTGCCGCTCCTCCAGCCAGGCCATCACCCCGGCGGCCGAGTCCAGGCCGTACGCGCTGCCGCCGGTCAGCACGACCGCGTCGATCCGCTGGACGACGTTCCTCGGGTCGAGCGCGTCCGTCTCCCGCGTACCCGGCCCGCCGCCCCGTACGTCCACGGCGGCGACGACCCCGCCCGGCGGGGCGAGCACCACCGTGGTGCCGCTCAACGCCCCGGCCCCGCCCACGCGCGCGTGCCCCACCCGCAGCCCGCTCACATCGGTGATGCCGTCCTGGCCGCGCGTCCGCTCGGGCTGTGTCATGGTCCCTGCCTACCACGCCGCCCGGTTCGGCGCTCGGAGCCGAGGAGACGGAGGGCCGGGGGCCGGACTGTCGCGCGGGGCACGCCGGTTCAGCCGGTCGCCGTACGCGCCCGGGCGCCCCCGCCGGTCGCCGGGTTCCCGGCCGTCAGGGTCACCCCGACCGCGACCGTGGCCGCCGCGACGAGACCGGCGGTCAGGACCGCCCAGCGGCCGGCGAAGGAGGACAGCAGGATCGCGAGCGCCGAGACCGGCAGCACGAGCTGCTGGGCGAGGCCGACCTTGAAGTAGCGGGCGTGGAGCAGCCACACGGACAGGAGGAACACGGCCGAGGGGATCGTCACCGAGGCCGAGGCGGCGAGCGTGGAGATGTGGGCCTTGCCCACGGCCTGCTCCACCGCGATCTCCAGACCGGCGCCCACGGCCGCCGCCGACGCGAAGATCACGTAATGGCCGTAGCCCCACAGGAAGCCCTGGCGGCTGGAGGTCAGCCGGTCGTGGGCGGGGACGACGAAGTAGATCCACCAGGCGGCGAAGACGAGCAGCAGCCCGCCGGCGGCGATCGGCAGCACCTCGCCGAGGGCGTCGTTCTCGGCGATCCCGGTCTTCACCGCGACGGTCGCGGCGGCGACGGTCTCGCCGAGCACGATGATGGTGAACAGGCCGTACCGCTCGGCGATGTGGTGCGGGTGCCAGGTGCTGGGCGCGACCCTCTCCGCGTACAGGGGTACGGCCATCTCGGCCAGTGCCATGACGAGGAAGACCCACGGACGGGCCGGCTCCGGTGCGAGGAGCAGCGCGAGCCAGCCGATCTGACAGGCGGCGACCCCGCCCGCGTACCGCCGGCACATCGTCCGTTCGGCGGGGTCGGTGGCGTGGTGGGCGGCGCGCAGCCACTGCGTGGCGAGCGCGAGCCGCATGACCAGGTAACCGAGGTAGACGACGAGGAAGTCGTGCTCCGCGAAGGCCCGTGAGACACCGGCCGCGAGGACGAGGACGCCCGCGATCTGGACGAGGGTGACGACGCGGTACAGGACGTCGTCGTTGTCGTAGGCCGAGGCGAACCAGGTGAAGTTCATCCACGCCCACCAGATGGCGAAGAAGATCATCGCGTAGTTGATGATCCCCTCGCCCGCGTGGCCCTCGGCCACGGCGTGCACGAGCTCCGCGCCCGCCTGGGCGACGGCGACGACGAAACACAGGTCGAAGAAGAGCTCAAGGGGCGTCGAGGCCCGGTGCGACTCCTCGCGGGAACGTGCGGTGAGGGGGAGGAACGGTTGTGTCATGACCCCAGCACATCAGAGGCTCCGGTTCCCGGACCCGTCTGCCACGCGGGAGCCGATCCGGCCGGTGCGGGGCAAGTGCGCGTACGAGCGCATCGAGACGGCCCTCCACGACCGCGACGTGCGCCGCACCGTGGCCTTCGGCATCGCCGGTCTCTCGGTCGCCGTCGACTTGCTGGCCGCGATCACGTACGCCCGGGTCACCGTGCATCGCGACGAGTCCGGCCCGGCCACCGACTACACGGTCGAGGGCGTCTTCCCCGCCTACGGCAACAACGACGACCGGGCCGCCGCGACCCCGGCCGCCGTGGCGACCCGGCGCCCCTCCGAGGGCTCGGTCCACTCCACGTCTCCCCTATGGACATCCTCCCCTTCCGCAAGCTCGGCGAAGCGAAGTGGCAGGCACTCGCCATGCCGTTCACCCTGCACGACACGCCGTCCCCGTCGCCCGAGCAGGTCGCCGGCGTCCGTGAGATCTTCCGGGGCCACGGCCTGCACGCCGTCTGAGGCGGCCCGGGCGGCACCTGAAACCCCGTCCGGGCGACGCCCTCACCCCAGAGTTGTGCAAAACAGGTCAAAAGCGCCCGTATGGCCTTACCGTGGCCGCGTGACCGAGCCACCGCAGACAGCCGCGCCGACACCTCCGCCGGGCGATCCCACACCGGGCGCCCCCGCTCCCGGCGACCCCGCCCCGGGAGAACCGGCCGTCGCCGGGCCCCCGCCGCAGACCCCGGCCGCCGTGCGCCGCCGCGCCGCCCTCACGGGCACCGCCGTCTCCGTGCTGCTGATCCTCGCGATCGTCCTCGGCAGCCGTCTGCTCCGCGACTTCGACTCGGCCCTGCTGCCCTACGCCGTCGCCACGGTCTTCCTCGCCTTCGGCGTCGCCTACCGCTACACGGTCTGGATCTCCGCCCCCGGCGCCCGCCGCCTCTTCAAGCAGGGCCGGCGCTCCTTCTTCTCCGTCGAGAACTTCCGCAAGGCGCCCACCGCCCTGCCCCGGATGATCGCCACCTACCTCGGCTTCCAGAAGTTCCTCGGCGCCCGCTCCCACGCCCGCTGGGCCGCCCACCAGCTCATCTTCTGGGGCTGTCTGCTGGCCGCCGCGATCACCTTCCCGCTGACCTGGGGCTGGTTCACCTTCACCTCCTCCACCGGCTCGGGCCCCGGCTACGAGATGCGGATCTGGGGCTTCAAGATCCTCGGCTTCGACGCCCTCGGCGTGCTCGGCCGGCTCATGTTCCACGGCCTCGACATCGCCGCCGTCCTGGTCATCCCCGGCGCGGGCTACTTCCTCTGGCGCCGGATGAAGGACCGCGGCGCCATCACCGGCCAGCGCTTCGCCTACGACCTGGTGCCGCTGCTCGCCCTCATCGTCGTCTCCGTGACCGGGCTGCTGCTCACCTTCTCGTCGATCTTCCTGCACGGCGGCGGCTACGAGTTCCTCGCGATCCTCCACATGGTGTCGGTCGTCTTCACCCTCATCTACATCCCCTTCGGGAAGTTCTTCCACATCGTCCAGCGGCCCGCCGCCGTCGGCATGCAGCTCTTCAAGTACACCTCCCGCCGCAAGGACGAGGAGGTGCTCGCCTGCCGCCGCTGCCACGAGCCCATCGACACCGCCCCGTACGTGGAGAACCTCCGGGGCACCATGCGCGACCTCGACCTCGGCTTCGACCAGTGGGCCGAGTACTGCCCCCGCTGCAAGCGCGTCCTGCGCGGCACCGCCTACCTCGACCACGTGAAGAAGGGCTTCAAGTGACCGCGACCGAACCGAACCGGGCGCTGCCGCTCGACCCCTCCCTCGCCCCGCCCGGCACCCGCAACTTCCGCGACGCCGGCGGGATCCCCGCCGACCGCTGGCACGCCGACCAGAACGGCGAGACCCTCGTCCCCACCCACTGCTGCTTCTGCGGCGTCCAGTGCGGCATGTACCTCCGCGTCGACCGCGGCGGCAAGGTCTTCGGCGTCGAACCCCGCAACCACGACATCAACCGGATGCGGCTCTGCCCCAAGGGCATCAACGCCTACCAGCAGGTCAACCACCCCGACCGGCTCACCGCGCCCCTCATGCGCCGCAACCGCGACGAGGAGTTCCGGGAGGTCGGCTGGGACGAGGCCCTCGACCACACCGTCGCCGAGATCCGCCGCATCCAGGGCGAGTACGGCAACGACGCCTTCGGCCTCCTCGGCGGCGCCAGCCTCTTCTCCGAGAAGACCTACCTCGTCGGCAAGTTCGCCCGGGTCGCCCTGAAGTCCCGCCACGTCGACTACAACGGACGTCTCTGCATGGTCTCCGCCGCGGGGGCCAACAAGCTGGCCTTCGGCATCGACCGCGCGGGCAATCCCTTCTCCGACATCCTCCTCACCGACTGCCTCCTCATCGCGGGCTCCAACGTCGGCGAGTGCTTCCCCGTCATGACCCAGTACCTGTGGGGAGCCCGCGACCGGGGCGCCACCCTGATCGTCGTCGACCCGCGCGAGACCGCGATCGCGCGCACCGCCGACATCCACGTCGCCCTCAAGCCCGGCACCGACTCCGCCTTCTTCAACGCCGTCCTCCACGTCGTCGTCGCCGAGGGACTCACCGACGAGGCCTACCTCGCCGCCCACGCCACCGGATGGGAGGAGGTCCGGAGGACCGTCGCCGAGTACCCGCCCGCCCGGTCGGCCCAGATCTGCGGCGTCCCCGAGGAACAGATCGTCCAGGTCGCCCGCATGTTCGCGGGAGCGGGCCGCTCCATGGCCTGGCACGCCCGCGGAGTCGAGCACCACTCCCAGGGCGTCGAGAACTGCCTCAGCATCATCAACCTGTGCGTGGCCACGGGGAACATCGGCAAGCCGGGCGCCGGCTACGGCACCATCACCGGCCAGGGCAACGGCCAGGGCGGCCGCGAGCACGGCCAGAAGTCCGACCTCCTCCCCGGCGGCCGCTCCATCACCAACCCCGAGCACCGCCGCCAGATCTGCGAGATCTGGGGCATCGACGAGGCCGAACTCCCCGCCGCCGGCACCTCCATGATGGAGATGGTCTGGCAGATGCAGCGCAAGGAGATCCGCGGACTCGTCGGCATCTGCAACAACCCCTTCGTCTCGCTGCCCCACTACGCCACCGTCAAGGACGGCTACGACACCCTCGAATTCCACGCCCAGTTCGACTTCTTCCTCTCCGAGACCGCGGCCAACGCGCACGTGGTCTTCCCCGTCACCGTCTGGGCCGAGGACGAGGGCGTCATGGCCAACGCCGAGGCCCGGGTCGTCAAGCACAACAAGGCCCAGGAACCCCCGGCCGGCGTCCGCACCGACACCTGGGTCATGTGCGAACTCGCCCGGCGGCTCGGCGCGGGCGACAAGTTCGAGTTCCCCGACTCCCGCTCCGTCTTCGAGGAACTCCGGATCGCCTCCGCCGGAACCGTCAACGACTACTACGGCATCACCTACGACCGGCTGGAGGAGACCGGCGGCATCGCCTGGCCGTGCCCCAGCACCGAACACCCCGGCACCCCCCGCCTCTTCGAGGACGGCCGCAGCTACCACCCCGACGGCGCGATCCATCTGCAGGTCGTCGAATGGCACCCGCCCATGGACCCGTACAGCGAGGAGTACCCCCTCTCGCTGACCACCGGCCGCACCGTCGCCCACTTCCTCTCCGGCAACCAGACCCGCCGCCTCGGCGCCCTCGTCGAACAGACCCCGCGCCCCTGGGTCGAGGTCCACCCCTCCCACGGCTTCCGCAACGGCGACCCCGTCCGGGTCGTCACCCGCCGCGGCAGCGAGGTCTTCCCCGCCCTGGTCACCGAGGCCATCCGCCCCGACACCGTCTTCATCCCGTACCACTGGCCCGTCCCCACGGCGGCCAACGCCCTCACCATCGACGCCCTCGACCCGCGCTCCAAGATCCCGGAGTACAAGGTCTGCGCCGCCCGGATCGAGGCCGCCCCGCGGATCGACGAGGTCCCCGCACCGCCCACCGCACCCGGACACCCGGCCTACCCGGAGACCCAGGTCTCCCGCACCGACCCGCTGCCCCCCACCTCACCCCAGGGCCGCGGCACCGCGGAGAGGAGCTGACCCGCACATGATGGGCCGCACGATCTTCATCGACCCGGGCCGCTGCATCGGCTGCCAGGCCTGCGTCTCCGCCTGCCGGGAATGCGACTCCCACCGCGGCAAGTCGATGATCCACCTCGACTACCCCGACGAGGGCCACTCCGTCGCCTCCCTCCCCACCGTCTGCATGCACTGCGAGGACCCCGTCGCCCCCTGCGCCGAGGTCTGCCCCGCCGACGCCATCCTCGTCACCGCGGACGGCGTCGTGCAGCAGGCCGACACCACCCGCTGCATCGGCTGCGCCAACTGCGTCAACGCCTGCCCGTTCGGCGTCCCCAAGATCGACCTCCAGGCGAAGCTCCAGATGAAGTGCAACCTCTGCTACGACCGCACCGCCTACGGCCTCGCCCCGATGTGCGCCACCGTCTGCCCCACCGGCGCCCTCTTCTACGGAACGCTCGAAGAGCTCCAGGCCGAACGCCCCGGCGTCCAGGTCGCCGACTCCTTCACCTTCGGCTCCACCACCGTCACCACCGGTGTGGCGATGGTCGTCCCCGCGGACAAGGTCCAGTGGCCGGTACCCGGCGGGCTGCCCGTCGTCGAGATCAATGGAAGGGATGTCCGTTGAGCGTCACCGACCCCCGGCCGCCCGCTCCGGACCCCCGTTCCGACGCTGCCCGGGAAGCGCTCCACGACCGGATCGCCGCCGACTCGCTGACCACCCGCCGCGACTATCTGCGGATCGTCGCCACCGTCTCCGGCGGCCTCGCCGTCGGCGGTGTCGCCGTGGCCTCCGGCATCCTGCACCGGCACGGGGACAGCGACGGGCCGCCCGAGGCGAAGAGGATCGCCGACCGGATCCTGCCGGGCGAGTCCCTGGCCTTCCGCTACCCCGGCTCCGAGGACCGCGCGGTCGCCGTCCGCCTGGAGGACGGCACCCTCGCCGGCTACTCCGCGGTCTGCACCCACCTCGCCTGCGCGGTGCTCTGGCGCAAGGACCGGGGCAGCGAGGGCGAGCTGTACTGCCCCTGCCACGAAGGCGTCTTCGACGCCCGCACGGGAGAGGTCACCGCGGGTCCGCCGCCCCGGGGACTGCCGAAGGTGGTCCTCGTGGAGGAGACCGACGGCAGCGTCTGGGCGATCGGCACGGCCCGCTCCGGCGAGAGCGCCCGGGAGGGCCTCTGCCGCCAGCTCGGCGACGACCGGCCCGAACTCGCCGACCGCCTGGGCTGCCCCGGCACCTCCGCACAGCGCCCGTCGGCGGAGAGGAGTGAGCGGACATGACCGAGAGCGCCTTCCCCCGCGATCCGGAGGCCCCGGAGTCGGCGAGGACCCCCGTGCCACCGGCCGCTCCGGAGGCCCCCCGGCCCCCCGCGTACACCCCGGGCAGCGCACAGCCTCGGCTGAACCGGCCGGTGCACGAGCGCTATCCGCAGATCCGTCCCACCAGCGGGTACGGCGATCCCCGGGTCCGGCACACCGGGCCGGGACCGGGCGCCGGTACGGAGCAGGAGCCGGAGCGCTCCTCGAAGCTGTCGGCGCGTCTCGCGCTGGCGCTCACGGTCGTCATCGGCCAGCTGTGGGGGCTGACGATCGTGGTGGACGAGTGGATGGCGGGCAACACCGGCACCGCGTGGTGGGGCGCGGGCTTCCTCGTCCTGTCGTTCCTGGTGGTGCTCGGCCTCTGGCTGGTCGACCCGAAGGACCGCTGACCCGAAGGCCTCCCACCCGAAGGCCTCCCACCCGAAGGCCTCCGACCCGAAGGCCTCCCACCCGAAGGCCTCCGACCCGAAGGCCTCCGACCCGAAGGACCGCCGAGGCGGGGGCCGCTGGGCCGAGGGCCGTTCGGCGGCGAGGAAGAGCGCAGATCAGAGGGGTACGGGGTGGGGGAGCGGGCGTACCCTTGAGGTATGAGTACCGCCCCCGCCCACGGACCGCGAGACGCGAAGCAGCCCGGCGTACGTCCCAGCCCCAGGAACAGTCCGAAGCCGGTACTCGTCTTCGACGATCCGCTGGACCAGCAGTCCGCGGACGACACGGACCGTGGATGGGGCGAGCGGCCTCCGGCCGGCGGCGACAGCGCCGCCGACCTCGCGCGCTTCCTCGACGAGAAGCCGCCGCACCACCTCTGACACCGGCGTGGGTCGCCGGTCAGGAGGTGGGGTGCGTCCCGGATCCGCCGCCCGTGCCCGACCCCGTGCCCGTGCCCGACCCCGTGCCCGTGACGGGGCCGCGCTGCGAGACGAGGTGGTCGCGGATCTCCTTGAGGACCTCCAGCTCGCTGATCTCCATGGTCTCCGCGACGCCTTCCTTCGCCTTGTCGTGCGCGGCGCGCTTCGCGAGGATCTTCGCCATCGGCAGGACCATCAGGAAGTAGACGACGGCCGCGGTGATCAGGAAGCTCAGGATCGCGCTGAGGACCAGGCCCCACTGGATCTGAATGCCCTGCACCTCGCCGTCGACGACCACGCACGAGTCCTTGATGCAGGACGAGTAGCTCTCCAGGTCCTTCGTGCCGAAGGCGCCCACGAGCGGGTTGATGATGCCCTTGACCACCGAGTTCACGATGTTGGTGAACGCGGCACCGATGACGACGGCCACGGCCAGGTCGATCACGTTGCCGCGCATCAGGAAGGCTTTGAAGCCGCCCAGCAAACTTTCCTTCTTCTCGGCCACCGAGGTGCCTTTCGTCGCTTGTGCTGCTGTGTGCCGTGCCATTAGGCCGCGAACGGCGCAGAGGCGTCCAATCCGTACACACGGAACGGTGACTTGACAGGGAGTCAGTGCGAATCAGCACATCGTCACCGCCAAGGGGGACGTGACACCGGCGCCGGCGAGCGCCGTCGCCGTCGACCGGGGCACGGACAGGACGATGAGCGCCCCTCCGTCCGGACGGGTCTCGTCCGGGTGCGGAACCTCGGCCACTCGGGCGTCCGTCGCGACCACCCGGGCCTCACCCGCCGCACCGAGCGGGGAGTCGGGCGCGGCGATCACGTCGACCCGGTCGCCGGGACGCAGCAGCCGTACGGTCGCGGCGTCGGCGATCCGTACCGGCGCGGACACGAGCGGGACGGCGGCGGGCGGCCGGACGCGGGCGGCGACGGTGGGGACGGGGTCCCCCGGAGTCCCCGGGCGCGGGGTGCCGCCGGCGACGGCGAGGGCCGCCGCCACGAGCGCGAGGAGCACCGGCGGCACCCACCGTGCCCGGCGCAGGGCCCTGCGCAGGCGGTGCCGGGTGCCCCGCACCCGTAGCGGCTCGAAGACCGGCACCACGCACGGCGCCGGAACGGGGGAGGAGGGGAAGGTGTGCGTCATCGTGGACTGCCGCCGTCCTGGTCGGGAGTGGGTTCGGCTCCCACTCTCCGGGCCGCGCCGACTCCCCGCTCCGGGCTGGGGATCACCCGCCGCCTGTGGACAACTCCCTCACTCTCCCAGGGGGTTTACGGCAGTTCGATCCCCAGGTCCCAGCCGTCGTGCGCTTCGGTGCACAGGCAGTCCCGGTCGAGGGTCGCCGGCAGCGCGCCCACCGCGTCGAAGAGCACCTCCCGCAGCCGTCCCACGTTCTCGCCGAACACCCGCAGTACCTCGGTGTGGGAGACGCCGTCACCGGTCTCGGCGCCCGCGTCCAGGTCGGTGACGAGCGCGAGCGAGGTGTAGCAGAGCCCCAGCTCGCGGGCGAGGACGGCCTCCGGGTGGCCGGTCATGCCGACGACCGACCAGCCGGCCGCCGCGTGCCACCGGGACTCGGCCCGGGTGGAGAAGCGGGGTCCCTCGATCACCACCATCGTGCCGCCGTCGACGGGCTCCCAGCCCTGTCCCCTGGCGGCCTTGACCGCGACCCGCCGCCCGTCCGGGCAGTAGGGGTCGGCGAAGGTCACGTGGACGACGCGGGGCAGAGCCCCGTCGGCCCGCCGCTCCCCGTCGAAGTAGGTCTGCGCCCGGGCCTTCGTACGGTCGACGAGCTGGTCGGGGACGACGAGGGTGCCCGGCCCGTACTCCTCGCGGAGCCCGCCGACGGCGCAGGGCCCGAGGATCTGCCGGACGCCCACGGAGCGCAGCGCCCAGAGGTTGGCGCGGTAGTTGATGCGGTGGGGCGGGACGCTGTGGCTCCGGCCGTGCCGCGGGAGGAAGGCGACCCGCCGGCCGGCGATCTCGCCGAGGAAGAGGGAGTCGCTCGGGCTGCCGTACGGAGTGTCGACGGACACCTCTGTGACGTCCTCCAGGAAGGAGTAGAAGCCGGAGCCGCCGATCACACCGATGTCCGCGTACGCGCCTTGGGTCGCCATGACGATCACCCTATGCGGGGCCCCGGGAAACACCGAGGGCCCCGTCGCGTACGACGGGGCCCTCGGTGAAGAACGTGCGGATGTTGTCCTGAATCAGGTCAGGCGGCCGAGCTTCCGGTGCTCGACGAGGACGTCGAGGAGGCGGAAGAGGACGACGAGGACGTCGACGCGGCCGGCTTCGCGTCCGACGTGGACGGGGTCGAGGACTTCGACGCGGCCGGCGAGCTGCTGGACGACGAGCCGCGGCTGTCGTTCCGGTAGAAGCCGGATCCCTTGAAGACGATGCCGACGGCCGAGAACACCTTCTTCAGGCGGCCCTCGCACTGGGGGCACTCGGTCAGCGCGTCATCGGTGAACTTCTGCACCGCCTCGAGGCCTTCGCCGCACTCGGTGCACTGGTACTGGTAGGTCGGCACTTGTCTTCCTCCTGGCACTCACACTCATCGAGTGCTAACGACAATCCATAGTGACGTATTCCGCGGGTTCAGTCCACCGCCACCGGCACGCGGTGACCGATACCACGCGCCGCGACCCGGCTCGTCTCACGCGGCGTGAGGCGCGAGCGCAGGGCGAGGAGCGTGGCCAGGGCGAGCGCGGTGCCCGCCATCGGCACCAGGAATCCGGTGCTCGCGCCGTGGGCGTCGGCGAGGCGGCCGGCGACCGTGACGGCCGCGGCCTGGCCGAGCGCGACGGCGCCGGTGAGCCAGGTGAAGGCCTCGGTACGGGAGGACGCCGGGATCAGCGTCTCGACGATCGTGTAGCCGGTGATCAGGGCGGGGGCGATGCACAGGCCCACGACCAGACCGAGGGCGCCGAGGAGCAGCACCGAGTGGGTGGTCCACAGCAGCGAAGCGGCGACCGTGAGGCCGGCGTAGCCGAGGATCAGCCGGCGGCGGGGGCCGACCTTCCAGGCGACGGCGCCCATGGCGATGCCCGCGAGCATGTTGCCGGCGGCGAAGACCCCGTACAGCAGGCCGTTGGCGCCGGGGTTGCCGATCTCCTCGCTGAAGGCCGTGAGGGAGA
Organism: Streptomyces sp. NPDC017246; assembly: GCF_044331325.1. Lineage (NCBI taxonomy): Bacteria > Bacillati > Actinomycetota > Actinomycetes > Kitasatosporales > Streptomycetaceae > Streptomyces > Streptomyces sp. NPDC017246. Next base: position 200,341 of record NZ_JBIRMW010000008.1, on the reverse strand, counting down.
CCTGCATGCCGCCGAAGACGGAGCCGATGCCGAGGAAGGCGACGACGAGGACCCGGACGCCGGGGATGGAGAGGGCCGAGCGGCGCGGCTCGCCCGCGCCGGCCGAGGAGATGCCGAAGGCGGGCTGGGTGGCGCGCTGCGCGGCGAAGAAGAGTCCGCCGAAGAGGGTGAGGGCGGCCTCGGCGATCAGGCCGGCGGCCGGGTGGACGCCGGTGCACAGGGCGGTCGCGAGGACGGGGCCGACGACGAAGGTGAACTCGTCGGTCACGGACTCGAAGGCCGCGGCCGTCGGCATCAGCGGGGTGCCGTCGAGCTTGGCGGCCCAGCGGGCCCGGACCATCGGCCCGACCTGCGGCACGGAGGCGCCGGCGGGCACGGCGGCCAGGAACAGGGCCCAGAGCGGGGCGCCGCTCAGGGCGAGCACCACGAGCAGGACGACGGACGCGGTGTGGACGAGGACGCCGGGGATCAGCACGGCGCGCTGGCCGAAGCGGTCGGCGAGCTTTCCGCTCTGCGGGGCGAACAGCGCCATGGAGACACCGGTGACGGCGGCGACCGCGCCGGCGCTGCCGAAGGATCCGGTGGTGTGCTGGACGAGCAGGACGATGCCGATGGTCAGCATCGCGAAGGGCTGCCGGGCGGCGAAGCCGGGGAGCAGGAAGGACAACGCACCGGGTGTGCGCAGAAGCTGCCCGTAGCCGGGCCGCTTGTCCGAGATGACCGTGGACGCCACGGTCCTGGCCTTTCTGCCGCCTGGTAGCGCGCCCCCGGCACTGTGGTGCGGGTGTCGCCGAGAGCTGTCCTCATGCGCGTCACTGCGGTAGATACCGGGCCGGCCCCACTGCGGAGGGGCGCCACGGCCGCCATACGGTCGCGCCAGCTCTGCGTCAGGCAGAGTTGGTTCGATCAGGTGTGCCTTCATGGTACAGGGAGGAGCGCCTTCCTGCCTGGGAAAACGCTCCTGCCCCTGAATTAATGCCTCGGATTAATCGGATGTTCGCTGGTGGTGCTCACCTGAGCGGTGAAAGCGCAGTGCCGTTCCCGACGGGGCCGAGGCCGCCGTGGCGCCGCCCGTGCCCAGCCAGCCGGCGAGCTTGCCGCCCTGGCCGACCGCGCGCAGCCGCCGCTCGGTGGCGTCCCGCACCGGGTCGGTGGCGACGACGAGGAGCTCGTCGCCGCGCCGCAGGACGGTCGCGGGCCCCGGGACGAAGCTCGCCTCCTCCCGTACGACGAGGGTGACGGCCGCCCCGGCGGGGAGCCGCAGCTCGGCGACCTCGACGCCGTGCATCCGGGAGTGCTTCGGGATCGCGACGGAGAGGAGATGGCCGCGCAGCCGCTCCAGGGGCGCGGACTCGACGCCGAGGTCGGCGGCCTCTCCGGAGTCGGCGAGGTTCAGGGCCTTCGCCAGCCACGGCAGGGTCGGGCCCTGGACGAGGGTGTAGACGACGACGAGCACGAAGACGATGTTGAAGATCCGCTCGCTGCCCTCGATGTCGGACACCATCGGGATGGTCGCGAGGATGATGGGGACGGCTCCGCGCAGGCCGGCCCAGGACATCAGGGCCTGTTCCTGCCAGGGGATGCGGAAGGGCAGCAGGCTGACCAGCACTTCCATGGGCCGTGCGACCACCGTCAGGACCAGGCCGATGACGACGGCGGGCCAGAAGTCGCGGACGAGCTCGTGCGGGGTGACGAGCAGGCCGAGCAGGACGAACATGCCGATCTGGGCGATCCAGCCGAGTCCCTCGGCGAAGCCGCGGTTCGCGGGCGCGTGCGGCAGCTTGGCGTTGCCGAGGACCATCGAGGCGAGGTAGACGGCGAGGAAGCCGGAGCCGTGGGCCATGGCGCCGGCGGCGTAGGCGACGACGGCGATGGCCATGACGGCGATCGGGTAGAGGCCGGAGGCGGGCAGGGCGACGTGCCGCAGCCCGTAGGCGCCGAGGAAGCCGACGGTGAGGCCGACGGCGACGCCGATGGCGAGTTCGAGGGCGATCGTGCCGACGAGGACGTACCAGTCGTCGACCGGTCCGGCGGTGGAGAAGGCGACGACGAGGATCACGACGGGGGCGTCGTTGAAGCCGGACTCGGCCTCCAGGACACCGGTGACCCGTGAGGGCAGGGGCACCTTGCGCAGTACGGAGAAGACCGCCGCGGCGTCGGTGGAGGAGACGACGGCGCCGATGATCAGGGCCTGTCGCCAGTCGAGGCCGACGAGGTAGTGGGCGGCCGCCGCCGTGATGCCCACGCTCACCGCGACGCCGACGGTGGAGAGGACGACCGCGGCGGGAAGGGCCGGCTTGATCTCCTTCCACTTCGTGCCGAGGCCACCCTCGGCGAGGATCACGACGAGGGCGGCGTAGCCGATGACCTGCGTCAGTTCCGCGTTGTCGAAGGCGACGTTGCCGATGCCGTCCTGGCCGATGGCGACGCCGATGCCGAGGTAGAGCAGGAGGCTGGGGAGTCCGCTCCGGGACGAGATCCGTACGGCCGCGACCGCGATCAGCAGCACGAGGGAGCTGATGAGCAGGAGTTCGTTGAGCTGGTGGACAGTCAGTGGCCGTTCCTTCCCCTCACATGCGGCTGGATCGTTCTTCCAGCAGCCGTCACAGGCAGCTGGATCGTTCCTCCAGCGGCCGACACTTCGTTACCTTACCTAATCTTTAACGTTTTCTTGACGCCTTCTTTGCGTCTCCTCGCTCACCAGTACGGTTCTCTTCCTGACACCGCGTCCGGGCCGTCCGGACGCTGCGCCTAAGGTTGCTCCCGTACTCCAGGACCACCCTGCCCCTCGAAGGACAGCGATGCCCTCCAACACGACCGCGCCTCCCGCCAAGAAGAAAGGGCGGCGCGCCCGCCTGATCCTCCTCGTCCTGGTCCTCGCCCTGGTCGCGGGCGTCGGATACGGCGGGTACTGGGGTGTGAGCACCGTCCGGGCCTCGTTCCCGCAGACCGCGGGCGAGATCCGGCTCGACAGACTGTCCGGCACGGTCGACGTCAAACGCGACGCGAACGGCGTTCCGCAGATCTACGCGGACAACGAGTCGGACCTCTTCCGCGCCCAGGGCTACGTCCAGGCGCAGGACCGCTTCTACGAGATGGACGTCCGGCGGCACGTGACCGCGGGCCGGCTCTCCGAGATGTTCGGCGAGAGCCAGGTCGAGACCGACTCCTTCCTGCGCACGCTCGGCTGGCGCCGGGTCGCGCAGGAGGAGTACGACAAGGTCCTGTCGCCGGAGACGAAGAAGTACCTCCAGGCCTACGCGGAGGGCGTCAACGCCTATCTGAAGGACCGGGACCCCGCCGACATCTCCGTCGAGTACGCGGCCCTGGGCTTCACCAACGACTACGCGATCGAGCCGTGGACGCCGGTCGACTCGGTGGCCTGGCTCAAGGCGATGGCCTGGGACCTGCGCGGCAACATGCAGGACGAGATCGACCGCTCGCTGATGACGAGCCGGATGAGCGCGAGCCAGATCAAGCAGCTGTACCCGGACTACCCGTACGCGCTCCACCAGCCGATCGTCGACCGGGGCGCGGTCGACGAGTCCACCGGGAAGTTCGACCCGAAGGCCGAGGCCACCGAGGGCGACGGCGCGACCACCGGGGAGACCCCGGGCTCCGGCCCCGGCGGCACGGGTTCGTCCGGCTCCTCCGACTCCGGTACGCAGTCCCAGCTGGGCGCGCTCTCCGAGGTCCTGGACGGCATCCCCGCGCTCCTCGGCCCCAACGGCAACGGCATCGGCTCGAACTCCTGGGTCGTCTCCGGGCAGTACACGACCTCCGGCAAGCCGCTGCTCGCCAACGACCCGCACCTCGCGCCGCAGCTGCCGTCCCTCTGGTACCAGATGGGCCTGCACTGCCGCTCGGTCTCGGCGACCTGCCGTTTCGACGTCTCCGGCTACACCTTCTCCGGCATGCCCGGTGTGATCATCGGACACAACGACAAGATCGCCTGGGGTCTCACCAACCTCGGCGCCGACGTGACCGACCTCTACCTGGAGAAGATCGGCCCCGACGGCTACCTCGTCGACGGCAAGGTCGAGCCCTTCACGGTCCGCGACGAGATCATCAAGGTCGCCGGCGGCGACGACCGGAAGATCACCGTCCGATCCACCGACCACGGCCCGCTCGTCTCCGACCGCTCCTCCGAACTGGAGAAGGTCGGCCAGAAGGCCCCCGTCGGCAACGCCGCCCCCGACCGCGGCACCGGCTACGGCGTCTCCCTCCAGTGGACCGCGCTCCAGCCGGGCAGGTCGATGGACGCGATCTTCGCCCTCGACCGCGCCAAGAACTTCGAGCAGTTCCGGGCCGCCGCGAAGAACTTCGAGGTCCCGTCCCAGAACCTGATCTACGCCGACACCGAGGGCCACATCGGCTACCAGTCCCCCGGCAAGATCCCGCAGCGCACCAAGGGCGACGGCACCCTGCCCGCGCCCGGCTGGGACTCCTCGTACAAGTGGAAGGGCTACATCCCCTTCGAGCAGCTGCCGTACGAGTACGACCCCGAGCGCGGCTACATCGTCACCGCCAACCAGGCCGTGATCGACTCCAAGACCTACCCCGACCTGCTCACCAAGGACTGGGGCTACGGCTCGCGCAGCCAGCGGATCAACGACCTCATCGAGTCGAAGACCAAGGACGGCGGAAAGATCTCGCCGGACGACATGCGGACCATGCAGACGGACAACCGCAGCGAGATCGCGACGCTGCTCAACCCGCTCCTGCTGAAGATCGACATCTCCGACCCGTACGTCCGCGAGGCGCAGAAGCTGCTCGAGGGCTGGGACTACACCCAGGAGCCCGACTCGGCCGCCGCCGCCTACTTCAACGCGGTCTGGCGCAACGTCCTCAAGCTGTCCTTCGGCAACAAGCTGCCCAAGGAACTGCGCCCCGAGGGCGACTGCATCAACGTCCGCCCGGCCGACGCCACCGGCCCGGTCGACGAGCAGAACAAGCTCGTACGGGAATGCGGCCAGCGCGACCCCGAATCGGCGCAGCCGGACGGCGGCGACCGCTGGTACGAGGTGGTCCGCCCGCTCCTCAAGCAGGAGAAGAGCGAGTGGTGGGTCACCCCCGGCAACCGCACCGACCAGGCCACCGAGACCCGTGACCAGCTGCTCGCCCGCGCCATGAAGGACGCGCGCTGGGAGCTGACCGCCAAGCTCGGCAAGGACGTCTCCACCTGGAGCTGGGGCCGGCTGCACCAGCTGACCCTGAAGAACCAGACCCTCGGCACCGCCGGACCCGGCGTCGTGCAGCAGCTCCTCAACCGCGGCCCGTGGAACCTCGGCGGCGGCGAGGCGGCCGTCGACGCCACCGGCTGGAACGCGGCCGGCGGCTACGAGGTCATCTGGGTGCCGTCGATGCGGATGGTGGTCAACGTCGGCGACTGGGACAAGTCCCGGTGGATCAACCTGACCGGAGCCTCCGGGCACGCCTTCCACGCGAACTACACCGACCAGACGGACGCCTGGGCGAAGGGCGACCTGTACGACTGGGCCTACGGCAAGGCGGCGGTCGACGCGGCGACGAAGGACACGCTGACGCTGAAGCCCTGATCAGGGCGTGAAGCGGGTGACCCCCTCCGGGGTCACCACCGCGTGCACGGGGTGGTCGTGCGGTTCCTCCGGGACCCGGGCGACCACCTCGTCCGCGTACAGGAGCACCACGAGGGCCGGGTCGGTGCCCGCGCGCGCGAGCCGGGCGAGCACCCGGTCGTACGAGCCGCCGCCCCGGCCGAGCCGCATCCCGCGCCCGTCGACCGCGAGGCCCGGCAGCAGGACGGCGTCGGCGGTGCACACGGCCTCGGGGCCGAGCCGGGGCCCGACCGGTTCGAGGAGCCCCCGGCCGGCCTTCGCGAGCCGCTCCGGACCCTCGTACGCCGCCCAGTCCAGGTCGTTGTCGGGGAGCAGGACGGGGAGCAGGACCCGCACCCCGCGCGCGTGGAGGGCGTCGAGCAGGGCGCGCGTGCCCGGCTCGCGGCCCACCGACACATAGGCGGCGACCGTGGACGCCTCGGCGAGTTCGGCCAGTTCCAGTCCCCTGCGGGCGAGGGATTCGGCCGTGTGTGCCAGGGACTCGGCGCTCAGGGCGGCACGAGCGGCCAGAAGTCGACTGCGCAGCACGGTCTTTTCGGACATCTCCGGTGTCATGACGGTCCTCCGTGAATTCGCGAAACTCTCGTATCTGTCTTTATGCGGAGGAAGTTAATCGGAGTCACATCTTTCTCTCATTCCGAACGACTAAGGTGCACCGCATGAATCAGTCGCTCCCCAGCCTCGGCCGGATCAGCAAGGCTGTCATCCCGGCCGCCGGCCTCGGTACCCGCTTCCTCCCGGCGACCAAGGCGACGCCGAAGGAGATGCTGCCGGTCGTCGACAAGCCGGCCATCCAGTACGTCGTCGAGGAGGCCGTCGCGGCCGGACTCTCCGACGTCCTGATGATCACCGGCCGGAACAAGCGTCCCCTGGAGGACCACTTCGACCGGAACTACGAGCTGGAGGAGGCCCTGAGCCGGAAGGGCGACGCCGAACGCCTCTCCAAGGTCCAGGAGTCCAGCGACCTCGCCACCATGCACTACGTGCGCCAGGGCGCCCCGCGCGGCCTCGGCCACGCCGTGCTCTGCGCCGCCCCGCACGTCGGCGAGCAGCCCTTCGCGGTCCTCCTCGGCGACGACCTGATCGACCCCCGCGACCCGCTGCTCTCGCGGATGGTGGAGGTCCAGGAGCGGGAGGGCGGAAGCGTGATCGCCCTCATGGAGGTCGAACCCTCGCAGATCCACCTGTACGGCTGCGCCGCGGTCGAGGCGACCATCGACTCGGACGTCGTGAAGGTGACCGACCTGGTCGAGAAGCCGGACGCCGGCGAGGCGCCCAGCAACTACGCGATCATCGGCCGCTACGTGCTCGATCCGGCCGTCTTCGGGATGCTGCGGGAGACCGAGCCGGGCCGCGGCGGGGAGATCCAGCTGACCGACGCCCTGCAGAAACTCGCCTCCGACGAGAAGATCGGCGGCCCGGTGCACGGTGTCGTCTTCAAGGGGCGCCGCTATGACACCGGTGACCGCGGTGACTATCTGCGTGCCATTGTCAGACTCGCGTGCGAACGTGAAGATCTGGGACCGGACTTCCGGGCCTGGCTCCGGAGATACGTCAGCGAGGAGATGTAGCACCTTGAGCAGCAGCGCGGCACCGTCGCCGTCCCACGACGGGCACGACGACCACGAGCACGACCACGGCGACGAGCGGGGAGCCGCGGACCCCTGCGCGGGGCCCGCGCGCGGTCTGTGGTCCGTGGACGAGCACCTGGCCGACATCCTCGCCACGGTCGGCCCCCTCGAACCCATCGAGCTGCAACTCCTCGACGCGCAGGGCTGCGTCCTCGTCGAGGACGTGACGGTGCCGGTCGCGCTGCCCCCCTTCGACAACAGCTCCATGGACGGGTACGCGGTCCGGGTCGCCGATGTCGCCGGTGCCACCGAGGAGTTCCCCGCCGTCCTCACCGTCGTCGGTGACGTCGCGGCGGGCGCCGGCGGCCTGCCCGAGGTCGGCCCCGGCCAGGCCGCCCGGATCATGACCGGCGCCCCGCTGCCGCCCGGCGCCGAGGCCGTCGTCCCCGTCGAGTGGACCGACGGCGGTACGGGCGGCGGCGCGGCCACCGGCATGACCGCCGCGAGCGCCGCCCCCGAGGGAGCGGCCGGCGAGGTCCGGGTGCACCGTGCCGCCGAGGCCGGAGCGCACGTCCGCACCCGGGGCAGCGACGTCCGGGCCGGGGAGCTGGCCCTCGCGGCCGGCACGGTCCTCGGGCCGCCGCAGATCGGGCTGCTCGCCGCGATCGGGCGCGGCACGGTCCGGGTCCGGCCCCGCCCCCGGGTGGTCGTCATGTCCACCGGAAGCGAGCTGGTCCAGCCCGGCGAGCCGCTGGGCGAGGGCCAGATCCACGACTCCAACAGCTTCGCGCTCGCGGCGGCCGCGCGGGACGCCGGAGCCCTCGCCTACCGGGTGGGGGCCGTCGCCGACGACGCGGAGTCGCTGCGCGCCACCATCGAGGACCAGCTCATCCGGGCCGATCTGATCGTGACCACGGGCGGGGTGAGCGTCGGCGCGTACGACGTGGTGAAGGAGGCGCTGACCGCCGATGGTCAGGTCGACTTCCGCAAGCTGGCGATGCAGCCGGGCAAGCCGCAGGGCTTCGGCGCGGTCGGCGCCGAGCAGATCCCGCTGCTCGCGCTGCCGGGCAACCCGGTCTCCTCGTACGTCTCCTTCGAGCTGTTCGTCCGGCCGGCGATCCGGGCCCTGATGGGCGTCGAGGACCTGCACCGGCTCCGGGCGCGGGCGGAGCTGGTGGCCGACAAGGCGCTGTCGTCACCCGCCGGGCGCCGGCAGTACCTCCGGGGGACGTACGACCCGGAGGCGGGCACCGTCACCCCGGTGGGCGGTGCGGGTTCCCATCTGATCGCGGCCCTCGCGCACGCGGACTGCCTGCTCGTGGTCCCGGAGGAGACGGAGAGCGTGGAGCCGGGCGCCGTCCTGGAAGTGGTCCTCCTCGGCTGAGGGGGCGAGGGTGGGGGTACGGTGTCGTCCCACACAGCGACCGGGAGTGTCACGGCGATGAGCACGCAGCAAGGTCTCACCCACATCGACGAGGCGGGCGCTGCCCGCATGGTCGACGTATCGGCGAAGGACGTCACGTCCCGTACGGCGCGGGCCAGCGGGCGGGTTCTCGTCTCGCCGCGCGTGATCGAGCTGCTGCGCGGCGAGGGCGTCCCGAAGGGTGACGCGCTCGCCACCGCCCGGATCGCCGGGATCATGGGCGCCAAGAAGACCCCGGAGCTCATCCCGCTCTGCCATCCGCTGGCCGTGTCCGGAGTGACGCTGGACCTGGCGGTCACGGACGACGCGGTCGAGATCCTGGCGACGGTGAAGACCACGGACCGCACGGGCGTCGAGATGGAGGCCCTCACGGCGGTCTCGGTGGCGGCCCTGACGGTGGTCGACATGGTGAAGGCGGTCGACAAGGGCGCGGTCATCTCCGACGTACGGGTGGAGGAGAAGACGGGCGGGAAGTCGGGCCACTGGACGCGGAGCGGGTCGTGACGCGCGGGGGCCGGGTCTCGGGCGTGCACGAGCACGAGGAGCACGCGCACAAGGAGCACGCGCACGAGGGGCACGCGCACGAGGGGCACGCCCCGGCGGTGCTCGACGCGGGTGTCGGCGGTGCGCTCCCCGCCCCGTACGCCGCGCTCGTCGTCACCGCCTCGAACCGGGCGGCCGCCGGCGTCTACGAGGACAAGGGCGGCCCGCTGATCGTCGAGGGCCTGACCCGGATGGGCTTCGCCGTGGACGGCCCGCAGGTCGTCCCGGACGGGGCGCCGGTCGAGGCGGCCCTGCGGGCCGCGGTCGCCGCCGGGTACGACGCCGTCGTGACCACCGGCGGTACGGGCATCTCACCCACCGACGAGACGCCCGAGGTGACCCGGCGGGTCCTGGAGCGGGAGATCCCGGGCATCCCGGAGGCGATCCGGGCGTACGGCCGGGAGAAGGTGCCGACGGCGGCGCTCTCGCGGGGCCTCGCGGGAGTCGCGGGCGGCACGCTGATCGTGAACCTGCCCGGGTCCCCCGGCGGGGTACGGGACGGGCTCGCCGTCCTGGAGCCGATCCTCCGGCACGCCGTCGACCAGATCCGCGGCGGCGACCACCCGAGACCGTCGTGATCCCGTCCTGGCCGGTGGTCCTCGTCGACGGCGAGGTGCTGCTCCGTCCGATAAAGATGCGGGACCACGCGGCCTGGCGCGAGGTGAACCGGCGCAACCGCGAGTGGCTGCGGCCCTGGGAGGCGACGGTTCCGCCGGCGCCTCCGGGCGGGCCGGTGGCGCAGCGGCCGACGTACCGTCAGATGGTCCGCCATCTGCGGTCGGAGGCGAACGCGGGCCGGATGCTGCCGTTCGTGATCGAGTACCGGGGGCGGCTCGTCGGACAGTTGACGGTCGCCGGGATCACTTGGGGGTCGATGTGCTCCGGGCACGTGGGCTACTGGGTGGACAGCGAGGTGGCCGGGCGCGGGGTGATGCCGACGGCGGTCGCGCTCGCGGTCGACCACTGCTTCCGGGCGGTCGGGCTGCACCGGATGGAGGTGTGCATCCGTCCGGAGAACGGGCCTTCGCGGCGGGTCGTGGAGAAGCTGGGGTTCCGCGAGGAGGGGCTGCGGCCCCGCTACCTCCACATCGACGGCGCGTGGCGGGATCATCTGGTCTTCGCGCTGACGGCGGAGGAGGTGCCGGAGGGGCTGTTGCGCCGCTGGCATCAGGCAAGAATGAGATAAGTGTTCGAATTCAATCGCCAGTTGGCATGCAATCGATCTGACCAATCACAAAAAAGTTCAGTGATATCAGCCAGATCGTGCGACACACCGGGCCAATTGGCCGATGCCTTCCCGTGAACCCCTCTACCGTGTGAGGCGTGAGCAGCAGCGGCCTCATCTACGCAGTCATCGTCGGGGCCTGGGCCGCCTACTTGGTACCGATGTGGCTCCGCAGGCAGGACGAGCTGAACGAAGCCCGTCCGACGGAACGCTTCAGCACCGCCATCCGGCTGCTTTCCGGACGGGCGGGCATGGAGCGCCGGTACGCCAAGGAGCTCAAGGAACGGGACCGAGCGGCGGAGGGTCCGACGCCCGACGTGGACCCGGACGCGGAGACCGAGCATTTGAGCTCGGTCGACGTCCGGGCCTTCTCCGCGCCCGCGGCCAGGACGGAAGCGCGCCTGGAAGTCCCGGAACCCGAACCGGAACCGGCGCCGCATCCCGCGCCGGCCCGCCCCTCGGGTGCCGCCGCCGAGCGCGCCCGCCGGGGCAAGGTCCTCGCGCGGCGCCGACGTACCACGACGCTCCTCTTCGCCGGCTTCACCCTCGGCGCGGTCGTCGCGGCCGTCGGCGGGGTCACCTTCCTGTGGGTACCGGCCGTCCCGGCGCTGCTCCTCAGTGCGTACATCGTGCATCTGCGGGTCCAGGAACGCCGTCGCTTCGTCTATGTGATGGACCGGCGGCGCGCCGAGGCGGCGGCCGCCCGGCTGCGCGAGAGCCGGCGCCCGGCGCCCACGCCCGAACCGCAGCCCGACGCCGCATCGGCCCCCTCCCCGCAGGAGGCGGACCGGCGCGCCCTGGTCGAGCAGACCGACCACGCGGAGTGGGTCGACCAGCAGCGCGACCGCGGCCCGGCCCGCGGCGACAGCTGGGACCCGGTCCCGGTCCCGCTCCCCACGTACGTCACCGCCCCGGTCGCCCCGCGCGCCACGAGCGGCATCGACATCACGGACCCGGAGACCTGGAGCGCGGCCCGCTCCTCCACGGTGGCCGACCCGGCCCCCGCCCCGTCGCCGGCCCCCCGCCAGCGCACCGCCCAGCCCCGCCGCAACCGCGACCACGGCCGCACCCCGCTCTTCGACCAGTACGCGGACGACGACCGCCCCCGGGCGGCGAACGAATGACCCACCGGGGGCCCGTGACGGCCCCCGGCTGACCTGCGAGGGAATGGATTTTTGCCTGAGCCGGTCGGGATGCTAATGTTTCACACGTCGCAAGGGCCTGTGGCGCAGTCTGGTAGCGCACCTCGTTCGCATCGAGGGGGTCTGGGGTTCAAATCCCCACAGGTCCACAGACACCGAGAGTCCCGTCCGATCGCAAGATCGGGCGGGACTTTCGCTTTTCCGGGTCCTGGTGGGGGCGGCGCGGAGGCGCCCCCGGAGTGCTCTCAGGTCAGGGGCTTCGCGAAGCAGCGGCTGCTGGGGTAGTCGCGGTAGTGGCCGAACTTTACGCAGAGTTCGTAGCCGCTGGAGGTGTAGAGGGCTATCGCCTCCGGCTGGGCGATGCCCGTTTCCAGGACCATGCGGGTCCGGCCGGCCGTGCGGGCGTCGGATTCCAGGGCGGCCAGGATGCGGCGGGCCAGGCCGAGACCGCGGGCCTCGGGGATCACGTACATCCGCTTCAGCTCGGCGTCGCCGTCCGAGTAGCCCTCGTCGTTCTTGTCCTGGGTGCGCCAGCCGCCGGTGGCCACGGGCCTGCCCTCGGGGTCGTACGCGAGGAGGTAGAGGCCTCGGGGAGGGACGAACATCCCGGCGTCCAGCGGTGTGACATCGCCCTCGTCGTCGTAGCGGACGGCGTACTCAGCCTGCACCGCGTCGTTCAGTTCGACGGCGTCGGGGTGGTCATAGGGCGTGGGCTGGATGTTCATGCGGAGTATCGTACATGTATGCAGTGCCCCGGTGTCGGTATTCTCCCGGGATGCTCACTGTCACCAGCGTGAATGTCAACGGGCTCCGCGCCGCCGCCAAGAAGGGGTTCGTCGAGTGGCTGGGCGGGACCTCCGCCGATGCCGTCTGCCTGCAGGAGGTGCGCGCCGAGGAGGCGCAGCTGCCCGTGGAGGTGAAGGCGCCCGAGGGCTGGTTCACCGTCCACGCGCCCGCCGCCGCCAAGGGCCGCGCCGGAGTCTCCCTCTACACGCGCCGCGAGCCCGACCGGGTGCGCGTGGGCTTCGGATCGAGCGAGTTCGACGGCAGCGGCCGGTACGTCGAGGCCGACCTGCCCGGCGTGACCGTCGCCAGCCTCTACCTCCCCTCCGGCGAGGTCGGCACCGACCGCCAGGACGAGAAGTACCGGTTCATGGGCGAGTTCCTGCCGTACCTCAAGGAGCTCAGGATCCGGGCCGCCGCCGACGGGCGCGAGGTCGTCGTCTGCGGCGACTGGAACATCGCCCACCAGGAGGCCGACCTCAAGAACTGGAAGGCCAACAAGAAGAACGCCGGCTTCCTGCCCGAGGAGCGGGAGTGGCTGGGGCGGGTCCTCGACGAGGAGGACGGCGGGTACGTGGACGTCGTGCGCGCCCTCCACCCCGAGCAGGAGGGCCCGTACTCCTGGTGGTCCTACCGCGGGCGTGCCTTCGACAACGACAGCGGCTGGCGGATTGACCTCATTGTCAGTTCGCCTCGCCTGGCGGAGCGTGCGGTGAAGGCGTACGTGGAGCGGGCGGCGAGCCACGCGGAGCGGTGGAGCGATCACGCTCCCGTGACTGCCGTCTTCGACCTGTAGGGAGCGGCAGTGGAAAGCCCCGTCCGGCTGTGTTGTTCACCGTCGCCGGAGGGGCCGTCATAGGGGTTGCTACACGCGATGCACGCTGGCCGGCGGGACCAGCCGCTCACGACCCCCGCCCTTGGGTCGCAGGAAGGCCGTAGGGCTCTTCCGGCGCCTGCCTGGCAGTACGGCAGGGTCCTCGTAGTCCCGGATCACGTCACGCAGGGTGCCGACCCGCCCGGCGCCGTCCTTCACCGACTTGCCGATGTCCGCCCGGGTGACGACCATCAGTGCCCCTCGGGGTGGCGCCGCATGTAGACGTTGCAGTCGCTCACGGTCGTCCAGTCGCCCACGACCCGAGAGCGGTTCCGTACAGCAGCCAACTCGACGCAGCCGGCACACCCTTCGACCGGGGCGGGCTCCGGGTCCAGTTGCAGCGGCAGTTCAACCGGTGGGGTGCTGTATCGCGTGGGTTCGGTCATGGCGTGAGCGTGACCCACCCTCACGGACGTATCTCTCCCCGCACGGCGGACAGTTGAGACGTTCGGCGCTAGGGTCGAAGAAGGCCCAAAAGGGCATGGCGAGGGGGTTGACTTGAACGCTGCCCGGAGCCCTTTCGTCCGGTGCCTCCCGGCGCCGGTGGCGTCGGGGCGCCGGGCTCCGGGGCCGTCGTGGGCTCCGCCGTCAGGCCCAGTTCGCGGTACATCGGCAGCGGGCCGTAGAGCAGCACCACCGGCCGGTCGTCCACCCGCAGCAGGGTGTCCCCGCGCTCGGCGGTCGCGCCCGCCTCCGGGAGCCAGGTGACCGTGCCGGCCGCCTTGACCGGCAGCGGTATCTCGGGCCCGTACCCCAACGTGCCCTCGACCCTGCTCCGTTCGACGAGGGTCGTCCGGGTGACGGCGACCGCGGAACCCGCCCGGGGCGGGGCGGCGGTGCCCTCGTCCCCGCCGCCGCCGAGGCCCAGCGCGCCGACCACGGCGACCGCCGTGACCACCACGACGGCGGCCGCGACGAGGACGGTACGGCTCCGCCCGCGGCCGGGGGCGCGGCGTGGAGCCGTCCCCTCCCGCGTCGGCTCCGCCTCCGTCCCTCCGGCCGCCGGCTCACCGGCCGTGTCCCTGTCCGGCCCGCCGTCCGCGTCCCTGTCCGTGAACATGCCGCTCATCGCTCAGCCCTTGCCCGGGCCCTGCTCGACCGGGTCGCCGATGATCGGGGCGCAGGTGCGTGCGGCCCGCTTGGCGGCGGCCGTGGTCGAGTCCCACTGGACGTCCCCGTACACGTTGCCGTCGGGCTCGGGGTCGGGGAAGTCGGGTGCGCCGTTCTTCTGCATGCACTCGGCGTACGTGAACTGGGTCTTGATCTGTTCGGGGGTGAGCTTGGGCGCGAGCCTGCGCTCGATCTCCTTGGGGACCGGCGGACCGAGCGGCGCGCACTTCTGCGAGGCCTTGATGAAGGTCGGGTTCTTCTTGAGAGCCCCGGCGTCGCCGAGTTCGACCTGGCCGTTCGCGTCGGGGTCGGGGGCGTCGATGCCGTTCTCGCGCAGGCACTTCACCCAGGCGCGCCTGCCCTCGACGTACACGGCGACCTCGTCCTTGCCGGACCCGGTCCCGCCGGTGGCCGTCCCCGTGCCCGTACCGGCGGACGTACCGCCGGACGTGCCGGAGGTGCTCGCGTCACCGGCCGTGGGGATCCTCCCGCCCTCGTCGCCTCCGCCGCCGCAGCCGGTCAGCGCGAACGCCACGACCGAAGCCGCCGCGGCCAGCAGCACCCGCTTCGTCCTCATCGGTTCTCCCGTTCCTCGGTGGGTGGACCGACCGTAGGACCGAGGTGATGAAGAACTTTCGAAGAACCTGTCAGGCGATCATGAGGTCGGGGATCCGGGGGATCCGGGTCCTCCGTCCGGGCCTCAGGCGGGGCCTCCGGGGCGCAGGCGCCGGTCGAGTGCCATCGACAGTTCGGCCTCCACCACGCTCTTCGCGAGGGGGCGCAGCCGCCACAGGTCGTCCTCGGCGGCGTGGGTGCGCAGCAGGTCGGTGAAGAGTTCCGCGAGGGCGTCGGCGTGCTCGCGGACGCGGGCGCCCGCCTTGAGGACCTCGGCGAGCGGGACGCCCTCGCGGACGAGGGCGGCGGAGACGTCGAGCAGCCGGCGGCTGATGTGGATGATCTCCTCGCCGTCGGTGACGAGGTAGCCGAGGTCGAGGGCGGCGGCGAGATTCTCCGGGGTGACCTCGCCGGCGAAGTGGTCGGCGAGCTCCTCGGGGGTGAGGCGGACGGGCTCCTCCTCGCTGGGGGCGCCGAGGGCCAGGACCTCGCGGACGTTGCGCCCGCTCTCGAAGGCGGTGGTGAGGTCGGCGATGCCGTTGAGGGTGTGGCCGCGTTCCAGGAGGGCGGCGATGGTGCGCAGCCGGGCCAGGTGCTGTTCGTCGTACCAGGCGATGCGGCCCTCGCGGCGGGGCGGCGGGATCAGGCCGCGCTCGCGGTAGAAGCGGAGGGTGCGCACGGTGATGCCGGCGGCGGCCGCCAGTTCTTCCATGCGGTACTCGCGTACGCCCTCGGGGGTCACCGTGTCGGGTCCTGATCCTTCGTCTGATCCTTCTGCCACGCACGCCAGCCTATGTTGTACCGCCGGTAACTTTCCCTCGCCGTACCCCTACCGCTCGGTATGGAGCTGCTCTACAGTCCCGACTGTGCCAGTGATTGCTGGCGGGATTGGCCAGGCGCACGGGAGGCGGCGGCATGGCGAAGCACGAGCACGTACGGGTGGCGGTGATCGGATCGGGATTCGGTGGCCTCGGGGCGGCCGTCCGGCTGCGCCGCGAGGGAATCACCGACTTCGTGGTCCTGGAACGGGCCGACTCCGTGGGCGGCACATGGCGGGACAACAGCTACCCCGGCTGCGCCTGCGACGTCCCCTCCCACCTCTACTCCTTCTCCTTCGCGCCCAACCCCGACTGGCCGCGGACCTTCTCCGGACAGCGCCACATCCGCGCCTACCTGGAGCATGTCACGGACACCTTCGGGATCCGCCCCCACCTCCGGCTCGGCCACGAGGTGCGGCGGATGGAGTGGGACGCCGAGGCGCTCCGCTGGGAGATCGAGACCGGCCGGGGCAGCTTCAGCGCCGACGTCGTCGTCTCCGCCACCGGTCCGCTCTCCGACCCCAAGATCCCGGACATCCCGGGACTCGCCGACTTCCCCGGCAAGGTCTTCCACTCCGCCCGCTGGGACCACGACTACGACCTCACCGGCAAGCGCGTCGCCATGATCGGCACCGGCGCCTCCGCCATCCAGATCGTGCCCGCGATCCAGCCCCAGGTGGAGAAGCTCACCCTCTTCCAGCGCACGCCCCCCTGGGTCATGCGCCGCATGGACCGGGCCATCAGCGGCCCCGAGCGCTGGCTCCACCGCGCCGTGCCCGTCACCGGCACCCTGCGCCGCGGCCTCCTCTGGGGCATCCGCGAACTCCAGGTCGGCGCCTTCACCAAGCACCCGAACGAACTCGGACTCGTCGAGAAGCTCGCCAAGGCCAACATCGCCAAGGCCGTCAAGGACCCGGTGCTCCGCGCCAAGCTGACACCCTCGTACCGCATCGGCTGCAAGCGCATCCTGCTCTCCAGCACCTACTACCCGGCCGTCGCCCGGCCCAACGTCGACGTCGTCGCCTCCGGTCTGCGCGAGGTGCGCGGCTCGACCCTGGTCGCCGCCGACGGCACAGAGACCGAGGTCGACGCGATCGTCTTCGGCACCGGCTTCCACGTCACCGACATGCCGATCGCCGAGCGGGTCGTCGGCGCCGAGGGTCGGACCCTCGCCGAGACCTGGAAGGGCGGCATGGAGGCCCTGCGCGGCGCCACCGCCGCCGGCTTCCCCAACTTCATGACCGTCATCGGCCCCAACACCGGCCTCGGGAACTCCTCGATGATCCTGATGATCGAGTCCCAGCTGAACTACATGGCCGACTACCTGCGCCAGCTCCACGTGCTCGGCGGGCGCGCCGCCCTCGCCGTCCGGCCCTCCGCCGTCGGCGCCTGGAACCGCAAGGTCCAGGCCCGGATGGAGCGGACCGTCTGGAAGGCGGGCGGCTGCGAGAGCTGGTACCTCGACGCCAACGGCCGCAACACCACGCTGTGGCCGGGCACGACGGGCGAGTTCCGGCGCGAGACCCGGCAGGTCGACCTCTCCGAGTACGAGGTCATCCGCGCACCCAAGCCCGCGAAGCCCGCCGCCGCGAAGACCCGCGGCACGTCCCGGAAGACGGAGGCCGCCCAGTGAACCGGCACCTGACCTCGCTGCCCTCCTCCCGCGAACTCACCGCCGTCTCCGCCGACGGCGCCCCGATCCACGTCGAGGTGTACGGCCCCGAGGGCGCGCCCGCCGTCGTCCTCGCCCACGGCTGGACCTGCTCCATCGCCTTCTGGGCCGAGCAGATACGGGCCCTCGCCGCCGACCACCGCGTCATCGCCTACGACCAGCGCGGCCACGGCCGGTCCCCGGCCCCCGCCGGACCCTCCGGATACGCCACCCGGGCCCTCGCCGACGACCTCGAAGCGGTCCTCGCGACCACCCTCGCCCCCGGCGAGAAGGCCGTCCTCGCCGGGCACTCCATGGGCGGCATGACCCTCATGGCGGCCGCCGACCGACCCGGCTTCCGGGAGCACGCCGCCGCCGCGCTGCTCTGCTCCACCGGCCCCTCGCGGCTGACCGCCGAGGCCACCGTCGTACCCGGCCGGCCCAGCGACCGGCGCACCCGGCTGACCCGGGGCGTCCTCGGGGCGAAGGCCCCGCTCGGACCGGTCAACGCCGTCTCCAGGAAGATCCTCAAGTACGCGACCATGGGCCCCGGTTCGGCGCCCGAACGGGTCGACGCCTGTGCCCGGATCGTGCACGCCTGCCCGCGCGGGGCACGCGTCGGCTGGTCCGGGGTCCTCTCCGAGCTCGACCTGGAAGCGGGAGTCCGGGCGCTCGACCTGCCCGTCGCCGTCGTCGTCGGCACCGCCGACCGGCTCACCCCGCCCGTCCACTCCCGCGCCATGGCCGAGGCGCTCCCGCAGTGTGTGGGACTCCTCGAACTGGCGGGTATGGGACATATGACGCCGGTCGAGGCCCCCGAGGCCGTCACCGCGCGGATCCGTGAACTGACCGACACGTACCTGGAAGTGAAGGAGAAGGCATGAGCCGGGTGAGCCTGGAAGGACAGGTCGCGGTCGTCACCGGAGGCGCCCGCGGCGTCGGGGAGCTCCTCGCCCGCAAGCTCTCCGCGCGCGGCGCGAAGATCGCGCTCGTCGGCCTGGAGCCGGAGCAGCTCAAGGAGGTCGCCGGCCGGCTGCACACCGAGGCCGACTGGTGGCACGCCGATGTCACCGACCACGAGGCGATGGCCAAGGTCGCGGCCGAGGTGAAGGAGCGGTTCGGGAAGGTCGACATCGTCGTCGCCAACGCCGGTGTCGCGGCGGGAGGTCCGTTCGCCGAGTCCGACCCGGCCGCCTGGCGGCGGGTCATCGAGGTGAACCTGATCGGCGGCGCGGTGACGGGACGGGCGTTCCTGCCGGTCCTCATGGAGTCGCGGGGGTACTTCCTCCAGATCGCCTCGCTCGCCGCCCTGACCCCCGCCCCGATGATGACGGCGTACTGCGCGTCCAAGTCGGGCGTCGAGGCCTTCGCGCACAGCCTGCGCGCCGAGGTCGCGTACAAGGGCGTCAAGGTCGGCGTCGGCTACCTGTCCTGGACCGACACGGACATGGTGCGGGGCGCCGACCAGGACGACGTCATGCGGGAGCTGCGCTCGCGGCTGCCGTGGCCGGCGAACCGCACGTACCCCCTCGGCCCGGCCGTCGACCGGATCGTCGCGGGCATCGAGCGGCGCTCCCCGCATGTGTACGCGCAGTGGTGGCTGCGCGGGATGCAGTCGGTCCGGGGCTATCTGCCCGGGATGATCGCGACCGTCGGGCAGCGCGAGATGAGGCGCTTCGAGCCGCGGCTCGGCTCGGTGTCCAAGGGACTCGTGGGCGCGGGCGGCGCGGCGGACGAGGAGGCCCGGTCGGGGGGTTCCGCGGCGCGGTGACGTGAGGTTCCACGGCGCGCAGAGGGGAGGTTCCGCGGCGCGGTAGCGGAGCGTATCCGATCGAAATGCGTGGAATGTTCGCCCGTGCGAGGCTGGTCGAGGCCGGCGGGGCACACCGCCCCCGGCCCCCTCTCACCCTTCCTAGGAGTGAACTTCCATGGGCATGGCAGACCAGTTCAAGGACAAGTCGGAGCAGCTGAAGCAGCAGGCCAAGCAGGCCAAGCAGGCCGCGGGCAAGGCGAGGGACGAGGCGTCCGAGCGCGCCTCCCAGGGCCGGGGCCGCTCCGAGGACGAGACGCGCAGGGCCGAGCCGGAGGCCCAGGACCGTCTCGACCGGGACTACGACGCCTGAAGCGTCCGTCCTTCGCATGCTGTGTCGAGGAGGCGCACCCGGTTGACCGGGTGCGCCTCCGCCTGCGTCCGCGCGCTCATGCCCGTACGACCCTCATCCCGTCCTCCTCCAGGGCGTGGACCGTCACCTCGAAGAGGTCGTACGGCTCGCCGTCCGGGGACAGCACCCGGGAGAGGTGGGTGCGGGCGACGTCGGAGTCCCGCCAGGTCAGGGTGGACGGGGCGGTGAAGCCGAAGCCGCCGCCCAGGCAGTCGTGGAGTGCCTGGAGGCATCCGCCGAAGTAGCCGCCGGGCCCGTTCACGGCCTCGCCGAGCGCGAGCCAGAGGCTCGGCACGTCGGTGACGTGCCGCCCGTCGAGCTCGTACGCGGTCCCCGCCGGCCGGTCCCCGACCGAGCGGTGACAGGCCCGCTCCCGCACGAGGTCGTGCCAGGCCCCCCGCCGCCGGGTGTCGAGCCCGGCCCAGGCGTTCGACTCGGCCGGCGGACCGGCGAGCCAGCGCTCCCAGACCGGGCGGGCGAACTCGGGTACGGGGTCGACGAAGGAGCCGTCGAGCTCCACGTCGAGCAGGCCGGGGCCGAGGGCGGAGGGGCGCCACGCGGTGACGACGGCCCACAGCAGCCGGCTGGTCAGGGGCGCGCCGTGCGCGTCCCGGAGTTCCAGGACGGCCTTCTCCAGCTTCAGAGCCCTCCGGGTCCCGGTCGTGAGCGCCCGCCGCAGCTCCTCGCTCGGCGCGAGGCCGCGCAGGACGAGCGGAGGCGCGGCCGACGGTGCGGGCAGGACGGCGGCGAACTCCCGGCACGAGCCCAGCCATCGGGCCCCGTCGTGGATCCGTACGGCGCCGCGGTGGCTCTCGGGCGGGCCCTCGCAGTCGTCCTCCCCGACGAGGACGAGACTCCCCGCCGCCGTCCGCGGGCGGAGGGCCTCGGCGTCCGCGAGGCGCCAGGCGTCGAGCGTCTCGTCCTCGGGGACCAGCCAGAGGGTGCTGCCGAGCCACTCCGGGGTCGAGGCCGCGGCAGGTGCCGAGGCGGGGGACGGGGCCGGTGCCGCGGCCCCGGCCCCGGTCGGTTCCGGGGTCCAGCCGAACAGCTCGTACATCCCGCGCGAGGGCTCGCCGAAGAGGCCCTCCACCTCGGCGAAGTCGCCCCAGACGTGGTCGTCCTCCTCCCTGACCAGGGAGAAGGGCGCGGCGACCGGACGACGGTCCGTGGGGGCGTGCGACACGTACGCGTTCCTTCCGGGGATCCGGCGCACGGTGCGCCACACCGGGTCAGACGCTCGATGGACCGAAAAGTTGTACGTGTCCGGCGGCGGATCTTCGTACGGTGGCGACCATGGCCGTACTTGAGCGCTTGCGATCCGATCACGCCACCGCCCTGCTCGCCTTCGAGCGGGAGAACCGGGCGTACTTCGCCGCGTCCGTGCCCGACCGGGGCGACGCGTACTTCACCGACTTCGAGGAGCGGCACCGGGCGCTGCTCGACGAGCAGGAGACCGGGACGATCCACTTCCACGTGCTCGTGGGGGAGGGCGGGGAGATCCTCGGGCGGTTCAACCTGGTCGACGTCGCCGACGGGGCCGCCGAGCTGGGCTACCGGGTGGCCGAGAAGGCGACCGGGCGGGGCGTGGCGACGGCCGGGGTGCGGGAGGTGTGCCGGCTGGCGCGCGAGGAGTACGCGCTGAGCCGGCTGACCGCCGTCACGACCCTCGACAACGACGGGTCGAGGGCCGTGCTCGGGCGGGTCGGTTTCGGGGCGGTCGGGAGCGTGACGCTCGACGGGGCGGCGGGGACGTCCTACGAGCTGGACCTGGCCGACAGCCTCGGCCGAACCGCCGCGTAGCGCCTCCGGCGGGGTGCGGCTCGCCGGCTGCGGTTCGCGGCCCACGGGCATCGGCCCGCGGGCCGACGCCCGCCGGCCCGTTCCCGGTCAGTCGGGTTCGTTCCCGTTCTCCTTCGTTTCCCTCGGCGGCAGCTTCGGGCGTGAGCGGTTCGGGAGGCCCTCGTAGCCCGGGGGGCTCGCCGCCGGGGTTTCCGCGAGCAGGGCGAGGGCGACGTGGACGGCGTCGTCGAGCTGGGCGTGCCGGCCCTCGGCCCAGTCGAGGGGGGTGCGCAGGATCGCGAGGTCCGGTTCGACGCCGTGGTTCTCCAGGGACCAGCCGTACTCGGGGAACCAGGCCGCGTTCATCGGGACCGTGATCTGGGTGCCGTCGCCGAGCCGGTGGCGGCCGGTCATGCCGACGACTCCGCCCCAGGTGCGCTGGCCGACGACGGGTCCCAGGCCGAGGAGTTTGAACGCGGCGGTGATCATGTCGCCGTCGGAGGAGGTGGCCTCGTCGGCGAGGGCGACGACGGGGCCGCGCGGGGCGTTGGAGGCGTAGGCGACGGGCTGGGCGTTGCGGGTGAGGTCCCAGCCGAGGATCTTGCGGGTGAGTTTCTCTATGACGAGCTCGCTGATGTTGCCGCCGGCGTTGCCGCGTACGTCGACGATGAGGGCCGGCCGGGAGACCTCCATGCGCAGGTCGCGGTTGAACTGGGCCCAGCCGGAGCCGCCCATGTCGGGGATGTGGAGGTACCCGCAGCGGCCGCCGCTGATCTCCCGTACGACCGCCCGGCGTTTGGCGACCCAGTCCTGGTAGCGCAGCGGCCGGTCGTCGACGAGCGGGACGACGGCGACGCGGCGGGCCCGGCCCTCGCCCTCGGCGGGGGTGAAGGTGAGTTCGACGGTGGTGCCGCCGGTGCCGGAGAGCAGCGGGTACGGGCCGGCGACCGTGTCCACGGGGCGGCCGTCGACATGGGTGAGGACGGCGCCCTCGCGGATGCCGGTGCCGGCGAGCGGGGAGCGGGCCTTGGAGTCGGAGGACTCGCCGGGCAGGATGCGCTTCACGGTCCAGCCGGCCTCGCGGGGGACGAGGTTCGCGCCGAGGAGGCCCATCGGCCGCTGGTAGTGCGGCGGTCCCTCGTTGCGGCGGGCGGGGGTGACGTACGCGTGGGAGGTGCCCAGTTCGCCCATCACCTCCCGGAGCAGGTCGGCGAACTCGTCGGGGGATGCGACCCGTTCGACGAGTGGCCGGTACTGGTCGAGGACCGCCGTCCAGTCGACCCCGCCCATGCCCGGCTCCCAGAAGTAGGCGCGGACGATCCGGCCGGCCTCGTCGAAGGCCTGCCGCCACTCGGCGCCCGGGTCGACGTCGTGGAGGATGCGCCGCAGGTCCAGGTAGACGGTGGAGTCGCCGTCCCCGGACTCGGTGGCGGGCACGGCCCGCAGTTCGCCCTCGTCGGCGACGACGAGCCGGGTGCCGTCGCCGCTGACCGCGAACCAGTCGAGGTCCTTGGCGAGTTCGCTCTTGCGGGCCTTGGTGATGGAGAAGTATTCGAGGGTGGGGCGGCCCGAGGTGTCGGCCGGGTTGGCGAAGGTCTCGCCGAGCGCGCCCGAGATGGGCCAGCGCAGCCAGACCAGGCCGCCGCCGCTGACCGGGTGCAGGGCGGAGTACTTGGAGGCGCTGACGGGGAAGGGGGTGACCCGGTCGGGGAGTCCCTCGATCTCGACGGTGACCGTGCCGTCGGCGGCCTCGGTGTCGTCGTCGGCGGGGTCGAGTCCGCCGGCCGCCGGCCGTCCGTCGGGGAGCAGCGCGAAGGGGGAGGGCGTGGCGGAGGAGAGCGGTACGAGGTAGGGGCGGCAGCCGAGCGGGAAGGACAGGTCGCCGGTGTGCACGTCGTACACCGGGTCGAAGCCCCGCCAGGAGAGGAAGGCGAGGTAGCGGCCGTCCCGGGTGAAGACGGGGTTCTCGTCCTCGAAGCGGCCGTTGGTGACGTCGACGACGGTCCGGGCGCCGGGGCCGGAGATCCGGGCCATCTTGATGGAGCGCAGGGAGCGGCCGATGCCGGGGTGGGACCAGGTGAGCCAGGCGCCGTCGGGGGAGAAGGCGAGGTCGCGGACGGGTCCGTTGACGGACCGGATGAGTTCGGTGACCTCGCCGTTGGAGTCCTCGGTCGCGTCGAGGAGGAGGAGCCGGCCGTCGTGGGAGGCGATGGCGAGCCGCTCGCCGTCGGGGTCGGCGACGAGTTCCTCGACCCGGCCGAGGTCGCCGGAGGCGAGGCGGCGGGGCGGCCGGTCGCCGCTGGCGCGCGGCAGGTAGGCGACCTCGACGGCGTCCTCGCCCTCGGCGTCGGTGACGTAGGCGACCTGGCCGCCGCTGCCGAGCATCTCGGGGAGCCTGACCCGGACGCCGGGGGAGTCGATGATGGTGCGGGCGGGGCCGTCGCGGTGGGTCAGCCAGTACAGGCTGCCGCGTACGGAGACGGCGCTGGCGCGGCCGGTCTCGTCGACGGAGACCGCGTCGACGTGGTGGGCGGCGGGCACCTGGTAGGAGCGCCGGCCGACGCGCTGGCCGCCGAGCCGCACCTCCAGTTTCCGGGGGCGGGAGCCGGGGGCGAGGGTGTCGACGACCCACAGGTCGCCGGCGCACTGGTAGACGACCCGGCGTCCGTCGCTGGAGGCGTGCCGGGCGTAGAACTCGTCGTGGTCGGTGTGCCGGAGCAGGTCGGTGCCGTCGGGCAGGCAGGAGTAGAGGTTGCCGATGCCCTCGTGGTCGGAGAGGAAGGCGATCCGGCCGTCGACGGCCATGGGGCAGTCGAGGTGGCCGCCGATGTCGGGCAGCAGCCGTTCGCCGTGCAGCCAGAGCCGGCCGGTGGCGCCGCCGAGGTAGCGCTTCCACGCGGCGGGTTCGTGCGGCGGTTTTCCGGTGAGGAGGAGGGTGCGGCGTTCGCCCTCGTTCGCGCAGCCGTCCTCGGTGACGGCGATGTCGGAGACCGGGCCCCAGGGCAGGCGGCTGCCGGGGGAGCCGTCGGTGTGCACGGTGTAGGCCCAGGAGTAGTAGGAGAAGGGCTGTCCGTGCGAGGAGACGGCGAGGATGTCGGAGCGGCCGTCCTTGTCGGGGGGTGTCCAGCCGCAGACCCGGGTGTCGGTGGAGCCCCAGTGGGTGAGCCGGCGGGCGGCTCCTCCGTCGATGGGGACGAGATGGATCTCGGGGTCGAGGCTGCGCCAGTTCGTGTACGCGATGTGGCGCCCGTCCGGCGAGAAGCGCGGGTGGCCGACCCGTGTCCGGTCGACGGTGAGGCGCCAGGCCCGGCCGGGGCGGTGGCCCTCGGGGACGAGCGGGGCGATCCACAGATCGTCCTCGGCGGCGAAGCACAGCAGGTCGTCGTGGAGGTGCGGAAAACGGAGATACGCGACGTCGTCACTCACCTCCTCATGCTTTCCGCGTGGAGGGGGTGTGGCAACTCGTACGTGTTTGCGGGCGTCTTCGTACAGGTGACGGCTCCGGTGTGGCCCAGGACACGTACGAAACGGTTTCGTTTCGCTGGGGGCGGGGGTATCTTCTTACTGTACGAAACCGTTTCGTTCGACAGGAGTCCGGTCATGGCCCGCAGCAGGCTCACCCCAGAGCGTGAGTCCGAGCTGTACGGAGCCGTGCTCGACCTCCTGCGAGAGGTCGGCTACGACGCCCTCACCATGGACGCCGTCGCCGCCCGCACCCACTCCAGCAAGGCCACCCTCTACCGCCAGTGGGGGAGCAAGCCCGAGCTGGTCGCCAGGGCGCTGCGCGACAACAAGCCCGCCGATCTCTCGCAGATCGACACCGGCTCGCTGCGCGGCGACTTCCGGGAGATCTTCGACCGGACCGACGACTGTCAGATGGAGAAGGACTCCGCGCTGATGCGGGGCCTGGCCCATGCCGTCCACACCAACCCCGAACTGCACCGGGCGCTGCGCGAGCTGCTCATCGAACCCGAGATGAACGGCCTCCAAGAAGTGCTGCGCCGAGCGGTCCGCAGGGGCGAGATCGACGCCGGTAACCCGGCGCTGAAGCTCGTCCCGCACATGCTGATCGGTGCGTTCATCGCCCGCCCGCTGATCGAGGATCAGCCGGTCGACCGCGCCTTCCTCAGCGCCTATGTCGACGCCGTCGTGCTCCCCTCACTCGGCGTCTAGAGCCACCTCCCCAGCGCAGTACCCGCGGTACCCGCACCACCTGACGTCGCACCGCTCACGCCGTCGGGCCGGCTCCCCATGCCCTGACCCACCACGAAATGGGAGTACGCCCCCGTGGCCACGTTCCTGTACAAGCTGGGCCGTTCCGCCTTCCGGCGCCGACGGCTCGTCGCCCTCCTCTGGGTGGCCCTCCTGGCGGTCGCCGGGATCGGCGCCGCCACCGCGCCCGCACCGACCTCCGGCTCCTTCTCGATTCCCGGAACCGAGGCCCAGCGCGCCTTCGACCTGCTCGAAGAGCGCTTCCCGGGCGCCGGCGCCGACGGCGCCACCGCCCGCGTCGTCTTCAAGGCCCCCGAGGGCCAGAAGATGACCGACCCGGCGCACAAGGCCGTCGTCGAGGAGACCGTCTCCGCACTGAAGTCCGGCTCGGACCAGATCGTCTCGGTCACCGACCCGTACACCGCGAAGGCCGTCTCCCAGAACGGCTCCACCGCCTACGTCTCCGTCGCCTACAAGGTCAACTCGATGGAGCTGACCGACGAGACGCGCGAGGCGCTCACCCAGGCCGGGCACAACGCGCAGGGCAAGGGGCTGACCGTCGAGGTCGGCGGTGACGCCCTCCAGACCATGCCGGAGACCGGCGCGGGCGAGATCGTCGGTGTCGTCATCGCCGGCATCGTCCTCGTCCTGACCTTCGGCTCCCTCGTCGCCGCCGGACTTCCGCTGCTCACGGCGATCATCGGCGTCGGCATCGGAGTCTCGTCGATCGCGGCGCTCGCGAACGTCCTCGACCTCGGCTCCACCACCTCCACCCTCGCGATGATGATCGGCCTCGCGGTCGGCATCGACTACGCCCTCTTCATCGTCTCCCGCTACCGCGCGGAGCTGGCCGAGGGCCGCGAGAAGGAGGACGCCGCCGGCCGCGCGGTCGGCACCGCGGGCTCCGCCGTCGTCTTCGCCGGACTCACCGTCGTCATCGCCCTGGTCGGCCTCGCCGTCGTCAACATCCCGATGCTGACGAAGATGGGCTTCGCCGCCGCCGGCACGGTCGTGATCGCCGTGCTGATCGCGCTCACCCTGATCCCGGCACTGCTCGGCTTCGCCGGCGACAAGGTCGTCGGCCGCAAGCAGCGCAAGGCCGCGAAGGCCGGCGCCGCCGCCTCGACGGGCGACAAGAAGGCCGACAAGAAGGCCGACAAGCCGAACGGCGGCACCCGCTGGGCCCGCTTCGTCATCCGCCGCCCCGTCATGGTGCTGCTGATCGGCGTCCTCGGCCTCGGCGCGATCGCGCTGCCCGCCGCCTCCCTGGAGATGGGCCTCCCGGACGACGGCGTGAAGCCGACCTCCACCACCGAGCGCCGGGCGTACGACACGCTCTCGGACGGCTTCGGCCCCGGCTTCAACGGCCCGCTCCTCGTCGTCGTGGACGGCGACAAGGCGACCGCCGACAGGACCGTCTCCACCATCAAGGGCCTCGAAGGCTGGGCCGCCGTCACCCCGGCGACCCCGAACAAGGCCGGCGACGCCGCGATGATCACGGTGGTCCCGAAGGACCGCCCGTCCTCGGAGGCCACCGAGAGCCTCGTCCACGACATCCGGGACGCCACCGGCGACGACGTGCTCGTCACCGGCGCCACCGCGATGAACATCGACTTCTCGCAGAAGATGAACGACGCCCTGGTGCCGTACCTGGCCCTCGTCGTCGGCCTGGCCTTCCTGCTCCTGACCCTGGTCTTCCGCTCGGTCCTCGTCCCGCTGAAGGCGGCCCTCGGCTTCCTGCTCTCGGTGGTCGCGGCCCTCGGCGCGGTCGTCGCGGTCTTCCAGTGGGGCTGGCTCGGAAGCCTCTTCGGGGTCGAGCAGACCGGCCCGATCATGTCGATGATGCCGATCTTCATGGTGGGTGTCGTCTTCGGTCTCGCGATGGACTACGAGGTCTTCCTCGTCACCCGGATGCGTGAGGCGTACGTCCACGGGGAGCGTCCCGGGGAGGCGATCGTGACCGGCTTCCGGCACAGCGCCCGGGTCGTCACCGCCGCCGCGGTGATCATGATCGCGGTCTTCTCCGGCTTCATCGGGATGACGGACCAGATGATCAAGATGATCGGCTTCGGCCTGGCCGTCGCGGTCCTCTTCGACGCCTTCGTGGTCCGTATGGCGATCGTCCCGGCCGTGCTGGCGCTCCTCGGGCACAAGGCCTGGTGGCTGCCGAAGTGGCTGGACCGGATCCTGCCGAACGTGGATGTGGAGGGCGAGGGTCTCGCCCGGGCCACGGACGAGGCCCCGGGCTCGAAGCCGGACCTCGTGAAGGTCTGATCCTCGGAGCCTCAGGGCCTCGGAGTCCCAGGGCTTCGAGGCCCTGAGGGTCGGTCCGTGTGTACGCCGTCAGCGTGTCGACATCGACGTGCCGGCGGCGTACGTGTGGTTCAGGAAGCGGGTCAGGGCGGTGGTGTCGAACTGGACGACGGTGACCCCGTCGTCCCGGTGGAGCTCGACGACCGTCTGGACCCGGCCGCAGGGCCAGACGCCTATGTCGCCGCGGCGCGTCGGGGCGCGCAGTCCGGTCTCCAGGAGGCCGCGGGGGAAGGACCATTCGACGTCGCCGGGGAAGACGAAGCGGACGGTCGCGGGAGAGAACTCCGGGTCGTAGCGGAGGTCGACGGGGACGGGGCGGGAGAGCGGGGCGTCGCTGATGATCCGTCCTTTGGCGTGGTCCTCGACTTCACGGTCATCCAGGGCGCGCATGGAAGTGCTCCTCACAGCCGTTTCCTTCAGTCCTCGCTATACCTAATGTCCCACTATTTCCCAGTGGGGCCCAGGTCATGCCTGGGCGGATACGAGTGTGGGCGGGGTCACGCGCCCCCGGGCGCCGCTGTTCTGTGATGCGTGCGCTCTTGCAAGTCCTTCGCAAGAGCGCTCATCATTCGGGACGTGCATGTACCTGACGGATTCATCAACGCCCCTGTATCGGTCGCCGCCGGTGTCGTCGCCGCCGGCGCCGTCGCCGTGAGCCTGCGCGGGGCACGGCGGGAGCTGGACGAGCGGACGGCCCCCCTCGCCGGCCTCGTCGCGGCCTTCATCTTCGCCGTGCAGATGCTGAACTTCCCGGTCGCCGCCGGGACCAGCGGACACCTCCTCGGCGGCGCGCTCGCGGCGATCCTCGTCGGCCCCTGGACCGGCGTCCTGTGCATCGCCGTCGTCCTGCTCATGCAGGGCATCCTCTTCGCCGACGGCGGCCTCACCGCCCTCGGCGTGAACATCAGCGTCATGGGTGTCGTCACCGTCGTCGTCGCCTACGCGCTCTTCCGCGGCCTCGTCCTGCTGCTGCCGCGCACCCGCGCCTCGGTGACCGCGGCCTCCTTCGTCGCCGCGCTCGTCTCCGTACCGGCCGCCGCCACCGCGTTCACCGCCCTCTACGCGCTCGGCGGCACCACCCACGTACCGGTCGCCAAGGTCCTCACGGCCATGGTCGGCGTACACACCCTCATCGGCATCGGCGAGGCCGTCATCACCATGCTGACCGTCGGCGCGGTCGTCGCCGTCCGCCCCGACCTGGTCCACGGCGCCCGCGGACTGACCGCCCCCCTCAAGCTCCGCGTCGGCGGCGAGCTGGTCGACGCGGCACCGGCCGCCGCTCCCGGGCCCGCGGCCGGCTCCCGCTCCCGCTCCCCGAGGAAGGTGTGGATCGGTGGTCTCGTCACCGCCCTCGTCCTCGCCGGCTTCGTCTCCTTCTACGCCTCCGCCAGCCCCGACGGCCTGGAGAAGGTCGCCGCCGACAAGGGCATCGACGCCAAGGCCGAGGACCACGCCGCCGCCGGCTCCCCCCTCGCCGACTACGGCGTCAAGGGCGTCGAGGCCCCCCGGCTCTCCGGCGGCCTGGCCGGCGTGATCGGCGTGGGTGCCACCCTCGCCGTCGGCACCGGCGCCTTCTGGGTCGTCCGCCGACGCCGTACCCACGCCGAAGCGACGGCCTGACATGGGAGCGGGGCACGCCCACAAGCTCTACCGGCACGCGCACTCGCCGGTCCACGAGCTGCCCCCGCACACCAAGCTCGCCGCGGTCCTCGGCTTCGTCGTGGTGGTCGTCTCGACCCCCCGCGAGGCCGTCTGGGCCTTCGCCGCCTACGCCGCGCTCCTCGCGGTCGTCGCGGCGAAGGCCCGGGTCCCGGCCGGCTTCCTGCTCAAGCGGCTCCTCATCGAGGTGCCGTTCGTCGCGTTCGCGGTGCTCATGCCCTTCGTGGTCCCCGGCGAGCGGACCACCGTTCTCGGGGTGTCGCTGAGCGTCCCCGGACTGTGGGGCGCCTGGAACGTCCTCGCCAAGGGCACCCTCGGCGTCGCCGCCTCCGTCCTCCTCGCCTCCACCACCGAACTGCGCGCCCTGCTCCTCGGGCTCCAGCGGCTCAAGCTGCCCCCGCTGCTCGTCCAGATCGCCTCGTTCATGATCCGGTACGGCGATGTCATCACCGACGAGATGCGCCGGATGTCCGTCGCCCGCCGCTCGCGCGGCTTCGAGGCGCGGGGCGTCCGCCACTGGGGCGTCCTCGCCAAGTCGGCGGGCGCGCTCTTCATCCGCTCGTACGAGCGCGGGGAACGGGTCCATCTCGCGATGGTCAGCCGGGGCTACACGGGCACCATGCCGGTCATCGACGAGGCGACCGCGACCCGCGCCCAGTGGACGTACGCCGCCGCGCTCCCGCTCACCGCACTCCTGATCTGCCTCCTGGGATGGACCCTATGACCGCCCCCTCGCTCGAAGTGACCGGCCTCGCGTACGCGTACCCCGACGGCCACCAGGCCCTCTTCGGCGTCGACCTGACCGTCGGGCGCGGCGAGCGGGTCGCCCTGCTCGGCCCCAACGGCGCCGGCAAGACCACCCTGGTCCTCCACCTCAACGGCATCCTCACCGGCGGCGCGGGCGGTGTCACCGTCGCCGGGCTCCCCGTCGGCAAGAAGCACCTCGCCGAGATCAGGCGCAAGGTCGGCATCGTCTTCCAGGACCCCGACGACCAGCTGTTCATGCCGACCGTCCGCGAGGACGTCGCCTTCGGCCCGGCGGCGGCGGGCCTCCGGGGCGCCGAGCTGGAGGCCGTCGTCCGCACGGCCCTCGACCGCGTCGGGATGGCGGAGTACGCGGACCGGCCTCCGCACCACCTCTCCTTCGGACAGCGCCGCAGGGTCGCCGTCGCGACCGTCCTCGCCATGGAGCCGGAGATCCTCGTCCTCGACGAGCCCTCCTCCAACCTGGACCCGGCCTCGCGCCGCGAGCTCGCCGACATCCTCCGGGCGCTCGACGTCACCGTCCTCATGGTCACCCACGACCTGCCGTACGCCCTGGAGCTCTGCCCGCGCGCGGTGATCCTCAGCGAGGGCGTCATCGCCGCCGACGGGCGGACCGGCGAGATCCTCGCCGACGAGGAGCTGATGGCCCGGCACCGCCTGGAGCTGCCGTTCGGCTTCGTACCGGGTTCCGTCGTCTGACACCCCCGGAATCCGGCCCTTGCCGCCCGCGTTGCACCATGGGGGGTCGGATCGGCGAGTGAGGAGTGGGGACGTGGACGTCCAGGGCACGGTGGCGGCGGGCTGGGAGCCGGTCAGGGACGCGTTCCTGCGCAACTTCGAACAGCGCGGCGAGCGGGGCGCGGCCGTCGCCGTCCACCACGACGGCGTGCCCGTCGTCGACCTGTGGGCGGGCGCCAGGGACGTCGAGGGCGACGTGCCGTGGGCCGAGGACACCGCCCAGGTCGTCCGCTCGGCCACCAAGGGCGTCGCCGCCGTCGTCCCCCTGCTGCTCCACCAGCGCGGTCTGCTCGACCTGGACGCCCCGGTGGCCGCGTACTGGACCGAGTTCAAGGCCGCCGGCAAGGACCGCGTGACCGTACGGCAGCTGCTCGCGCACCGGGCCGGCGTCCCCGTCCTCGACCGGCCGCTCACCCTCGCCGAGGCCGTCGACCTGGAGAACTCGACCCGCGCCGTGGCCGCCCAGGCCCCCGTCTGGGAGCCCGGCACCGCCCACGGCTACCACGCCCACACCTTCAGCTGGCTGCTCTCCGGCCTGGTCCACCGGGTCACCGGCCGCACCATCGGCCGGTGGGTCGCCGAGGAGATCACCGGCCCCCTCGGCCTCGACCTGTGGATCGGACTTCCGGACGCGGAGGCCCACCGCGTCGGCCGCCTCGGCCCCGTCGAGGAGATCGAACCGCCCGGCAGCGGCGCCCTCAAGCTCCGTCCCAAGCGCTCCGTCACCGAGGCGTACCAAGACCCGGCCTCCCTCACCCGCCGTGCCTTCGGGGTGATCGACCCCAAGCCCGACGAGAACGACCCGGTGTACCGGGCCGCCGAGCTGCCCGGCTCGGCCGGTGTGGCGACCGCCCGCGCCCTCGCCCACTTCTACGCGGCCACCCTCGGCCCCGTGGACGGCGCCGGGCGCCTCCTCACCCCCGAGAGCCTCACGCTGGCGCGGACCGAGGAGTCGGCGGGCGCGGACCGGGTGCTGCTCGTCGGCACCCGCTTCGGCCTCGGCCACATGCTGCACGGCCCGGCCTCGCCGCTGTTCGGCCCGTCGTCCTTCGGGCATCCCGGCCGCGGCGGCTCGCTCGGCTTCGCGGACCCCGACTCCGGGATCGCCTTCGGCTACGTGACGAACGGCATGCGCAAGACGGTCACGGCGGATCCGCGCGCACAGTCGCTGGTGAGGGCGGTGCGGTCGGTGACGGACCCGGGCCACTGAGCGGGCCGCACCGCCCCCGACCTGACATTCTGAGCCGCCGACGCACCGGACCATGATCATCAGGGAGTTAGCGTGTGGCCGCTCCACCGTCCGGTGGACCAGGCGCACGGGGGCGCATGTGATCGAGATTCCGTTGACGACTTCCGAACGCGGGACCATTCGGATCGCCGACAGCAGACTCTGGGAGACCTTCGGCAGCATCGGACTGCTGTCCTCGCACCGGGGGCTCGCTCCCTGGCCGTACACCAACTGGGGCCGGGCCGCGCGGCGTGCGCTGATGCGGGCCGACATCGTTATCCCGGGGTGGCTCGTCCACCTCCACCGGGCCGGCGGCGGAACCCTCCCGCCGTTCCTCCTCCCCGTCCCGTCCTCGGCCCGGCGGGCCGACCTCGCGGAGGAGATCGCGTTGCTCCGTGCCGTGTCCCCGGCCCGGGTGCGCGAGGAGCTGGAGCAGTGGTTCCCGCGGGGCGTCCCCGTCGAGGTGCGCCCGCTGTACGTGGATCCGGCGGCGCGGATCGCCGAACTCGCCGCCTTCCTCCCCCGCTACCGGCAGGCCGCCCTGGACCCGTACGAGGTGTCCCTGCGGGCCGTCACGGAGGACGACATCCTCCTCCGGGCCCGCGTCCTCGCCACTCAGGGCCCGGACCGGCTCCTCGGCACCCTGAGCGGGCGGCTCTCGCGGCGCGGCGACGTCCTGCGGCTGAACGTCGGGGCCTCCGGAGGGTTCGCGCCCGGCGGTGCCGCGGCGGGCAGGGTCGCGGCGGTGACCGGAGTGTCCCGCATCGTGCTCGTACCCCTGGTGTTCGGCCGGGGGCGTCCCTCCTCGCCTGCGCCCCGAACGGTGTGACGGCCGTGTCGTACCAGGCGGAGGGGGCCGCCGTACTCGCCGCCGAGACACCGTCGGGAGGACCGGCCGGCGGACGGACCGGTGGGCGGGCAGGCGGCCGGGCCGACGAATCCGCGCGCGGCGACCGGCTGGAGATCCTGCTCGGCCGCAGCCGGGCCGGCGTCGTCCGCGCTCTCCTCGCGCCGACCACCACATCGGACCTCGCGGCGACGCTCGGACTCGCCCCGAGCACCGTCTCCGAACACCTCACCTCCCTGGTGGCCGCGGGAGTGGTGCGCCGTCGCAGGGCGGGTGTACGGGTGCTGTACGAACTCGACGGCGCGGGTGTCGTGCTGCTCAGGCAGCTGGACAACGGGCGTAGGGTCAACGCGCCCTCGTACGAAATCAGTTGAAAAACCCGGCAACACGGAGGAACGCCATGAACGACAACGCCACCTACGAGAAGCTGCTCGCCCTGCTGGACGAGCGCGGGGCCGCGTACCGGGTGATCGAGCACGCCCCCGAGGGCGGCACCGAGG
Source organism: Streptomyces sp. NPDC017246 (assembly GCF_044331325.1). Taxonomy (NCBI): domain Bacteria; kingdom Bacillati; phylum Actinomycetota; class Actinomycetes; order Kitasatosporales; family Streptomycetaceae; genus Streptomyces; species Streptomyces sp. NPDC017246. The sequence goes on along the minus strand of NZ_JBIRMW010000008.1, from coordinate 166,786 downwards.
CGGTCAGCGCGCTGCGGGGCCACACCCTCTCCGAGGCGGCCAAGTGCATCATCGCCATGGTGAAGATCGGCAAGAAGGAGAAGCGCTTCGCCCTCGTCGTCGTCCCCGGTGACCGGCGGATCGACCTGGGCGCGGTGAAGGCGCTGTACGGCGGCACGTACGTCTCGTTCGCCTCCCCGGAGATCGCGGAGGACCTCGCGGGTTCGCCGAGCGGCACGATCCTGCCCTTCGCCTTCGACGAGCGGCTCGAACTGCTCGTCGACCCCGACCTGTTGACGCACACCGAGTTCTACTTCAACGCGGCGCGGCTGGACCGCTCGATCGCCCTGTCGGCGGAGGACTACCGGGCGATCGCCGAGCCGCGCGTGGAGCGGGTCTCCACCGACTGAGGACCCGCCGTCACGCCATGGAGGGCGTCAGCGCGAGCACCATCCCCAGGCCGACGAGCACGGTGCCGATGACCTTGTTGAGCACCGTCTGCCGCTTCAACAGGCGGGACCGCAGGCTCTGGTTGGAGAAGAGGACCGCGGCCAGCGCGAACCAGGCCAGGTGGGCGAACGACATGAAGAGCCCGTAGCCGACCTGCTGGAAGACAGGGGTGTCGGCGCTGACGACCTGCGTGTACGTGCTCAGCACGAACAGCATCGTCTTCGGGTTGAGCGCGTTCGTCAGGAAGCCGGTGCGCAGCGCGCCGGCCTTCGAGAGCCCGCCGTCGTCGGAGAGGTCGATGTCCACCTGCGCCTTGGTGACGAACGTCTTGTACCCGATGTACACCAGATAAGCGGCGCCGATCAGTTTCATCGCCGTGAAAAGCATCGGGGTCCGGGACACCAGAAGTCCCACGCCCAGCATCGTATAAGTGACGTGGACGAGCACGCCCAGGGCAATTCCGACCGCAGCGAGAACGCCGGCCGTCCTGCCGTACAGATAGCTGTTGCGGACGGTCATCGCGAAATCCGCGCCGGGGCTGATGACAGCCAGAATGGTGATGACCGCCACGGCGATGAGCTGACCCATGTACCCGTTCTTCCCGTCTTATCGCTCAAAGGGTGAGCGGCTGCGAGGGGGCGTGCCTCCGCGGACGCCGCCGCCCCCTCGCAACCGCGTCTGACATCAGGGCTTGTGACGGTAGGTGATGACCAGCACGTCGCGCGAGGCCGGGGTGGCGGGATCGATCTGCTCGATCGGCGAGACGCCGTGGTAGACGCGCTCGTCGTTGACGAGAGCCAGGTCGAGCGGGTCGGTCAGGGAGAACTTCTCGACCGGCTGCCTGTCCAGGTTGAAGACGGTGCTCTCGCCGCCGGTGGCGTTCGAGCGGCCGATCATCGCCACCGGGCCACACCGCCGTTGAGCGTGTTGTAGTCGAGCCCCTGGTAGTGCGGCCGGTGCTCCTCGACGACGTAGTCGGCGCTCGCCCGGGGCGCGCTCAGCGTGGCGTGCCGGCGCCGGCGGTAGCGGCCGCCGTCCGCCATGTAGCTGTCCAGCGGCATCCGGGTCCAGCTCTCGCGGAAGGGCTCCAGATCGTCGAGGGCGGTCGCGGACCGCTGGACGAGAAGCTGCTTCACCTTGTCGCCGGAGATCAGCTCGAAGCTCCGGGAGGAAAGGGACTCGGCTATTTCCTCTACGCCGGACTGGTACGAAGACGTGGTTTCCCCCTGATGAAATGCGTGGTCGTCGGCGAAGACGATCGTGTTATTCGCGCCAGGGGTGTGTCAAAGTCTTCCGGTCCTGGCCGAATTGCCGTGGCCGCGATTTCTTCGCACAAGGAGGAGACGGCGATTGATGAACGGGATGTCACGGACGGCTGGCGCGGGGAGGGGCCCGGATGCTGAGATCGATCCCATGGACCTGAGGGAACGCTTCGGCGGATACGCGGTACTGATCACGGGCGCGGCGCGCGGCATCGGCGCGGCCACGGCGCGACGCCTCGCGGCGGAAGGGGCGCGCGTCCTGGTCACGGACGTCGACGAGGCGGAGGCGCGCAGGACGGCGGCGGAGATACCGGGCGCGGAGTACCGGTACTGCGACGTGGGCGACCAGACGTCGGTGGACGAGGCGACGGCCTACGCCGTGCGGACCTTCGGCCGCCTGGACGTCCTGGTCAACAACGCCTTCGGCCCCGTGGCCCCCGACCGGGACCGCTTCGAGGACGAGCCGGACGAGATCTGGAGCAGCCAGCACGACATCACCTTCATGGGCGCCGTCCGCTGCTCCCGGGCGGCGCTCCCGCACCTGGCCGAGGCCGGTGGACGCGGGGCGATCGTGACCATCGGCTCGGTCAACGCCGAGGCGGACTTCGGCAATCACGCCTACAGCGCGGCGAAGGCCGGCCTCGCGTCCCTCACCCGCACCCTGGCGGGCGACGCGGCGCCGCGCGGCGTCCGGGTGAACCAGATCAACCCCGGCACGATCGCCACGACGGCCTGGGAGGGCAAGGCCCCCCAACTGGCGGCCCTGGCCGACCGCGTCTACCCCCTGTCCCGCGTGGGCACCCCGGAGGACGTGGCGGCGGCGGTGGCCTTCCTGGCCTCCCCGGACGCCTCCTGGATCACCGGCACGGTCCTCCGCGTGGACGGCGGCCTGCTCGCCGTGAACACCCACTTCGCGGAGGTACTGGGGGACTGAGGGGGTGTCGGGCCCGCGCGTGGTGCCCGCCCCCGCGCGGGCGACCGGCCGCCTCAGCCCGCGTGCAGCATCAGCCCGATGCCCACCACCATCAGGCCCGCCGCCGCGACCCTCGGGCCGCCGAAGCGCTCCTTGAAGAAGAGGGCTCCTATCGCCGCGCCCACGATGATCGAGGACTCGCGGAGGGCGGCGATCGGGGCCAGGGGGGCCTTCGTCTGGGCCCAGAGGACCAGGGCGTAGGCACTGACCGAGAGGGCGGCGCCCAGCAGGCCCCGGGCCGCGTGCGGGCGGAGCTGGGGGAGGAGCGCGGCGCGGCGGGTCCAGAGGGCGTACGCCGGGATCGCCAGGCCCTGCAGGATCATCAGCCACGCGATGTAGCCCAGCGGGGAGCCCGAGGCCCGCACCCCGACGCCGTCCACCACCGTGTACAGGGCGATCGAGAGGCCCGTCGCCCCCGCCGCGAGCAGCGCCGGCCACGGCGGCCGGCCGCCCCGGCCCCGGATGCCCCACACGGCCAGCCCCGACAGGCCCGCGCACGCCACCGCGACCCCGAGCAGCTGCCAGCCGCCCGGGATCTCGTCGACGAAGACCGCCGCGAGGGCCGTCACGATCAGCGGGGCCGTACCGCGGGCGATCGGATACATCTGGCCGAAGTCGCCGAGCGTGAACGAGCGCATGAGCAGGGCCATGTAGCCGATGTGCAGCAGCGCCGAGACCACCAGGTACGGCCACGCCCCCGCCGCCGGCAGGGGCGCGAAGCAGGCGGCGACCACGGAGATCAGGAGGCCGCCGCCCGAGATCAGGGTGAACGAGACGAGCTGGTCCTTGATGTGGTGCGCGATCGCGTTCCAGCTCGCGTGGGTGACGGCGGCGACGAGGACGGCGAGGGTGACGACCGGGGTCACGCCGAGGGCTCGCGGACGTCCACCAGGGTGCCGCCGGCGTGGGCGACCAGGGTCTTCGGGTCGAGGGCGAAGACCGTGTGCGGCGTGCCCGCCGCCGCCCACACGACCGCGTGGTCGAGGAGGCCCCGGTCGGCGAGGACCCGCGTCCGGGTGAGGTGCCCGAACGGCGGGACGCCCCCGATCGCGTACCCGGTGGTCTCCCGGACCACCTTCGCGTCCGCCCGGGTCACCTTCTCGGCGCCCAGCTCCTCCCGTACCCGCTCGACGTCCACCCGGGAGGCGCCGTCCATCAGGACCAGGACCGGCACGCCGTCGGCCGCGAAGATCAGCGACTTCACGATCTCCGACACCGCGCAGCCGATGGCCTCGGCGGCCTGCTGCGCGGTGCGGGTCTCGTCCGGGAAGCGGCGGATCTCGACGTCGAGCCCCGACGCGTCGAGCGCGGCGGCGAACCGGGGGTGGGCGAGGGAGGTGATGTCGTCAGCGGTCATGGCCCGCACGCTAGCGGTAGCTGTACTGGCCACGCGACCGGGTTCCGAGGGGTGGGTCAGCCGGCCCGCAGCACCTTCGCCACCACCGGTCCCGCGGCGTCGCCGCCGTGGCCGCCCTCCTGGACCACCGCGGCCGCGGCGAGGTCGCCGGAGTAGCCGGTGAACCAGCTGTTGGAGGTGGCCTGCGCGTCGACCTCGGCGGAGCCGGTCTTCGCGCCCTTCGGGGAGGCGAGTCCGGACATCGCGCGGACCGCGGTGCCGTCCGGCGCCGTCGCCGCCGCGTTCATCATCGTCCGCAGCCCCGAGGCGACGGAGCGGGAGAGCGGTTCGGCCTTGGCGAACTCGCGGTCGTCGAGGTCCCGCGCCACCAGGTACGGCTGGAGGAAACCGCCGTTCTTCACGGTCGCGGAGAGCGAGGCGACGTTCAGGGCACTCATCGTGATCTTGCCCTGGCCGATGTACGAGGCGGGTGTCTCGCTGCCGGCCGACTCGGGGACGCTGCCGTCCGCCGCCGGGACGCCCACCTGCCAGGTCTGGCCGATGCCGAAGGAGTCGCGGGCGGTGTCGCCGAGGGCGGTGTCGGCGATTCCCTTGTCGCTGAGGGTGCTGATCGCCTTGATGAAGGCGGTGTTGCAGGACCGGCGGAAGGCCTCGGTGAGAGTGCCGTCGCTGATGCTGAACTTCTTGAGGTTCTGGAAGGTGGCGCTCCTCGACAGGACGGTGGAAGGACACTCGACCTTGGTCTCGGGCGTCGCCAGACCGTTCTGCATCATCATCGCGGCCGTGACGATCTTCATCGTCGAGCCGGGGGCCTGAGCCCCCTGGAACGCGATGTTGTAGTCCGTGGCCGGGTTGTTGGCGACTGCCCGGATCGCGCCCGTCGACGGCTCGATCGCGGCCACCGAGGCGCTTTCGTACTCCTTGACCGCCTTCTCCGCCGCCGCCTGGACGTCCGCGTCGATCGTGGTCCTCAGCGTCCCGGGCCGGCCCGTCGACAGGACGAGGAGGGTGGAGTCGGGCACGGACGCGTTGCCCGAGTCGATCCACGTCTCGACGCCGGTCTCTCCGCCCGCCTTCGCCCCGTACCGCTCGCGCAGGGTGTCCAGAATGGGCCTCAGGGAGGGGTACTTCGCGGCCGTCAGCTCGCCGCCGTTCCGGTCGACGGCCTTCACGGGGGCCGTCTTCGCGACGCCCGTACGCACCGTGGCGTCGGCGGTGAGGAGCTTCGGGTGGAGCACGGACGGCGCCCACTTCACGAGCGCCCGGCCGGTGGTCTGCCCCCGGACCACGGTCAGCCGGGAGCTGTACGACCAGGGCTTCGACACGTCCTCGTACGTGATCGTGGCCTTGACCGTGAACGGCACGGTCGCCCCGACCGGCGTCCCCGGCGTGATCACGGCCTCCGTGACGCGCGCGCCGTCGCGGTAGGCCGCCACGGCCGGACCTGCCGAGACCGGGTCATTCGTCAGCTGCCCGGCCTTCTCCGGCTCCCCGGCGGCCCAGGCCGCCAGGAAGTCCCGCGCGGTGGACGTGACTTCCTCGCCCGTGACGGGCCCGGTTCTGGGCGCGTCGCCGGCCTTGGTCCCGACGGACGTCTCACCGCCCGTGACGCCGTTCCAGAGGTTGTAGCCCCCGTACCCGACCCCGCCCGCCACGACGGCGAACACACCCCCGACTATCGCGACCTTGGCTCCACTGCGCATGACTGCGATTCCCTCCCCGTGTGGACCCTCGAGTCAAGCAGCCGTCACTTGAGTGTGTCGAGCAACTTCCGTCTTCTCCGTCACACTTGGGGCCTGCCGGAGGGCGGGGCGGCCGGAGATCGCTGTCGGACGTCCGCCGGCAGTCCTCAGCGCATGGGCACCGCGACGAACGCCTCCTTGGGAGTGACGGTCGGCATGTAGCGGGACGCGGCGTACGCGGTCGGGATCAGATCCCGGTGGATCACCTTGGACACGGCCTGGATCGTGGCCACGCCGTAGTTCATCGTGCTGTTGCCGTCGGTGAGCACGGTGACGGTGTAGTCGTGGCCGCCGCCCTTGAACGCGCCGATGCTGTGCACGCGCCAGCCGCGGGTGGCGCGCTGCAGCCAGCCGTTCTTGACGTGCACGGACACCGAGGAGGGCGCGCCGGCGGGCGTCCCCCACTTCTGCGAGGTGACGACCTGCCCCATGAGCTTGAGGATGTAGGTGCGGGAGCCGTCGGTCAGGACGGTGTTCTTGGCGGTGATCAGCGAGAGCAGCCGCTGCTCGTCGGTGACGTTGATCCGGGTGAGCCCCCAGTAGCCGCCGGACCCCGGCACCGTCCGCGTCATGCCGGCGGCCGCCAGGAAGCCCTTCACCTTGGTGACGCCGAGCTGGTTCCACAGGGAGGTGGTGGCCGCGTTGTCGGACTTGGTGATCATGGCCGTGGCGAGGCCGGACTCGCGTGAGGTCAGATACCGGTTGGTCTTCTTGGCGTCCCAGAGGAGCGTGGCGAGGACGGTCACCTTCACGACGCTGGCCGAGTCGTACGCGGTCGTCGCGCGCAGAGTGCAGGTGGTGTTCGTGGTGCGGTCGCGCAGGCCGACGGCGACGGTACCGCCGCGCGTGGCGAGGGCGGCGGTGATGTCCCTCTGAAGCTTGGCGGCGAGCCCGGCCTTGCCGGACGTGCAGCTGACCTGCGGCGCGGTGGCGGCGGAAGCGGGTGCCGCGCCCGCGGCGACGGGCACGAGCAGCCCGGCGAGGGCCACGGCCGGAAGCGCGCGGGCACGCAGCGATATGTGGTGAGTCATGCGGGTCCCCCTGGAGACGAAACGAACGCGCCTGCGGCGCACTCGCCCTACATGACCCCTGAGTCGTACGGATGGTTGTACGAATCCCGCGAAACCGAGGGAGGGGGCGCCCTCGTGGTCGCCGGCAGCCACCGACAACAACCGAGAGGGCGCGACCGTCGGTCGCGCCCTCTCGTCGCAATTCCCCCGCTACACCCAGGTGTCGAGCCACATCCGATTGCGCCACTGGTCCAGCGGAATGGGAGTGCCGGTGTAGATGGGCCAGAAATAGATGAAATTCCAGACGATGAGCAGGACGATGCAGCCCGCCGCCACCGCGCCGAATGTGCGGCGTCTTTCCGATGAACCCGCCGGGCCGATGATCGCGCCCAGCATCATCGCCACGGCCAGACACAGGAACGGAACGAATACCACCGCGTAGAAGAGGAAGATCGTGCGTTCCTGGTAGAGGAACCACGGGACCCAGCCGGCGGCGATCCCGCACGCGATGGCGCCCGCGCGCCAGTCGCGGCGGAAGGCCCAGCGCCAGAGGATGTAGAGGATCGCGAGGCACGCGGCCCACCAGAGCAGCGGGGTGCCGAGGGCCAGGACCTCCGCGGCGCACTTCCCCTTCGCGGACGCCGGGCAGCCGCCGGTGCCGGGGGCGGGGGACTCGTAGAAGTACGAGACGGGGCGGCCGAGGACGATCCAGGACCAGGGGTTCGACTCGTACGTGTGCGGCGAGGTCAGGCCCACGTGGAAGGAGTAGACCTCGGACTCGTAGTGCCAGAGGCTGCGCAGCCACTGCGGCAGCCAGCCCCAGGTCCCGCCGCCGTCCAGCTTGTCCTGGTCGGCGGCCCAGTGCCGGAAGTAGCCCTTGTCGCTGACGATCCAGCCGGTCCAGGTCACCAGGTAGGTGGCGATGGCCACCGGCACCACCGACACGAACGCCGGGACCAGGTCCTTCTTGATCACCGCGAGGTACGGGCGGACGGCGCCGGCCGTACGGCGCCCGCCGACGTCCCACAGGACCGTCATCAGGCCGAAGCCCACCATGACGTACAGACCGTTCCACTTGGTCGCCGCCGCGAGGCCCAGCATCACGCCGGCCGCGATCCGCCACGGCCGCCACCCCAGGCGCAGGGTCTCCGCGATCTCCGCGTCGGGCCGCAGCACCCCCTCCTCGTCCTCGGGGAGCGCGCCCGCGAGCCGCTTCCGGGTCCGGTCGCGGTCGAGGACCAGGCAGCCGAAGGAGGCGAGTACGAAGAACATCAGCACCTGGTCGAGGAGCGCGGTGCGGCTCATCACGAAGTGCAGACCGTCGACGGCGAGCAGCAGGCCCGCCAGGCAGCCCAGGAACGTCGAGCGGAAGAGCCGCCGGCCGATCCGGCACAGCATCAGGACCGACAGCGTGCCGAGCAGCGCCACCATGAAGCGCCAGCCGAACGGCTCGAAGCCGAACATCTTCTCGCCGAGGCCGATCATCCACTTGCCCATCGGGGGGTGGACGACATACCCGGGGTCGGTGGGGATCAGCACCGCGCCGGGGTCGTTCAGGATCGTCTTGTCGATGTCCTTCGGCCAGGCCCCCTCGTACCCCTGGTTGATCAGGGCCCACGAGTCCTTGGCGTAGTACGTCTCGTCGAATATCACCGCGTGCGGCTTGCCCAGGTTCCAGAACCTCAGCAGCCCCGCGACCGCCGTGACCAGGAGCGGACCGCCCCAGGCCATCAGCCGCCAGAGCCGCTCGGCCCGGTCGGGGCCCAGGCCGAGGAGCGACATGAGGCGCTCGGACGGCCGGGTGTACGAGGGGACGAGCCGCTGTCGCAGCCCGATGCGGGCGGAGCTGCCGGCGGGCGGCACATAGCCGAAACGCCGCAGCCGCTTTTGCCACGAAGAGGGCTCTGCCACGGGCTCTGCCATGGGGTGCTGGCCCTCCAGGGCCTCGGGTGCGGTACTGGTCACCGCGCCATCGTAGGGAACGCGCCTGTGCACGTCGCCTCTCCGGGCTGGGAGGATGGGCCGTGTGACAGGAACGCTGGTACTCGCAGGGACCCCCATCGGTGACATCGCGGACGCTCCGCCCCGACTCGCCACCGAACTGGAGAACGCGGACATCGTGGCCGCCGAGGACACCCGGAGGCTGCGCGGACTGACCCGGGCCCTCGGCATCCACACCACGGGCAGGGTCGTCTCCTACTTCGAGGGCAACGAGTCGGCCCGTACGCCGGAACTCGTCGAGGCCCTGGTGGGCGGCGCCCGGGTGCTCCTCGTGACCGACGCGGGCATGCCGTCCGTCTCGGACCCCGGCTACCGGCTCGTCGCCGCCGCCGTCGAGCAGGACATCAAGGTGACGGCCGTCCCCGGCCCGTCCGCCGTCCTCACCGCGCTCGCCCTCTCCGGGCTGCCCGTGGACCGCTTCTGCTTCGAGGGCTTCCTGCCGCGGAAGGCGGGCGAGCGTCTCGGGCGGCTGCGTGAGGTCGCCGACGAGCGCCGCACCCTCGTCTACTTCGAGGCCCCGCACCGGCTCGACGACACGCTCGCCGCGATGGCCGAGGTCTTCGGCGCCGAGCGCCGGGCCGCCGTCTGCCGCGAGCTGACCAAGACGTACGAGGAGGTCAAGCGCGGCCCGCTGGCCGAGCTCGCGGCCTGGGCGGCCGAGGGCGTGCGGGGCGAGATCACCGTCGTCGTCGAGGGCGCCCCCGAGACCGGACCCGCCGAGCTCTCCGCGGAGGAGCTGGTGCGCAGGGTGCGGGTGCGCGAGGAGGCGGGGGAGCGGCGCAAGGAGGCGATCGCCGCGGTCGCCGCCGACGCGGGGCTTCCCAAGCGGGAGGTCTTCGATGCGGTGGTGGCGGCAAAGAATGCGGCTGGACCGGTCCCCGGAAACGGTAAAGGACTAACCTGAAAGGCAAAGGCGGACCCGGCGCGGGGACCCCTGGAAGGGCCCTTGGCAAGGGAAGTCCCAAATACCTTCCATGGTTCGCCCCGCGCTGATGCGCTCCGGCCCGAAAAGGCGTCCACTGGATCAGTGGAGAGGAGCTGGAATGTCCGAGATCACCGGCACCGGCATATCCGTCGCCCATGAGGCGTACGCCTTTGCCTGCATGCGCTGTGGATACGGCTGGGAGCAGGCGTACGACATTGAGCACCACGTCGACGCCGCCGGCCACAATTTCGTCGTCTACAAGGCCGACGGGGAGCGGGTTCCGTCCCCGCTGTCCAGTCCCACCTGCATGAACTGCGGCGGCCACGTCGTCCGGATCATGCGCGCGGGGCAGGTGTCGTCCGTGCTCGACCTGATCGCCGCGACGGAGAAGCACCGGCGCGGATCCAAGGAGACCAAGCCGATCGGAATGGCCGGCCCCATCGGGCAGGACCTGACGGAGGGGACCGACGAGCCGCCGGTGCCGCACCACTGGCACCTTTCCGACCTGCTGCACCCCTTCAGGCGCCACCAGTGACCGGCTCCCGGCGCCGGCCCCGGCCCTACGGGTAACCGCGCGCACGGGCACTCATGACCCTCGTACGATCGGGGTCATGAGTGCCAAGGACGCCCCGCCGCCGCTGCCCGAACCCCTCCTCGTGGAGGTCGCGGACTCGCACACCCACCTGGACCTCCAGTCCGGGACCGTCGAGGAGGCCCTGGTCAAGGCCGCCGCCGTCGGGGTGACCACGGTCGTGCAGGTCGGCTGCGACGTGAAGGGCTCCCGGTGGGCCGCGGAGACCGCCGCCGCCCACGAGCACGTGCACGCGGCCGTGGCCCTGCACCCCAACGAAGCGCCCCGGATCGTCCTCGGCGACCCCGACGGCTGGTCCCGGCAGGGAGCCCGCGAGGGCGGCGGGGACGCCGCCCTGGACGACGCGCTCACCGAGATCGACCGGCTCGCCGCCCTTCCGTACGTCCGCGGCGTCGGCGAGACCGGCCTCGACTTCTTCCGTACGGGCCCCGAGGGCATCGCCGCGCAGGAGCGTTCCTTCCGCGCGCACATCGAGATCGCCAAGCGGCACGGCAAGGCGCTCGTCATCCACGACCGCGAGGCCCACGCCGACGTGCTGCGCGTCCTGGACGAGGAGGGCGCCCCCGAGCGGACCGTCTTCCACTGCTACTCCGGCGACGCCGCCATGGCCGAGATCTGCGCCGCGAAGGGCTACTACATGTCCTTCGCCGGCAACGTCACCTTCAAGAACGCCCAGCACCTCAGGGACGCGCTCGCCGTCGCCCCGCTGGAGCTCGTCCTCGTCGAGACCGACGCCCCCTTCCTCACGCCGGCGCCCTACCGCGGCCGCCCGAACGCCCCCTATCTGATCCCGGTCACCCTCCGGGCGATGGCGGAGGTGCGCGGGATCGGGGATAACGAGATGGCCGAGGCGATCGCGGTGAACACGGCCCGCGCCTTCGACTACTGATCCATAACGATTACGTGTAGTGGTCGCGTCGCTCCGCTGGGTGACGCGGCCCGGGGCTAGGGTCCCGGCCTCGTGAGCACTTCCCAGGGCAGTCACCGAGCGGGGCGGCGGGGCGCGACCCTCCCCGTCCACGAGCAGCCGACCCAGGCGGCGCCGCTCGTCGTCCCCACCGCCGGGACCGGCACGACCCCCGGAGCCGGCGGCGAGCGGGGCTACGGCCCAGCCCCCGGCCGTGGGTACGGCTCCGGCGCCGACGGGGGCGACGGCCCCGCCCCCGGACAGGGGTACGCCGCCGTCCCCGGACAGGGCTCCCGTGCCGGCTCCCGGCGTGCCGCCAGGCGCCGCAAGGCGTCCGGGCCCGCCGGGGAGAGCCTGCGCCGGCTCGTCCCGCAGGCCCTCGTCGTCGCCTTCCTCGCCGGCGGCACCAGTGCCTTCGTCGCCGACGACAAGGCCGTCCGGCTCTCCGTCGACGGCGTCCCGCGCACCCTGCACACCTTCGCCGACGACGTCGACGAGCTCCTCGCCGACGAGGGCCTGGCCGTCGGCGCCCATGACATCGTCGCCCCGGCCCCCGCCGAGGCGCTGGCCAGCGGCGACGAGATCGTCGTCCGCTACGGTCGCCCGGTCGCCCTCACCGTGGACGGGCAGCGCCGTCAGGTGTGGACGACCGCACGGACCGTCGAGGGGGCGCTGCGCCAGCTCGGGGTCCGCGCGGAGGGCGCGTACCTCTCCGTCTCCCGGGGCGCCGCCATCTCACGCCAGGGCCTCTCCCTCGACGTGCGGACCGAGCGGGCGGTCACCTTCCTCGCCGACGGACGCGAGCGGACCGTCCGCACGAACGCCGCCACCGTCCGGGAGGCGCTCGCCGAGGCGGGGATCACCCTCTCCGCGCAGGACGCCACCTCCGTCGCCCCCGGCTCCTTCCCGCGCGACGGCCAGACGGTCACGGTGCTGCGGATCACCGGCTCGAAGCAGACGCGCGAGGAGGCCGTGCCGTACGCCGTGGAGCGGACCCGCGACCCCGAGCTGTTCGCCGGTACCGAGGTCGTCGAACGGCAGGGCTCCGCCGGCGTGCGCCGCGTCACGTACAGCCTGCGGACCGTCAACGGCGTCCGGCAGAGGCCCCGCCGGATCGGCGAGGAGATCGTCCGCGAACCCGTCAGCCGTCTGGTGCGGGTCGGCACCAGGGCGCTGCCGACCTCCGTCACCGGAGCCGACGGCCTCGACTGGGGCGCGCTCGCCGCCTGCGAGTCCGGCGGGCGTCCGGACGCCGTCGACCCCTCGGGGACGTACGGCGGGCTCTACCAGTTCGACCCCGGCACCTGGCGGTCCCTCGGCGGCAGCGGCACCGCGCAGAACGCGCCCGCCGCCGAGCAGACGTTCCGGGCGAAGAAGCTCTACGTGCAGCGGGGGGCGAGCCCGTGGCCCCACTGCGGCAGGCGGCTGCACGGGTGAGACGGGGTGAGACGGGGTGAGACGAGGTGAGACGGCGTGAGGCGGGGTGAGTCGTAGGGCTGCCCCACGGGCGCCCCGTAGGCTGTACCGGTGAGCACCACCACCGGCCCCGAAAGCCCCGACGCCCTCCTCGGCCCCGCCGACATCCGTGAGCTGGCCGCCGCCCTCGGCGTACGCCCCACGAAGCAGAAGGGCCAGAACTTCGTCATCGACGCCAACACCGTCCGGCGGATCGTCCGCACGGCCGAGGTGCGGCCCGACGACGTGGTCGTGGAGGTGGGGCCCGGACTCGGCTCCCTCACCCTCGCCCTCCTGGAGGCCGCGGACCGGGTGACGGCCGTCGAGATCGACGACGTGCTCGCCGCCGCGCTGCCCGCCACGATCGCCGCCCGCATGCCCGCGCGCGCCGACCGCTTCGCGCTCGTGCACTCCGACGCGATGCAGGTCCAGGAGCTGCCGGGACCGGCGCCGACCGCGCTCGTCGCGAACCTGCCGTACAACGTCGCCGTGCCCGTCCTGCTCCACATGCTGGAGCGGTTCCCGAGCATCGAGCGGACCCTCGTCATGGTCCAGGCGGAGGTCGCCGACCGGCTGGCCGCCAAGCCGGGCAACAAGGTGTACGGCGTGCCGTCGGTGAAGGCGAACTGGTACGCGGAGGTCAAGCGCGCCGGTTCCATCGGCCGCAACGTCTTCTGGCCCGCGCCGAACGTCGACTCCGGGCTCGTCGCCCTGGTCCGCCGCAGCGAACCCCTGGCGACCACCGCCACCCGCAAGGAGGTCTTCGCCGTCGTCGACGCGGCCTTCGCGCAGCGCCGCAAGACCCTGCGCGCGGCCCTCGCGACCTGGGCGGGCTCGCCCGCGGCGGCGGAGGAGGCCCTGGTGAAGGCCGGGATCTCGCCGCAGGCGCGCGGCGAGGCGCTGACGGTGGAGGAGTTCGCCCGGATCGCGGAGGCGAAGGCGTGACCGCCGCGGGAAGCGTCACCGTCCGCGTCCCCGCCAAGGTCAACGTCCAGCTCGCGGTGGGCGCCGCCCGCCCCGACGGCTTCCACGACCTGGCCAACGTCTTCCTCGCCGTGTCCCTGTACGACGAGGTCACCGCGACCCCCGCCGCCGGGCTGACCGTCACCTGCGAGGGCCCGGACGCCGACAAGGTGCCGCTCGACCGCAGCAACCTGGCCGCCCGGGCCGCCGAGCTGCTCGCCGCCCGGCACGGCATCTCCCCGGACGTGCACCTGCACATCGCCAAGGACATCCCGGTCGCCGGCGGCATGGCCGGCGGCAGCGCGGACGGCGCGGGCGCCCTGCTCGCCTGCGACGCGCTGTGGGGCCTGGACTCCTCCCGCGAGGAACTCCTGGAGATCTGCGCCGAGCTCGGCAGCGACGTGCCCTTCAGCCTGGTCGGCGGGGCGGCACTCGGCACCGGGCGCGGCGAGAAGCTCACCGCGCTGCCGGTCGGCGGCGACTTCCACTGGGTGTTCGCGGTCGCCGACGGCGGGCTCTCGACCCCGGTGGTGTTCGGCGAGTTCGACCGGCTCACCGAGGGCGTCGAGGTCCCCGAACCGGCGGCCTCCCCGGTCCTCCTGGACGCCCTGCGCACCGGCGACACGGCCGCCCTCGCGGCCGCCCTCGCCAACGACCTCCAGCCGGCGGCGCTCTCCCTGCGCCCCTCGCTGGCCGCGGCCCTGGCGGCGGGCACGGACGCGGGGGCACTCGCGGCCCTGGTCTCCGGCTCGGGTCCGACGACGGCGTTCCTGGTGAAGGACGCGGAGGCCGCGGAGACGGTCGCCGCCGCCCTGACCGCCTCCGGAACCTGTCGCACCGCGCGCACGGCGACGTCCCCGGCGCGGGGCGCGGTCGTCCTGCCGGCCTGACACCTTCCGGCCCTCTTCATCTGCCGTCCCGGGCCCGTCGGCCCGGCAGGGCCCGGGGTATCGCATGATCAAGCACATCAAGCACCTGCGGAGGCCGGAGTCCCGCCCCTTGCGGAGGATGCTGGGCAACGGCGCCCAGTTCGTGTTCTTCGCCGCGTACGGCGTGACGGACCTCCGCTCCGAGGATCCGCCGCTCGACGGGTTCTGGTACTGGTTCGCCGCCGCGGGCCTCGTCTTCCTGATGATCGCCGGCTACCGCGGCGCCGCGGTAGCCGCGCGCGAGTGGCGCGAGCAGCGCCGTGACGGGTACTCACCCGCCGGTTGAGTATCCGCGCCCTGTCGGCCACCGGCTCCCCCGCGGGACCGTACCGGCATGGAAAGCAGCAGAAGCCGCCCGAGCGCGCGTGACCTCGCCGCCGCGACGCCGGCGAGCCGGGACCGTTACGTCGACCTGCTCCGGGTCGCCTCGCTCGGTGTCGTGGTGCTCGGGCACTGGCTGATGGCCGCCGTCACCGCCGACGGGCAGGTCGGGAACCTCCTCGCCGTCGTGCCGGAGCTCCAGGTGGTGACCTGGCTGTTCCAGGTGATGCCGGTGTTCTTCTTCGTCGGCGGCTTCTCGCACGCCCTCGCCCACCGCTCCCGCCCGCAGTACGCGGCCTTCCTGCGGGCCCGGCTCCAGCGGCTGCTGCGGCCGACGATGGTCTTCGTCGGGGTCTGGGGCGCCGCCGCGCTCGTCCTCCAGCTGTCGGGGGCCGACGGCGGCCTCACCGGGGTCGCGCTGCGGCTGGTCACCCAGCCGCTCTGGTTCATCGGGATCTACCTGGCGATGGTCGCGTTCACCCCGCCGCTGCTGCGGCTGCACGAGCGGTGGGGGTGGGGCGCGTTCGCGGTGCTCGCGGGCGGCGCGGTCGCGGTGGACGTGCTGCGGTTCGCGGCGCACGTCCCGTTCGTCGAGTTCCTGAACTTCGCGTTCGTGTGGCTCGCGGTGCACCAGCTCGGCTTCCTGCGCGCCGACGGCATGATCCGCCGCCCCGCGCTGCTCGCCGGCGCGGGTCTGCTCGGCGCGACCGCGCTCGTCGCCCTCGGGCCGTACCCGCTGTCGATGGTGGGGATGCCCGGCGAGAAGGTCTCCAACATGGCTCCGCCGACCCTCGCCCTGCTCTGTCACGGCCTGTGGCTGGTCGGCGCGGTCGAGCTGCTGAGGGGCCCGGGGGCGCGGCTCGTCGCCCGCGCCTCGGTGTGGCGGGCGGTGGTCGCCGCCAACGGGATCGCGATGACGGCCTTCCTCTGGCACCTGACGGCCATGCTCGGGGTGTACGGGGCGATGCTCGGCCTCGGGCGGGAGCTGCCGGCCCCGGCGACGGGCGCGTGGTGGGCGCAGGTCCCGCTGCGGTTCGCGGCCGCGGCCGTCCTCACGGCCCTGCTGGTCGCCGCCTTCCGCCGCTTCGAGGCCCCGGTTCCGGCCGTCCCGGCGACCGGTGAGGGCGGCCCGGTCGCGGCCGTCGGCATCACCCTCGCCCTGCTGGGCGTCCTCGGCCTCTCGCTGACGGGCTTCGCCGGGCTGCTGACGGGCCACTCGGCCACCCTGATCGCCGTCCCCGTCACGGCCCCGGCGGCCGTCGCCCTGGCCCTGGCGGGCTGGCTCCTGGTGGAGCGGGCGGGGCGCGGGCGGCGGCACGGCTGACGGCGGGGCGGGCCGTCGAGGCGCTCGTCGTCGACGGCCGCGGTCAGGGACGTACCCTGGAACGTCGATCGATCACCCCGTACAGGAGTCAACGTGGCCGTCAATCTGGTCAATGTCGAGGCCGTCAGCAAGGTCTACGGCACCCGTGCCCTCCTCGACGGGGTCTCGCTCGGAGTCTCCGAAGGGGAGCGGATCGGAGTCGTGGGCCGCAACGGCGACGGCAAGACCACCCTCATCCGGATGCTCGCCAAGCTGGAGGAGGCCGACACCGGCCGCGTCACCCACAGTGGCGGGCTGCGCCTCGGCGTCCTCACGCAGCACGACTCGCTCGACCCGAAGGCCACCATCCGGCACGAGGTCATCGGCGTCATGGCCGATCACGAGTGGGCCGGCAGCGCCAAGATCCGCGACGTGCTCACCGGGCTCTTCGGCGGGCTCGACCTGCCCGGCTTCGAGAACGGTCTCGACACCGTCATCGGCCCGCTCTCCGGTGGCGAGCGCCGCCGGATCGCGCTGGCGAAGCTCCTCATCGACGACCAGGACCTGCTCGTCCTCGACGAGCCCACCAACCACCTCGACGTCGAGGGCATCGCCTGGCTCGCCAAGCACCTCCAGGAGCGCCGCTCCGCGCTCGTCTGCGTCACCCACGACCGCTGGTTCCTCGACCAGGTCTGCACCCGCATGTGGGACGTGCAGCGCGGTGACGTGCACGAGTACGAGGGCGGCTACTCCGACTACGTCTTCGCGCGCGCCGAGCGGGAGCGCATCGCCGCCACCGAGGAGAGCAAGCGGCAGAACCTGATGCGCAAGGAGCTGGCCTGGCTGCGGCGCGGTGCCCCCGCCCGTACCTCCAAGCCGCGCTACCGCATCGAGGCCGCCAACGAGCTGATCGCCGACGTGCCGCCGCCGCGCGACACCTCCGAGCTGATGAAGTTCGCCAACGCCCGGCTCGGCAAGACCGTCTTCGACCTGGAGGACGTGACCGTCACCGCCGGTCCCAAGACGCTCCTCCAGCACCTCACCTGGCAGCTCGGCCCCGGCGACCGCATCGGTCTCGTCGGCGTCAACGGCGCGGGCAAGACCTCACTCCTACGCGCCCTCGCCGACGCGGCCGTCACCCAGGGCGAGACCCAGCCCGCGGCCGGCACCGTCACGGTCGGCAAGACCGTCCGGCTCGCCTACCTCTCCCAGGACGTCACCGAACTCCCCGCCACCCTGAGGGTCCTGGAGGCCGTCCAGCAGATCCGCGACCGGGTCGACCTCGGCAAGGGCCGCGAGATGACGGCCGGACAGCTCTGCGAGCAGTTCGGCTTCTCCAAGGAGAAGCAGTGGACGCCCGTCGGCGACCTCTCCGGCGGTGAGCGCCGCCGCCTCCAGCTGCTCCGGCTGCTGATGGACGAGCCGAACGTCCTCTTCCTCGACGAGCCCACCAACGACCTCGACATCGAGACCCTCACCCAGCTGGAGGACCTCCTCGACGGCTGGCCGGGCTCCATGGTCGTCATCTCCCACGACCGGTTCTTCATCGAGCGCACCACCGACCGGACGCTCGCACTGCTCGGCGACCAGACGCTGCGGATGCTGCCGCGCGGTATCGACGAGTACCTGGAGCGGCGCCGGAAGATGATCGAGGCGGCCGTCCCGACGCCCGCCGCCGCGCCCGCGCAGACGAAGCCCGGGGTCTCCGCCGCGGACTCCCGCGCCGCGAAGAAGGAGCTGCAGAAGGTCGAGCGGCAGCTCGACAAGGTCTCCCAGAAGGAGGCCAAGCTGCACGCGCAGATCGCCGACAACGCCACCGATTTCGAGAAGGTCGCGAAGCTCGACGCGGAGCTCCGGGAACTCGTGGGGGAGCGCGACGAATTGGAGATGCGCTGGCTCGAACTGGCGGAGGACGCATAACGAGGGCATCACAGGCCGGTCCTCCCTTGGGTACAAGGGGTGGACCGGTCGCTTTTGCGCCGGCACGTGAGTGGTAGAAAGAAAACCCGCTCACGTCAAGGGGGAACCGCTGATGACCCAGCCGCCCAGCAACCAGCCGCCGGGGGGCTTCGGAGCTCCCCAGGATCCGAACCAGGGCCCGCACCAGGGCACGCCGCCCGTGCCGCCGCAGGCACCGCAGACCCCGCCGCCGCCGGCCGGGCCGCCGGGAGTGCCGCCCACCGCGCCGGGACCGTACGGGCAGCAGCCGCAGCCCGGTTACGGATACCCGCAGCAGGGCCAGCCCGGTCCGTACGGGCAGCAGCCCCCGCAGCAGCCTCCGTACGGCTACCCGCAGCAGGGCCAGCAGCCCGGTTACCCGCAGCAGCAGCCGGGTCCGTACGGCCAGCAGCAGAACCCGTACGGCGGTTACCCCACCCAGCCGATGTACCCGGGTGCGCCCACCCCGCCGCCCGCAGGCGGCGGCGGTCCCCTCAAGGGCCGGACCGGTCTCGTCGCGATCGTGGCCGCGGCGGCCGTCCTGGTGGCCGCCGTCACCACCTGGGCCGTCGTCGGCGGTGACGACAAGGACGACCCGATCGCGGGTCCGACCTCCTCCGCCACGTCCTCCTCCGGCGCCCCCAAGCCCTCCGAGTCGGTGGACCAGGGCGACGGCACGGGTGACGGCGACAAGGGCGAGGACGACCTCAACGCCGGCCGCAAGGACGGCGAGGCCAAGGTCAACTGGCTGCTCAAGAACGACGTCGACCTGCCCCGCAACGGCGCCGACGTCTACGGCCCGTGGATCGTCGGCGACATCGCCGTCAAGGCCATGTACAAGAGCATCGACGGCTACGGCCTGGGCGACGGCGCCGCGAAGTGGCACGTCGACGTGCCGTTCGAGCTGTGCGCGGCGCCGTCCGACCCCTCGCCGAGCGGGCTGATGGTCTTCGCCTACGCCGAGAGCGCCAAGGACGGCGCCAAGTGCACCTCGCTCGTCCAGGTCGACCTGAAGACGGGCAAGACCGGCTGGAAGAAGGCCGTGCCCAAGCCCAAGGGCCTGTTCGCCTTCTCGGACAACACCCTGTCCATCAGCGGCAACACGGTGACCGTCGCCGGCACGAGCAGCTCCTACGGCTTCTCCCTGACCGACGGCAGGCAGCTCTTCACCGGGGCGACGACCGGCTGCAAGCCCTTCGCGTACGCGGGCGGCAGCAAGCTGATCGCCGCCGTGGACTGCCCGTCGGGCAGCACCACCAAGAAGATCCAGGGCGTCAGCCAGGTCGACCCGACCACGGGCAAGCCCAAGTGGACCTTCAAGCTGGAGGCCGACTGGGAGGTGGACCGGGTCTACTCGATCGACCCGCTGGTCGTCTCCGCCACCCAGCGCGAGCAGAAGAAGTGGACCATCTTCGCGCTCAACGCCAACGGTTCGCTGCGCTCGCAGATCCAGGGCGGCAAGGACAAGTTCGCCCCGGCGTGCGGTGGCGGTCTGATCATCTTCGGCAAGAACCTGCAGGGCTGCACGGGTGTCGCGGCCGACGCGAACACCTTCTACATGGCCACCGAGACCTCGTACGGCACTCCCAACGAGGTCGTCGCCTTCGATCTGAAGAACGGCAAGGCCAAGTGGCGTTCCAAGGCGCCGGGTGAGCAGTCGATGACGCCGCTGCGCATGGAGGGCTCCGAGGTCCTGGTGTACGTGGACCCGTCGTACGACACGGGCGGCGCCGTCGCGACGATCGCCCCGACCGGCGGCGCTCCGAAGGTCCTGCTCCAGCACCCGGCGTCGACGGCCCAGGTCGAGAACAGCTTCTACAGCGCGGGCTACGCCTACGGCGCCGGCACCTTCGTCGTGGCGAGCGGGCGCGTCTCCGCGTCGAACGACAAGGAAGAGAAGCAGGTCAAGACGATGATGGCGTTCAGCAAGTGAGGTGCACGGACCGATGACGCAGCCACCCCCACCGAACCAGCCCCCGGATCCGCAGGGCGGCTTCGGCGCGCCGACGCCGCCGCAGCCGGAGCCCGGTTACGGCTATCCGCAGCAGGCGCCGCAGCCGGAGCCGGGCTACGGCTACCCGCAGCAGCCCCCGGCGACGCCGCCGCAGCAGCCGTACGGCTCCCCTGCGACGCCGCCGCAGCCCTACGGTTACCCGCAGCAGCAGGACCAGGGCTACGGCTACCCGCAGCAGCCGCCCACGCCGCCGCAGCAGCCGTACGGCGAGCAGCAGCAGGGCTACGGCGACCCGCAGCAGCCCCACGGCGGCGGCTACCAGCAGCCCGTGCAGCCCCCGTACGGCTATCCGACCCAGCCGCAGCAGTCCTACGGCGGCTACCAGCAGCCCGCCCCGGCGCCCGCGCCCGGTGGTGGGAAGAAGCTGTCGGCGCAGCTGCAGATCGTCATCGCGGCCGTCGTCGCCGTCGTCCTGATCGTCGGGGCCGGCATCTGGTACGCCGGCTCCGAGGGCGACGGAAAGGGCGGGGACGCCAAGGGCACGGGCGGCACCTCGCAGGGCACGGGCGGCGACGCCGGGCAGACCGGCGGCTCCAACAGTGGTCTGGGCGGCGGCGGCAAGGAGAAGGCGCCCGCGAACACCAAGGCGACGATGGCGTTCTCGGTCGAGGTGCCGAAGGTCGCGGACCTCACCGACGTCTCCGGTTCGTGGCTCACCGACACGGCGTACGTGAAGACGGGCGTCAACTCGGTCGTCGGCTACGACCGCGACAAGGGCACCGTCCTGTGGACGCTGCCCCTGACCGGTCAGGTCTGCGGCGCCTCCCGGCACAAGACCGCGGACAACAAGGTGCCGATCCTCTTCGAGGCCAAGAAGCGGGTCGCGCCGCGCTACTACCAGTTCTGCACCGAGGTCGGCATGGTCGACCTGAACACCGGCAAGCTGCTGTGGTCCACCTCGATCACCGGCGGCACCGCCGGTGACCAGAAGGTCCGGTTCTCCGAGGTCACGCTCAGCGGGAACACGGTCGCGGCCGGCGGCACCGACGGCGGCGCCGCCTTCGACGCCAACAACGGCAACCCCCGCTGGAAGCCGCAGGCCAACGACGAGAACTGCTACGACCTGGGGTACGGCGGCGGTGCGGGTCTCGTCGCGGTCCGCAAGTGCGGTCCGTACGGCTCCCAGTACGTGATGATCCAGAACCTCGACCCGGTGTCGGGCGCCCCGCTCTCGCAGTTCAAGATGCCGACCGGGGTGGAGTACGCGTCGATCATCTCCACCAAGCCGCTGGTCGTCGCGGCCGACGTCGGTGAGAGCGCCGGCGACGGCAGCGGCATCTCGGACTTCTTCTCCGTCGACGAGAAGACCGGGAAGCTGAAGGCGAAGATCACGGCGGACGCCGACCATTACGCGGCCCGCTGCCGCTCGACCAGGGTCGAGGCCTGCCGGGGGGCGCTCGTCGGCAACGGCCGGCTGTACGTGCCGACCGAGGATCACGAGGGCTCGTCCGGCGAGTACGGCGACGAGACGAACGAGATCATCGCCTTCGACCTGGCCACCGGGCGGACCGCGCCGGAGAAGGCGGACGCGGGCGACAGGTACACCCTGGTCCCGCTCCGCATGGACGGGGGCGACCTCATCGCGTACAAGGAGCCGCCGTACGACAAGGGCGGCAGGATCGTGTCGATCCACGGCGGCACGATGAAGGAGACGGTGCTCCTGGAGAACCCGGGGGAGCGCTCGATCCGGACCGTCGAGACCAGCTTCAGCCTCAGTAGCGCGGAGATGCTCTACGGCGACGGGCGGCTGATCATCGCGGAGACCTCGATCAGCAAGCCGAGGGGGACCACCACGGACAAGAAGTACCTGATGGTCTCCTTCGCCGTCACGCCCTGACGGACGGCAGGAACGACGTGGGCCCCTCCGGTGATCCGGAGGGGCCCACGCGTTTCCTCGCCGGGTGCGCCCGGCCCGGGGCCGAGGAGTCGTCGGTCGGTTGCGGTGTCCGCGGGCGGGCCGGTTCGTCACCGGGAGGGGGGAATTCACCGCCCCGGCGGGTCCCGTGATCACGGTTGGGGCGATGCGGGGCGGGGGAGCGTGTAGCTTGCCGGGTCAGGGTTGCCAGGGAGCGGCGGGCCCGGAGGATGGGGGATGACCGGGATGGGCGTACGGCTCGTGGTGGTGGACGACCACCGCCTGCTCGCGGAGGCGCTCGCCTCGGCGCTGAAGCTGCGCGGGCACCGGGTGCTCGCGGCGGCCGCGCCGGTGGCGGGCGCGGCGGAGCTCGTGGTGAGCCGGGCGCCGGAGGTCTGTCTCCTGGGCACGGCGGCCCCGGCCGAACCGGGGGCCTTCGACGCGGTCGTGCGGATCAAGCGGGAGCGGCCGCAGGTGGCGGTCGTGGTGCTCGGTCCGGTGCCGTCGCCGCGCGGGATCGCGGCGGCCTTCGCCGCCGGGGCCTCGGGCTATGTCCGGCACGACGAGCGCATCGAGGGTGTCGAGCGCGCCCTGGTGAAGGCCAGGGCGGGGGAGTCGGCGGTGGCGCCGCAGCTGCTCCAGTCGGCCTTCGCCGAGCTGCTGCATCCCTCGGCGCAGCCGGACGACGAGGGGCAGCGGCTGCTGCGGCTGCTGACGCAGCGGGAGGTGGAGGTCCTCGTCCGGGTCGCGGAGGGGGAGGACACCCGGCTGATCGCGGCCGGGATGGGGATCGCGCCGAGTACCGCGCGGACGCATGTGCAGCGGGTCCTGATGAAGCTGGGGGTGGGCTCCCGTCTGGAGGCGGCGGCTCTCGCGGCCCGTACGGGGCTGCTCGACCGCGCGGTGCCGGGGCCGCGGGGGCCCTTCTGACCCGAGGTTGTTCCGAAGTCCGGTCCCACTCCGCGTGGGGGCGGGCTTCGGCGTTGACGGGGATGTTTGAATGTGATTCCTTGTGCGTGTTTATGTTTGATCCGCCGGAGGGCACCCCGTGAAGAAGACCGTCACCACGCTCGCCGACGGGCGCGAGCTGATCTACTACGACACGCGTGACGACGCCGTCCGAACCGCCGTCGACCCGCGCCCCCTCACCCCCGTCGTCTCCCGCTCCGAGATCCGGTACGACGCCCTCACCGGCGACCACGTCGCCGTCGCCTCGCACCGGCAGGCCCGCACCTACCTCCCGCCGGCCGACGCCTGCCCGCTCTGCCCCGCCCGGGACGGCCGCGAGAGCGAGATCCCCGAAGAGAGCTACGAGGTGGCGGTCTTCGAGAACCGCTTCCCCTCCCTCTCCGGCGGCGTCGGCCGCTGCGAGGTCGTCTGCTTCACCGACGACCACACGCTGTCCTTCGCGGACCTCTCCGAGGAGCGGGTCGCGCTCGTCCTCGACGCCTGGACCGACCGCACCGCCGCGCTCTCCGCGCTCCCCGGCGTCGAGCAGGTCTACTGCTTCGAGAACCGGGGCGCCGAGATCGGCGTCACCCTGCCCCACGCGCACGGCCAGATCTACGCCTTCCCCTACGTCGCCCCCCGGACCGCCGCCATGCGCCGCCGGATCGACGAGCACCGGGCCGAGACCGGACGGAACCTCTTCGACGACGTCGTCGACCGCGAGCGCGCCGACGGCGACCGGGTCGTCCTGGAGACCGAGCACTGGATCGCCTTCGTGCCGTACGCCGCGCACTGGCCGTACGAGGTGCACCTCCATCCCAAGCGGCGGGTGCCCGACCTCCTCGCCCTCGACGGGGCCGCCCGCACAGAGTGCGCACAGGTCTACCTGGAACTCTTGAAGCGGTTCGACCGGATCTTCGGCCCGGACGAACCGCCGACGCCCTACATCGCCGCCTGGCACCAGGCGCCGTTCACGGACGCCCGGCGGGAGGACTTCGGACTCCACCTGGAGCTCTTCACCGTCCGACGGGCCTCCGGCAAGCTGAAGTTCCTCGCGGGCACCGAGTCCGGCATGGGCGCGTTCATGAACGACGTACGGCCGGAGGACGCGGCCCGACGACTCCGAGAGGTGGCACACGCATGACGCGGAAGTACCTGGTGACGGGCGGGGCCGGATACGTGGGCAGCGTCGTCGCCGCCCATCTCCTGGAGCGTGGCCACCGGGTCACCGTCCTCGACGACCTCTCCACCGGCTTCGCCGAAGCGGTCCCGGAGGGCGCCGAGTTCGTCCGCGGCCGCGTCCAGGACGCGGCGACCTGGCTGGACGACTCCTACGACGGCGTCCTGCACTTCGCCGCCTTCTCCCAGGTCGGCGAGTCCGTCGCCCGGCCGGAGAAGTACTGGGAGAACAACGTCGGCGGCACCATGGCCCTGCTCGCCGCGATGCGCGCCGCCGGGGTCCGCAGGCTGGTCTTCTCCTCCACCGCCGCGACCTACGGCGAGCCGGCGACCGTGCCGATCACCGAGACCGCGCCGACCGCCCCCACCAGCCCCTACGGGGCGAGCAAGCTCGCCGTCGACCACATGATCGGCGGGGAGTGCGGCGCCCACGGACTGGCCGCCGTCTCGCTGCGCTACTTCAACGTGGCCGGGGCGTACGGCATGCTCGGCGAGCGCCACGCACCCGAGTCGCACCTGATCCCGCTCGTCCTCCAGGTCGCCCTGGGCCGGCGCGAGGCGATCTCCGTGTACGGCGAGGACTACCCGACCCCGGACGGCACCTGCGTCCGCGACTACATCCACGTCGCCGACCTCGCCGAGGCCCACCTCCTGGCGCTCGACGCCATGACCGGGGACACCGTGCCGGCCGGCGAGCACCTGATCTGCAACCTGGGCAACGGCAACGGCTTCTCCGTCCGCGAGGTCGTCGAGACCGTACGCAAGGTCACCGGGCACCCCGTCCCGGAGATCACCGCCGCGCGCCGCGCCGGGGACCCCGCGGTCCTCGTGGCCTCCGCCGACGCCGCCCGCGAGCGGCTCGGCTGGACGCCCTCCCGACCCGACCTGGCGGACGTCGTCGCCGACGCCTGGGCCTTCGCCCGCCGGACCGCCTTCCACGACGAGGAGGGACGCGCGTGAGCGTCGCCGCCGACTTCGAGGCGCTGTACGGCGCCGCACCCGACGGTGTCTGGGCCGCCCCCGGGCGGGTCAACCTGATCGGTGAGTACACCGACTTCAACGACGGCTTCGTGCTGCCGCTCGCGCTGCCGCACACCACCGTCGCCGCCGTCTCCCGCCGCGACGACGGGGTGCTGCGTCTGCACTCCGCCGACATCGACGGCGGCATCGTCCAGCTGGAGGTCGACTCCCTCGCACCGCTCTCCGGCGGCGGCTGGGCCGCCTACCCGGCGGGTGTGGTCTGGGCGCTGCGGGAGGCCGGGCACCCGGTGACGGGCGCGGACGTCCATCTCACCTCGACCGTGCCGACCGGCGCCGGGCTCTCCTCCTCGGCGGCCCTGGAGGTCGTCACCGCGCTGGCGCTGAACGACCTGTTCGGGCTCGGGCTGTCCCGGCCCGAGCTCGCCCGGCTCGCCCAGCGCGCCGAGAACGCCTTCGTCGGCGTCCCCTGCGGGGTCATGGACCAGATGGCCTCCGCCTGCGCCGAGGAGGGCCACGCCCTCCATCTGGACACCCGGGACCTCTCGTACCGTCAGGTCCCCTTCGACCCGGCCCGTGAGGGGCTGCGGCTGCTCGTGGTCGACACGCGGGTGAAGCACGCGCTCGGGGACGGCGCGTACGCCGAGCGGCGCGCCGGTTGCGAAGCCGGTGCGCGGGCGCTCGGCGCCCGTGCCCTGCGTGACGTGAGCGCCGCGCATCTGCCCGAATCGCTCGCACGCCTGAACGACGAGACGATTCTTCGCTATGTGCGGCACGTCGTCACCGACAACGCCCGTGTGGAGCGGACGATCGCCCTGCTCGACGCCGGGGACACCCGGGCCGTCGGCCCCGTCCTCACCGAGGGGCACGCCTCCCTCCGGGACGATCTCCGCGTCTCCTGCCCCGAACTGGACCTCGTCGTCGAGGCCGCGAACGCCGCCGGGGCGCTCGGCGCCCGGATGACCGGCGGAGGCTTCGGCGGCTCGGCCCTCGTCCTCGTCGACACCGACCGGGCGGACGAGGTCGCGGCCGCCGTCGGGAAGGCCTTCGCCGAGGCCGGGTACGCGGCCCCCGGGATCTTCCCGGCCGTCCCCTCGGCGGGTGCCCGCCGGCTCTGACACCCCCGTCGCGGGCCTCCGACACCCCTCGTACGCCGGTACGACTTCGGACAGTTCCGCGAATCGGCCCCCACCGTGGCGCCCCGCCCCTACTCTGTTGGGCAGCGCCGGTGGGGGCCGGTGCTGTTCAGGGGGCGAGACCCGGTCGGGTACGGCGCCGTGAGCGGGGGTAACAGTCAACGCACGGCGGCGGCCGCGTGGATGACGGACCCGCCTCCGGCGCCGTGCCCGCGTCGGTTCCGTTTCTCGACACTTGGGGGTGCCCGTGGCACGTATCCGTGTCCTCGTGGTGGACGACCACCGCGTCTTCGCCGAATCGCTGGCCGCCGCACTCGCGGCCGAGCCCGATGTCGACGTCTCCGCCGCGGGAAGCGGCCCGGCGGCTCTGCGCTGCCTGGAACGCGGCGCGGCGGAGGGGCGCAGATTCGACGTGCTGCTCGTCGACGCCGAGCTGGGCGCGGGGCCCCCGGGGGCCGTGGCCCGCGCGGTGCCGGACGACGCCGAGGGCGTCGTCGACGGGATCTCCCTGGTCGCGGGGGTCCGCCAACTCCAGCCCGCGGTCCGTACGGTCGTCCTCGCGGAGAAGGACGACGCGCACCGGGCCGCCCTCGCCCTCCAGGCCGGCGCCTCCGGCTGGGTGGCCAAGGACTGCTCGCTCCAGCGGCTGCTCGCCGTGGTCAGGGGGGTGCTGCGGGACGAGACGCATCTGCCGCCCGCGCTGCTCACCGGCGTCCTGCGGGAGCTGACGGCTGCCCGCAAGCACCGGACGGACAGCGAGCGGCTGGTGGAGGCGCTGACCCCGCGCGAGCGGGAGGTGCTGCGCTGCATGGTGGCGGGTCTGGGCCGCAAGGCCGTCGCGGAGCGGCTCTTCCTCTCCCCGCACACCGTCCGTACACATATGCAGAACGTGCTGGGGAAGCTGGGCGTGCACTCGACCCTGGCGGCGGTGGCGCTGGCCCGGCGGGCGGGCGTGGGACCGGCTCAGCTGGGCGAGGCGCCCCTGGCCGGACTATCCGGGGACGTTGTCGAACGGGGCGGTCAGCTGGCGTAGCAGCCCGGCGAGTTCGCCGCGCTGGCCGCGGGAGAGCTGGGCCAGGATGGCGCGCTCCTGGGCGAGGAGCCCGGCCAGTGCCTCGTCGGCGCGGTCGCGGCCCTCGGGGGTGAGCCGGACCAGGACGCCGCGGCGGTCGCTGGGGTCGGGGAGCCGCTCGACGAGACCCTTCTTGGTGAGCCGGTCGATGCGGTTGGTCATGGTGCCGGAGGTGACCAGGGTCTGGGTCAGGAGCTGGCCGGGGGAGAGCTGGTAGGGGGCGCCGGCGCGGCGCAGGGAGGTGAGGACGTCGAACTCCCAGGGCTCCAGCTGGTGCTCGGAGAAGGCGAGTCGACGGGCGCGGTCGAGGTGCCGGGCGAGCCGCGAGACGCGGCTGAGCACCTCGAGCGGTTCCACGTCGAGGTCGGGGCGCTCGCGGCGCCATGCTGCGACCAGTCGGTCGACCTCGTCCTCCATGACGATCAGTGTAGAGGGTCTGTTGACATAAAGTCTCTTGTATTCGAGTTTCTCGATGTCAAGTATCTTGACTTCAAGATATATTTCCCTGGACTATGGGGAAGGGACCCGGCCGGAACTCCGTTCCGCTTCGGCAACTCGTTCCAGCAAGGGGGCTTCGAACATGCATTCCGTGGAATCCGCCGCACCATCCGCGCCGACATGGGATCCACAGCAGTACCTCCGGCACTCCGGGCACCGCACCCGGCCCTTCCTCGACCTGCTCACCCGAATACCGCACCTGCCCGCCCAGGACCGGCCCGCCCGCATCGCCGACCTCGGCTGCGGCCCCGGCAACGTGACGGTCCTCCTCGCCGACCGGTGGGCCGACGCCCACATCACCGGCTTCGACCTCTCGCCCGAGATGCTGGAACAGGCCGAGAAGGACTGGTCCGGCACCACCAGGGGCGGCGGCTGGATCGACTTCCGGCCCGCCGACGCCGCCCACTGGACCCCCACCGAGCCCTACGACCTGATCGTCTCCAACGCGGCCCTCCAGTGGGTCCCCAACCACCCCGAGTCCTTCGCCGACTGGATCGACGGCCTCCACCCCGGCGGCACCCTCGCCTTCCAGGTCCCCGGCAACTTCACCTCGCCCAGCCACGCCCTGCTCGGCGAACTCTGCGACACCCCCGAGTGGCGCGCCCGCCTCGGCGACCAGGGCCGCCGCTTCGTCCACATCCTCGACGCCTCCGACTACCTCACCCGCCTCACCGACCTCGGCTGCGAGACGGATGTCTGGGAGACCACGTACTGCCAGCTGCTCCAGGGCGAGGACCCCGTCCTCGACTGGGTCAAGGGAACGGCCCTGCGGCCCGTCCTCACCACCCTGGGCGACGACCAGGAGGCGATCGACGCCTTCCTCGGCCAGTACCGCGCCCTCCTCCGCGAGGCCTACCCGTCCGGCCCGCACGGCACGGTCTTCCCCTTCCGCCGGATCTTCGCCGTCGCCCGAAAACCCGCCTGACACACGCGGACGCCCCGCACCGGAGTTCCGGTGCGGGGCGCCCTTGGCCGTGCGCGGTACGACTAGTACAGACCGTTGTAGATCTGGTAGCCGCGACCGATCGAGACGCGCGGCTTGAAGACGTTGTCCGCCTCGCCGTTGCCGGAGTAGCGGAACAGCTCGCCGCCCGCGTTCACCGCGAGCAGGTCTGCCTTGCCGTCACCCGTGACGTCACCGGGGGCGACGATCTTCGGGTAGACGTTCCAGCCGCCGCCGATCTTGACGCGGGCCTTGAACGGGTACCCGGCCTGACCGGTGCCCTGGTACAGGTACAGGTTGCCGTCCTTGGCCCGCGCCACCAGGTCGTTGAGACCGTCGCCGCTGTAGTCGCCCGAGCCGACGATCCGGTCGTACCCGTCCCAGCCGCCACCGATCTTCACACGGGCGTGGAGCGAGGTGCCGTCGTAGTTGCTCCGGTACAGCCAGAGCACGCCGGAGCGGTCCCGGGCCACGAAGTCCCCGGTGCCGTCACCGTTCAGGTCGCCGGGGCCGGCGATCTGGTTGATGCCGCTCCAGCCGCCGCCGAAGTCGGTCTCGCCGCTGTAGAGACGGCCCTGGTAGATCTCCAGGGTGTCCGAGATCCCGTCGCGGCCCAGCGAGTTGACCTCGAAGAGGGTGGCGCCGTTCCACCCGCCGTCGCTGCTGATCTGGGCGCGGGGGGCGAGCTTGCCCGTGTTCAGCGAGTTGTACCAGAAGAGCGTGCCGGCCTTGTCGCGGGCGACCACGCCCTCCTTGCCGTGCGCCGGGACGTTGCCCGCACCGCTCAGCTGGTCGGCGCCGGACCAGGCGCCGACGGCGCCCACCTGCTTACGGGCCGAGAAGCCGCCGCCGCCGGTGCCGAAGTACTCCCACAGCGTGCCGTCGTTGCCGCGCGCGAGGAGGTCGGGGACACCGTTGCGGTTGTCGTCGTCGATACCGACGATCTGGTTGTACTGCTGCCAGCCCTGACCGACCGACTTGGCCCGCTTCACCGAGTACGGGCTGCCGGTGCTCCCGTAGTAGTAGAGACCGCCGGTGGGCGTACGGGCGAGGAAGTCGCCCAGGCCGTCGCCGTCGCTGTCGCCGAGGCCGATCAGCTGGTCGTAGGCCTGCCAGCCGTTGCCGACCTTCTGGCGCGCGTGGAACGGGGCGGAGGGCGAGCCGGTGGAGACGTAGACCCACAGCTCGCCGGAGGGCGTACGGGCCAGGACGTCCGCGCGGCCGTCACCGCTGATGTCGCCGGGCGAGAAGATCTTGTTGTAGATCTGCCAGCCGGCGCCGGTCCAGCGGTGACCGGCGTACGACGTGGTCGCGTCCCCGAAGAGGGACAGCGCGCCGAACTTCGACAGCGTCAGGATTTCGGGACCGCTGCCGTTCTTGTCCTGGTCACCGATCGGAATGATGTCCTTGACGAACTCGGCATTCGCGGAGAACTCGGCGGAGTCGGCCGTGGTCGACACCGAGAAGACCGAGCCGCCGGTCCGGTAGAGCAGGTCGCTCGTACCGTCACCGTCGAGGTCCGCGCGCGGCGCGATGGCGGCGGCGGTGGCGCCGGCGATCCCGGCGGACCGGGCACCGTCCGCCTGCGGCACGATCCGCTTCGACGGACCGCTCGGGGCCGCCACCGGCTTCTCGACGGCCGGACGCGGCGCCGGCGAGTCGGCGGACGCGGGGCCCGCGAGGAGCATGCCCGCGGAGAGGGCGAGAGCGGTGCAGCCGGCGACACGGCGGGCACGCTTGGAGTGCAGGAAGAACAAAAAGATCCCCCCCAGGGATCAGAGGTTCAACGGAACCAGCCAGGGGGGTTCGCACAGGCGTCGAACGGCGTCAGCGCATGACGGAAGGCACGCGGAGACGACCTCGTAGGACGGTCGGAACACCCCCCCGGATGTTGAACACGATTCTACTCGTGGGCTGACAGAGCGCCAGGGGTTTGCCGGCCGAATCAGACCGTCCGGTGTGTTCTTCCGTCCCGCCTCGGCACCACCGCGCCGCGTCAGTTCTTGCGGTGCCCTATCAACCGGGGCTTCGGCTCCAGACCGTCCAGACCGTGCCACGCCAGATTCACCAGATGGGCCGCGACCTCCGCCTTCTTCGGCTTGCGGACGTCCAGCCACCACTGACCGGTCAGCGCCACACTGCCCACCAGCGCCTGCGCGTACAGCGGCGCCAGCTTCGGGTCGAAACCGCGGGCCTTGAACTCCAGGCCCAGGATGTCCTCCACCTGCGTGGCGATGTCACTGATCAGCGACGCGAACGTCCCCGTCGACTGCGCCACCGGAGAGTCCCGTACGAGGATCCGGAAACCGTCCGTGTAGTTCTCGATGTAGTCGAGCAGCGCGAACGCCGCCTGCTCCAGGAGCTCCCGCGGATGCCCCGCCGTCAGCGCCCCCGTCACCCCGTCGAGGAGCTGACGCATCTCCCGGTCGACGACGACCGCGTACAGCCCCTCCTTGCCGCCGAAGTGCTCGTACACCACCGGCTTGGAGACCCCGGCCTTCGCCGCGATCTCCTCCACCGACGTGCCCTCGAAGCCCTTCTCGGCGAAGAGCGTGCGGCCGATGTCCAGCAGCTGCTCCCGGCGCTCCGCGCCCGTCATCCGCACCCGGCGACCCCGCCGGGGCTTCTGCTCGCCGCTGCCGGTGCCACTGGTCCTGCCGTCGATCGCCACGTCTTCCATCATGCCGCGTCTGCGGACGGGCTCTGGCGCCGGGCTTCGATGCGGGCCTTCGCGGGCCAGCGCACGTCGCTCGCCCAGCCCGCCAGCTCGAACCAGCGGATCAGCCGCGCGCTGGAGTCGACCTGGCCGCGCAGCACCCCGTGCCGCGCCGACGTCGGATCCGCGTGGTGCAGGTTGTGCCAGGACTCGCCGCAGGACAGCACCGCCAGCCACCACACGTTGCCCGAACGGTCCCGGGACTTGAAGGGACGCTTGCCCACCGCGTGGCAGATCGAGTTGATCGACCAGGTCACGTGGTGCAGCAGCGCGACCCGCACCAGGGAGCCCCAGAAG
The DNA here is from genome assembly GCF_044331325.1 of Streptomyces sp. NPDC017246. Lineage (NCBI taxonomy): Bacteria > Bacillati > Actinomycetota > Actinomycetes > Kitasatosporales > Streptomycetaceae > Streptomyces > Streptomyces sp. NPDC017246. The sequence goes on along the minus strand of NZ_JBIRMW010000008.1, from coordinate 135,043 downwards.
AACGCGGTGAACGCGCCCCACCACGACATCGTCACCAGACCGCCCACCAGCGGCGGGATCGCCAGGGACAGCATCGTCCAGAAGATGAAGTCGCGGGAGATCCGCCGGATCGCCGGGTCCTTGATCAGATCGGGCGCGTACTTCTCCTGCGGCGTGCGCTCCTCGTCGAACATCCAGCCGATGTGCGCCCACCACAGCCCCTTCATCAGGGCCGGCACGGTCTCGCCGAAGCGCCACGGCGAGTGCGGGTCGCCCTCGGCGTCGGAGAACTTGTGGTGCTTGCGGTGGTCCGCCACCCAGCGCACCAGCGGACCCTCCACCGCCAGCGAGCCCATGATCGCCAGAGCGATCCGCAGCGGCCGCTTGGCCTTGAAGGAGCCATGGGTGAAGTAGCGGTGGTAGCCGATCGTGATGCCGTGGCAGCCGATGTAGTACATCGCCACCAGCAGTCCCAGATCGAGCCAGGACACGCCGCCCCAGCTCCAGGCCAGCGGCACGGCCGCGACCAGGGCGATGAAGGGCACCGTGATGAACAGCAGCAGCGTGATCTGCTCGATCGATCGCTTCTTGTCCCCGCCGAGCGTGGCGGAGGGCAGGTCCTGTTCGGCTTCGAGCAACTCGGGGCTTGTGGTCATGGGTGTCCCCTGGGGATGAAGGGATGAGGAAGGAATGAGGAAGGAATGAGAGCGGAACGGTAGGAAAGGGGCGCTTGGCTACGCTTCCGTAACCTACGGCGTCGTAAGTATGGCAGCGCCGGGGCGCGCGGCAAGGGGGCGCAAGAGGGCCCTGCCCGTCGACCACAATGTGGACACCTATCCTGGGTGCGTCGGACAGCGCGGTCCGCAAGCCTCCAGAACCCCTCCAGACGTGCTCAAACACTGCAAGGAGCCGCACCTGTGAGCAGTGCCGACCAGACCCCCACCGCCAGCACCGAGCTGCGCGCCGACATCCGCCGACTGGGCGATCTCCTCGGCGAAACCCTCGTCCGCCAGGAGGGCCACGAGCTCCTCGACCTCGTCGAGCGGGTCCGCAGCCTCACCCGCGAGGACGGCGAGGCCGCCGCCGAGCTGCTCCGCGGAGTCGAGCTGGAGACAGCCGCCAAGCTCGTCCGCGCCTTCTCCACCTACTTCCACCTGGCGAACGTCACCGAGCAGGTCCACCGCGGCCGCGAGATGCGCGAGAAGCGCGCCGCCGAGGGCGGCCTCCTCGCCCGCACCGCCGACATGCTCAAGGACGGCGACCCCGAGCACGTCCGCGAGACGGTCAAGAACCTCAACGTCCGGCCCGTCTTCACCGCGCACCCCACCGAGGCGGCCCGCCGCTCCGTCCTCAACAAGCTGCGCCGGATCGCCGCCCTCCTGGAGACCCCGCTCATCGAGGCCGACCGGCGCCGCCTCGACCTGCGGCTCGCCGAGAACATCGACCTCATCTGGCAGACCGACGAGCTCCGGGTCGTCCGCCCCGAGCCCGCCGACGAGGCCCGCAACGCCATCTACTACCTCGACGAGCTGCACGCCGGCGCCGTCGGCGACGTCCTGGAGGACCTCGCCGCCGAGCTGGAGCGCGTCGGCGTCGAACTGCCCTCCGGCACCCGCCCGCTCACCTTCGGCACCTGGATCGGCGGCGACCGCGACGGCAACCCCAACGTCACCCCCCAGGTGACCAGGGACATCCTGATCCTCCAGCACGAGCACGGCATCACCGACGCCCTCGAACTCGTCGACTACCTGCGCGGACTCCTCTCCAACTCCATCCGCTACGCCGGAGCCACCCAGGAACTCCTGGACTCCCTCCAGCGCGACCTGGATCTCCTCCCGGAGATCAGCCCCCGCTACAAGCGCCTCAACGCCGAGGAGCCCTACCGGCTCAAGGCCACCTGCATCCGGCAGAAGCTCGTCAACACCCGCGAGCGCCTCGCCGCCGGCACCCCCCACCAGGACGGCCGCGACTACCTCGGCACCGCCGAGCTCGTCCACGACCTCACCCTGATCCAGACCTCGCTGCGCGAGCACCGCGGCGGCCTCTTCGCCGACGGCCGGATGGACCGCACCATCCGCACCCTCTCGGCCTTCGGCCTCCAGCTCGCCACGATGGACGTCCGCGAGCACGCCGACGCCCACCACCACGCCCTCGGCCAGCTCTTCGACCGCCTCGGCGAGGAGTCCTGGCGGTACGCCGACATGCCGCGCGACTACCGGCGGAAGCTGCTCGCCAAGGAGCTGCGCTCGCGCCGCCCGCTCGCGCCGACCCCGGCCCCGCTGGACGCCGCCGGCGAGAAGACCCTCGGTGTCTTCCACACCATCAAGGAGGCCTTCGAGCGCTTCGGCCCGGAGGTCATCGAGTCCTACATCATCTCGATGTGCCAGGGCGCCGACGACGTCTTCGCCGCCGCCGTCCTCGCCCGCGAGGCCGGACTGATCGACCTGCACGGCGGCTGGGCCAAGATCGGCATCGTGCCGCTCCTGGAGACCACCGACGAGCTCAAGGCCGCCGACGTCATCCTCGACGGCATGCTCGCCGACCCCTCCTACCGGCGCCTCGTCTCGCTCCGCGGCGACGTCCAGGAGGTCATGCTCGGCTACTCGGACTCCTCCAAGTTCGGCGGCATCACCACCTCCCAGTGGGAGATCCACCGCGCCCAGCGCCGGCTGCGCGACGTCGCCCACCGCTACGGCGTACGGCTCCGCCTCTTCCACGGCCGCGGCGGCACCGTCGGCCGCGGCGGCGGCCCCTCGCACGACGCGATCCTCGCCCAGCCCTGGGGCACCCTCGAAGGCGAGATCAAGGTCACCGAGCAGGGCGAGGTCATCTCCGACAAGTACCTCATCCCGTCCCTGGCCAGGGAGAACCTGGAGCTGACGGTCGCGGCCACGCTCCAGGCCTCCGCCCTGCACACCGCGCCGCGCCAGTCCGACGAGGCCCTGGCCCGCTGGGACGCGGCCATGGACACCGTCTCGGACGCCGCCCACACCGCGTACCGCAAGCTCGTCGAGGACCCCGGCCTGCCGGCGTACTTCCTCGCCTCCACCCCCGTCGACCAGCTCGCCGACCTGCACCTGGGCTCACGGCCCTCCCGCCGCCCCGGCTCAGGCGTCTCCCTCGACGGACTCCGCGCCATCCCCTGGGTGTTCGGCTGGACCCAGTCCCGCCAGATCGTCCCCGGCTGGTTCGGTGTCGGCTCCGGTCTCAAGGCCCTGCGCGAGGCCGGCCTCGACCCGGTCCTCGGCGAGATGCACGAGCGCTGGGGCTTCTTCCGCAACTTCCTCTCCAACGTCGAGATGACGCTCGCGAAGACCGACCTGCGGATCGCCCGCCACTACGTCGACACCCTGGTCCCCGACGAGCTCAAGCACGTCTTCGACACCATCGAGGCCGAGCACGCGCTGACCGTCGCCGAGGTCCTCAAGGTCACCGGCGGCGAGACGCTCCTGGACTCCAACCCGGTCCTCCAGCAGACCTTCGCCATCCGCGACGCCTACCTGGACCCGATCTCCTACCTCCAGGTCGCCCTGCTCGACCGCCAGCGCACCGCCGCCGAGCGCGGCGAGGACCCGGACCCGCTGCTCGCGCGGGCCCTGCTCCTCACCGTGAACGGCGTGGCCGCGGGCCTCCGCAACACCGGCTGACGCCTGCCGTACACAGGACGGTGCCCCCGTGGAGTTCTCTCCACGGGGGCACCGTCATGACGGGGTACGTCAGTGCTGCTGGGCCTTGCGACGACGGCTCACCAGGAACGCGCCGGCACCCGCGAGGGCCACGGCGACGGCGGCGAGGACGCCGACCGGGGCGCTGGAGCCCGTCTCGGCGAGGTCGCCGCCGGTGCCGCCGGTGCCGCCCGTGGCACCGGTGCCGGGGGTGGTCGCGGACGGCGACCCGGTGCCGCCGGGGGTCTCGGAGGCGCCAGGGGTCCCGGTCGGGGAGACGGACTCGCTCGGCGTGCCCGTGGGGGTCACGGACGCGGTCTCCGACGGGGTGCCCGAGGGAGTCTCGGACGGCGTCTGGGACGGGGTGCCCGAGGGAGTCCCGGACGGCGTGCCCGAGGGGGTGCCGGTCGGGGTCGGGGTCGCGGGGCAGGTGTGGGACAGGTTGAACCAGCCCTGCTTGACCTGGCCGGAGACCTCCGCGGAGGCGGCGACCAGCTTGGCGCCCGGCTCGGAGCTCGCGTAGGCGTGCTTGTCGCTCGGCGGGCCGAAGGTCGTGATGGTCTGGATGCCACCCGGCTGGAACTCGACCGTCAGCTTGGTGAAGACGGCGGAGTCGCCCTTGCCGCTGCCCGGCAGCACGAAGTGCCAGCCGTCCTTGCCGGCCGGCACGGTCGGGCAGTCGCCCTTCTCGCCGAACTCCCCGGCGGTCAGGGGAAGGTCCTCGATCTGGTGCAGCGGGAGCGGCTGGGGGCCCTCCGACGCGGAAGCCAGGGGAGCGAGGGCGAGAGAGCCTGCCATGGCCGCGACAAACGCGGCGGCGGGTATGAGAGAACGTCGCATGTGCAGTCGTCCATCTATGGGATGAGGGATGCCGTGGGGGGTGGCAGGGGGGCAGCCTATCCATCGCCCGACTCGGCCCCCATGCCAGAGGCCCATAACGATCACGCCGGGTTCTGGTGGCATCCGGCCGCAACCCTCAGAGCGCGAAGAAAGCCGCCACCAGGAGCGCCCCGCCCGCTCCCGCCGCCGACCACGCCGTCCTCGGCAGCCGCAGGCCCCCGCCTATCAGGGGCGCCGCGAGCAGCAGCGCTCCGCCCAGCGGCAGCCACGCGTGCAGACCGCCGCCCCAGCCCGTCCGCACACCCTCGTCCGTCCCCGGCTTCACCACCACCGGGATCGTCACGCCCGGCTCGGCCGCGACCGAACGCGCGATCGTCAGCGACCGGCGCGTCGAGGAGGGGTCCTCCGGGGTGTAGCGGCCGCTGCACGTCTCCTCGGTGCAGCCGGTCACCGTCAGCGTGCCGTGCTCCCGCCCCTTGGCGAGCAGGACGTGCTGGGCCGAGCTCCAGGAGGCCCAGGCGCCCGCGACGACGAGAAGAAGGGCGACCAGGGCCATGGCGGCGTTACGGACGTGCGTCATGACCCGGGATCGTACAGTCGTACCGCAAGAGGCCCTCCGGCCTCCGCGGCCGTCCGCCCGCCGCGCGGGACGAGGTCAGGAGTTGTACGCCGACTGCGCCCGCTCCAGGCCCTCCGCCACCAGGCACTCCACCGAGTCCGCGGCCCGGTCGACGAACCAGTCCAGATCCTTGCGCTCCGTCGACGAGAAGTCCTTCAGGACGAAGTCCGCCACCTGCATCCGGCCCGGCGGACGCCCGATCCCGCACCGCACCCGGTGGTACTCCGCACCCATCGCCTTCGTCATCGACTTCAGACCGTTGTGCCCGTTGTCGCCGCCGCCGATCTTCAGCCGCAGCACCCCGTAGTCGATGTCCAGCTCGTCGTGGATCGCCACGATGTGCGCCGTCGGCACCTTGTAGAAGTCGCGCAGCGCCGTCACCGGTCCGCCCGACAGGTTCATGTAGGACATCGGCTTCGCGAGGATCACCCGACGGCTCGCCGGCCCCGGCGGACCCATCCGGCCCTCCACGACCTGCGCCTGTGCCTTCCCCGCCCGCTTGAACGAGCCGCGCATCCGCTCGGCGAGCAGGTCCACCGCCATGAACCCGATGTTGTGCCGGTTGGCCGCGTACTCGGGCCCCGGGTTGCCCAGGCCGACGATCAGCCAGGGCGCGTTCGCGTCGTCGGTCATGTGCGTCGGGTCTCCTCGTCCAGATACGTCCACATACGAGAAAACGGGGTGGCGGGCCGTGCGGCCCGTCACCCCGTCACGTCAGGCAGAGCCTACGGCTCAGGCCTCGGCACCCTCGGTGGCCTCGGCGTCGGCGGCCGGCTCCTCGGCCTGCGCGGCCAGGACCTGCAGGACCACGGCGTCGGCGTCGGTCACCAGGGTCGAGCCCTTGGGGAGCTCGATGTCCTTGGCGAGGATGGAGGCACCGGCCTCCAGGCCCTCCACGGAGACCGTGACGGCCTCGGGGATGTGGGTGGCCTCGGCCTCGATGGAGAGGGTGCTGAGCACGTGCTCCAGCAGGTTGCCGCCGGCCTTGAGCTCGCCCTCGGCCTGGACGGGGATCTCGACGGTGACCTTCTCGCCGCGCTTGACGAGGAGCAGGTCGACGTGGATGAGGAAGCCCTTGATGGCATCACGCTGGACGGCCTTCGGGATCGCCAGCTCGTTCTTGCCGTCGACGTCCAGGGAGAGCAGGACGTTCGGCGTGCGCAGCGCCAGGGCCAGCTCGTGGGCCGGGAGGGTCACGTGCGCCGGCTCCGAGCCGTGGCCGTAGACGACGGCGGGAACCTGGCTGGCGCGGCGGATCGCACGGGCGGCGCCCTTGCCGAACTCGGTACGGACGGCAGCGGCGAGCTTGACCTCGGACATGGTGCACTCCTCGTAGAAAGGTGACGACAAATGTGGTCACCCGGCCACGACTGGCGATGGCCTGCTACGAAGAGCGCGTCGATAACGGACCGCCGTGACCCTGTACATCCGTACGGGTACGGCCTCCCTCGCCGAGCAACTACGGCAGTCTACCGGCCCACCGCCCCACCACCCAATTCGATCACCGGCACCCCTCCCGGACACGGCGGAGGGCCGCTCCCCCGAACGGGGAAACGGCCCTCGCGGCTCAGCTGTGCGCCGTGGCTCAGTGCTCCTCGAAGAGGCTCGTCACCGAACCGTCCTCGAACACCTCACGCACCGCGCGCGCGATCGTCGGCGCGATCGACAGCACCGTGATCTTGTCCAGCTCCAGGGCGCCCGGCACCGGCAGCGTGTCCGTGAAGACGAACTCGCTCACCTTGGAGTTCTTCAGACGGTCCGCGGCCGGACCCGACAGGATGCCGTGCGTGGCCGTCACGATGACGTCCTCCGCGCCGTGCGCGAACAGCGCGTCGGCGGCGGCGCAGATCGTGCCGCCGGTGTCGACCATGTCGTCCACCAGGACACAGACGCGGCCCTTCACGTCACCGACGACCTCGTGCACGGTGACCTGGTTGGCGACGTCCTTGTCACGACGCTTGTGCACGATCGCCAGCGGCGCGTCCAGGCGGTCGCACCAGCGGTCGGCGACCCGCACGCGGCCCGCGTCCGGGGAGACGATCGTCAGCTTGGAACGGTCGACCTTGGCACCCACGTAGTCCGCGAGCACCGGCAGCGCCGACAGGTGGTCCACCGGGCCGTCGAAGAAGCCCTGGATCTGGTCCGTGTGCAGGTCCACGGTCAGGATGCGGTCCGCACCCGACGTCTTCAGCAGGTCCGCCACCAGACGCGCCGAGATCGGCTCGCGGCCGCGGTGCTTCTTGTCCTGGCGGGCGTAGCCGTACGACGGGATGATCACGGTGATGCTGCGGGCCGAGGCCCGCTTCAGCGCATCGATCATGATCAGCTGTTCCATGATCCACTTGTTGATCGGAGCCGTGTGGCTCTGGATCAGGAAGCAGTCCGCGCCACGGGCCGACTCCTGGAAGCGGACGTAGATCTCACCGTTGGCGAAGTCGAACGCCTTGGTCGGAACGAGGCCGACACCCAGCTGGTGCGCGACCTCCTCGGCCAGCTCGGGGTGGGCGCGGCCGGAGAAGAGCATCAGCTTCTTCTCGCCGGTCGTCTTGATCCCGGTCACAGCACTGTCTCCTCAGACGTGTTGTCTGGTCGCCATCCACGAGCTGTCGTGCGCGTGTGCGAGCCAGCCGAATTTGTGTGCACGTATCACGGTACGCCGAGTTCGACGTACCCGTTTCCGGTCAGCTTTCGCCGGCGGACTCCCCAGCGGCGGCCTGAGCGGCCTGCGCGGCGGCGCTGCCGGGACGCTTCCGGGCCACCCAACCCTCGATATTCCGCTGCTGGCCCCGGGCGACGGCGAGCGAACCCGCCGGCACGTCCTTGGTGATCACGGACCCGGCGGCGGTGTACGCACCGTCCCCGATCGTGATGGGAGCCACAAACATGTTGTCCGAACCGGTCCGGCAGTGGGAGCCGATCGTGGTGTGGTGCTTCGCCTCGCCGTCGTAGTTCACGAAGACGCTCGCCGCGCCGATGTTCGTGTACTCGCCGATCGTCGCGTCACCGACGTACGACAGATGGGGGACCTTGGTGCCCTCGCCGACCGTCGCGTTCTTCATCTCGACGTACGTGCCGGCCTTGGACCGCGCGCCCAGGTTCGTGCCCGGACGGAGGTACGCGAACGGCCCCACGGAGGCGCTGTCGCCGATCACGGCGGAGTCGGCGACGGTGTTGTCCACCCGGGCGCCCCTGCCGACGCGGGTGTCCTTCAGGCGGGTGTTCGGCCCGACCTCGGCGTCCTCGGAGATGTGCGTCGCACCGAGCAGCTGCGTTCCCGGCAGGATCACGGCGTCCGGCTCGAAGGTCACCGTCACGTCCACGAACACCGACGCCGGGTCGACCACGGTCACACCGGCGAGCATCGCCCGCTCGATCAGCCGCACGTTCAGCAGGGCGCGGGCCTCGGCGAGCTGCACGCGGTTGTTGATGCCGAGGATCTCGCGGTGGTCGGCCGCGACGGAGGCGCCGACCCGGTGTCCCGCCTCGCGCAGGATCGACAGCACGTCGGTGAGGTACTCCTCGCCCTGGCTGTTGTCCGTCCGCACCTTGCCCAGGGCGTCCGCGAGCAGCTGCCCGTCGAACGCGAACACACCGGAGTTGATCTCGCGGATGGCGCGCTGCGCGTCGGAGGCGTCCTTGTGCTCGACGATCTCGGTCACGGCGCCGGAGCCGTCCCGCACGATCCGCCCGTACCCCGTGGAGTCCGGGACCTCGGCGCTCAGCACGGTGACGGCGTTGCCGTCGGCGGCGTGGGTGTCGGCCAGGGCCCGCAGGGTCTCGCCCGACAGCAGCGGGGTGTCGCCGCAGACGACCACGACGGTCCCCTCGGGCGCCCGCCCGAGCTCCTCCAGCGCCATCCGCACCGCGTGTCCGGTGCCGTTCTGCTCCTCCTGGACGGCGGTACGGGTCCCGGCGTAGTGCTCCTCCAGGTGCCCCCGGACCTGCTCACGGGCGTGCCCGACGACCACGACGAGGTGCTCGGGCTCCAACTCCCGTGCGGCGGACACGACATGCCCGACGAGGGACCGGCCGGCGATCTCGTGCAGGACCTTGGGGGTCTTCGACTTCATGCGGGTGCCCTCACCCGCTGCGAGGACGACGACGGCTGCCGGGCGATTGGCGCTCACGGGATTGCCCTTCGGCTTTGGGTGGTGGACGCACGAAGGATACCGGGGGGCAGGGTGGCGGACATGAGTGCGGGTCCTGACCGTGACGGTCAGGACCCGAGTGAAGAAGCTCCCCCGCCAGGACTCGAACCCGGACATAAGGCACCAAAAGCCTCAGTGCTGCCAATTACACCACAGGGGATGGCGTACAGGGTTGAAACGGACATCAGGTCGGTCCCGTTCCCCGGCGGCCTCCACTATGCCGTACCAGGCACCTTCCGTGCGACGGTATAGCCCCGCACTCGCCCGGGGCTCGCCCGTAGGGTGGTGGGTATGACCACAACGGGGGCGGACCGGGACGCGGTGAGCGTTCCTGCGGGGAGCTGGTGGTGGTGGGGGAGACGGCGGAGCGTCGTTCTTGACGTGGGGCTCGCCCTGCTGTCCGCGGTCGAGTGCGGACTCGAAGGGGTCGGGTTCGCCGAGCAGGCCTCGCTGCCCGTTCCCCTGGGAGTGCTGTTCGGGCTGGTCGTCGGCTCCGTGCTGCTCGTACGGCGACGCTGGCCCATCTGTGTCGTGCTCGTCTCGATCGCCGTGGCGCCCGCCGAGATGGGCTTCCTCATGGGGATCGTCGGGCTCTACTCGCTCGCCGCCTCCGAGGTGCCGCGGCGGATCACCGCCCTGCTGGCCGGGATGTCGACGGTGGCCGTGTTCGTCGTGACCGTGGTGCGGCTGCGCCAGGACGTCGCGCAGGCCGACGTCGATCAGCAGGACTTCGATCCCAGTGGCTGGTACGTGCCGGTCGTCGGGTTGTTCATGACCCTCGGGCTCAACGCGCCGCCGCTGCTCTTCGGCCTCTACATAGGGGCACGCCGCCGGCTCATGGAGAGTCTGCGGGAGCGGGCCGACAGTCTGGAGCAGGAACTGTCGCTGCTCGCCGACCGGGCGGAGCAGCGGGCGCAGTGGGCGCGGCAGGAGGAGCGGACGCGGATCGCGCGCGAGATGCACGACGTCGTGGCGCACCGGGTGTCGTTGATGGTGGTGCACGCGGCGGCGCTGCAGGCGGTGGCGTTGAAGGATCCGCAGAAGGCGGTGCGGAACGCCGCTCTGGTGGGGGACATGGGGCGGCAGGCGCTGACCGAGCTGCGCGAGATGCTGGGGGTGCTGAGGGAGGGGTCCGCTCCGGTGGGCCCCGCCCCGGTGCCGTTGGCCGCCGTGGGGCGGGCCGCCGCGGCCGCCGCCGAGGCCGCCGCGGAGGACGGGCCCTGTCTGGACGCGCTGGAGGCCCTGTGCGAGCAGTCGCGGCTCGCGGGGGCGGTCGTGGAGCTCGTGGTGACGGGGGAGGCGCGCGCGTATCCGCCGGAGGTGGAGCGGACGGCGTACCGGGTGGTGCAGGAGGCGCTGACGAACGTCCACAAGCACGCGGCGGGTGCCGAGGTCGTGGTGCGGCTGGCGCACCGGGGTGCCGAGGTCGCGATGCAGGTGGAGAACGGTCCGTGTCCTTCGGACGCGGGGGCCGCCGATGTGGGTCTGCCGAGCGGTGGGAACGGGCTCGTGGGGATGCGGGAGCGGGTGCTGCGCCTCGGAGGTGTGTTCGTGTCTGGGGCGACCGACGCCGGTGGGTTCAAGGTGTCGGCCGTGCTTCCCGCGACGGCGGACTGAGCGGGCCGTCCCGCGCCGCTGCCCCCGGTCATCGGGGGGTGACGGTCACCCCGCCGTCAGGCGGGGCGGCTGGGCGCCCGTGATCAGGGTCGAGAGCGCCGCGTCGATGTCCTTGCCGAGGTACCAGTCGCCGGCGTGGTCGAGGCTGTAGACGCGCCCTTCGACGTCCATGGCGAGGATCGCCTGGTGGTCGCCCTCCTCGCCGAGCGGCGCGAGTTCGGTCTCCAGCGCGCGGCCGAGGTCCGCGAGGGTGCGCGAGAGGTGGAGTCCGGCGAGCGGGTCGAAGCGTACGGCCGCGGGCGCTATCTGGCGTCCGTGACCGGGCGCGGTGATCCGCAGGCCGCCGAATTCGGCCCAAGCCTCGACGGCGGCGGGGAAGACGCTGTGCCGGTGTCCCGCGGGGGAGATGTGGGCGCGCAGGGTGTCGGCCCATTCTTCGGCGAGCTTGATGTCCCAGCGGCCGGGCTGCCAGCCGGCCTCGCGGAGGGCGGCGTCGACGTTGACCGGGAAGCGCGTCGTGCTCAGGTGGTCGGGCATGGGAGTGCGGTCAGCCGTTCTCGACAGGCGTGGTGGGGTCGACGGTGCGGACGCCGAAGTGGGCGAGCATCGCCGTACAGGAGCGGCAGGGTGCGGCGTAGCTGCCGTGCAGGGGGTCGCCGTCCTCGCGGATGCGTCGGGCGGTGAGCTTGGCGTGCTTGAGGGAGCGGCGGGCCTCGCCGGGGGTGAGTGGTTTGCGCTGGGCTCGTCTGGAGCGTCCGTTCTCGGTGGCGGTGAGGTGCCGGGAGAGCAGGATCGCCTCTGGGCAGCGGCCGGTGAAGCGTTCGCGCTGGCCGCTGGTGAGGGTGTCCAGGAAGTCCTGGACGAGGGCGTGCAGGGCCGGCGGGCGGTCGCCGCGGCCCGCGGTGCACGTGAGGGTCGTCTCGCCGCGTACGGAGAGGGCGGCTCCGACGGTGGGGAGGATGCCGTCACGGCGCTGACGCAGTAAGGGTGCGCGCGTGGCTTCGGCGCTGCTGCTCCAGTTGAGGCGTGGGTCACCCTGTGTGGGCGTAGGTGCTGCGTGCATGGTGCGTTTCTTCCCCTCCTGCAATCCCCCGAGTTGCGTGGACAGCCTGCCAAATAGGGAGCCATATGGGGAAGCTGGGGCGCGTAAACGTGGCTTCGGTGTGTCGGAATCATGGTGCACCTGTCATGGCGTCGTGACACTTGGTCACCGTCGGATCGGGCCGGTTCGGGCTCTTGTGGCAGCGCATAGGCTGTGCGGCATCAGTCAGGAGCAGCCAGCGGCTGCGGGTAGTAGCAGTCAGCGACGCCAGTGCAGGGGGCAACCGCCATGACGACAGGTCGGCTCGGGCAGGACACCGCGCCACCGAACGCGGCCTATGCCGGGCAGGTCGTGCACTTCCCGGACCCGGTCCGTGCTTCCCGTCACCCGAGAGGGGTGCGGGTGGACGAGTACGGCCACCCGGACTTCTCGCCGTACGCGCGCGCGGCGGCGGAGATCGCCGACCCGCCGGAGGGTTTCGGTGTCGACGAGCTGAGGCTCACGGACTACGTGTCGGCGAACGCGGCGATCGCGGCGACCGGTCATGAGCTGTGGGACACGATTCCGTCGGTGGCGACGCCGCACGGCTGGACCTGGCACCACGTGGCGCGCAGTCGCCGGATGGAGCTGGTGCCGGTCGAGGTGAAGGCCCTGCTGCGTCATCACGGCGGGGTGGCGACGGCTGCCGTGGACCACACGAAGCGGGGTACGCGCCCCTTGCAGGAGACCCGGCCGGTGCACTTCGGGCTGCCGAAGGGGCTGGTGTCGGTGTCGGAGCAGCAGCTTCTGGGGGTCGAGGAGGATCTCGGCTACCGGCTTCCGGGGGCGTACCGCTCGTTCCTGAAGGCGGCGGGCGGCTGCGCTCCGGCGGGTGCGGCGCTCGACGCGGAGCTGGGGCTCCTGGTCGACCAGCCGTTCTTCACGGTGCGGGAGGAGGCGGGTGTCAACGACCTCGTCTATGTCAACAAGTGTCTCCGTGACCACCTGACCAAGGACTATCTGGGCGTCGCGTTCGTCCAGGGCGGTCTGATCGCGCTGAAGGTGCGGGGTGAGGGGGTCGGTTCGGTGTGGTTCTGCGCGTACGACGACGCCCGGGACTCCGGCGAGGTGGCGGCCGGCTGGTCGGTGGGTGAGCGGGTGGAGCGCCTGCTGCTGCCCTGTGGTGCGGACTTCGACGCGTTTCTGCAGCGTCTGGCGGGCAATCCGCCGGAGCTGGAGACGGTGGCGAACCTGATGGTGGACGGTGGCTTCGCGCGTGCGGTGCCCGTGGTCCCGGTGGGGGAGTGAGTGGGCTGTGGTGACGTTCGCGCAGGCGCAGGAGCGCGCCGAGGAATGGATCAACGGTGAGCTTCCGTCGTATCAGCACCGTGAGGTGCGGGTGCGGGAGTTCGAGCTGGGGTTCGTGGTGTGGGCGGAGGACCGCGAGGGCGGTCCGACGTCGGACGGCGGGCGTCAGCGGCTCGTGATCGCCCGGGACAGCGGTGAGGCGACGCTGTGGCCGGGGCTGCCGGTGGGCGAGGTGATCCGCCGGTACGAGGAGGAGTACGGGACCGCCGAGGACGTTCCGGCGCAGGCGGCCGTTCCGGCGGCCCGGATCGATCTGAACCAGACGTCGTTCCTGTTGAGTCCGCCGGAGTGGTTGCAGGACGCGGCGGACAAGATCGGGCTGCCGAAGCAGCCGAACGTGTCGCAGGAGAGCGTGGGTTCGTCGGCTCCGGTGGACGATGTGTCGGAGCCGGTGGCGGTGGCGGAGGCGGGGTCTTCGGCCTCGGTCGCCTCGTCGGCGTCCTCCGCGTCCTCGGCCTCGTCTTCGCTGTCGTCCTTGTCCGTGTCCTCCGCCGCGTCGGAGGGTGCGGGGGTCTCCGTGGTGCCGGGCGGTGTCGCGTACGAGCCGACGGCGATGGACGGGGTCCCGGCGGAGACGCCTGCGGCTGCCGTGCCTCCTGCGGCTGCCGTGCCTCCTGTGACGCCTGTGGCGCCTGCCCCGGTCGCGCCGCCGGCTCCGCCCGCGCCGACGCCCGTGCCCGTGCCCACGCCCGTGCCGGCCGCCGCGCCCGTGGCCCCGGCCTCCGCGACGCCTCCGCCCGCGCCCAGCCCGTGGGCCGACGCCAACGCGAGTTCCGGCGGCGCGGACGGGGCGGTGCCGCTGCCCGCGACCGTGTTCGCGCCGGCGCTGTCCGGGGCGGACGACGAGGACACCCCGCCGCCGCAGGTGGGTGCCGACGCGCCGACCGCTCTGATGAAGGGGGGCAGCGCGCTGCCCCCGACCGCCGTGTCGCCGCGGCTCGATCCGGCCGCGTCGGCGCCGGGCGGAGTCCAGGCGGCTCCGTCCGCCCCTCCGGCCCCCGTGCCCCCGCAGGCCGGTCCCGCGGCTCCGGCCGGTCCGGTCGGTCCCGGTGTGCCGCCGCCTCCGCCGCCCGCGCCCTCCGCGCCGGGCGGGGCGAGGGACATCGCGGACGCCGCGACCAGCAAGGCCGCGCTGTCGCCGAAGGGCGGGCGCGGTCCGGGGACCCCGCCTCCGCCGCCGGGAGCCCCGGGTGTTCCGGGTGCGCCGAGTGCGCCGGGTGTTCCGAGTGCGCCCGGTGTTCCGGGTGGCTCCTCGGGCGCCGGGGCGTACATCCCCACGCAACTGGTGTCGCAGCTGGGGCCCGAGGGCCCTCAGCCGCCCGCCCGGCCGGGTCCTCCCGGTCCGCCGCCCGCTCCGGCCCCGCCCGGTCCGCCGACGCCGCCGCAGCCGGTGCACCACGCCGCGACGATGCTGGCCCACCCGGGCCAGGGCGGTCCGGGCGCGCCTCCGCCGCCCCCGCCGCCGCCGGGCGTGCCCGGCGGGTCCTCGGGCGGCATGGAGCACGCCGCGACGATGCTGGCCCACCCGGGTCCGGCCGGTCCGGCGGCTCCGCGGCCTCCGGGGCCGCCGGCTCCGCCGCCGCCGGTGCACGGTGGGCACGTACCGCCGCCCGCGCCGGGTCCGGTGCCGGGTCAGGGTCCCGTACCCCCCGCGTACGGGTATCCGCAGCCGGCGGGTCAGCCGACGGTCGGTCCCGGGTACCAGGCGGTGCTGCGCTATCGCGCGCCCGACGGTTCCGAGGCGCAGATCATCCGGCGTTCGGCGCCGGGCACCCCGCATCCGGAGTGGCAGATCCTGCACGAGCTGCGCGCGATGAACGTGCCGCCGCAGCAGGTGCTCGAACTGCACACGGAGCTGGAGTCCTGTGAGCTGCCGGGCGGTTACTGCGCGCGGATGATCCGGGAGACCTGGCCGCAGGCGCGGATCACCAGCATCGCCCCGTACGGCCGTGATCACACGGGCCGTCAGCAGGGCATGCGGCAGCTTCTCACCCACCAGGGTGAGTTGCATCAGGTCGCGGACGGTCCCGCGCGGCCCGCCCCGGTGCGGGCGCCGCTGCCGCAGGTGCAGCCGGCGCCGCCGGTTCCGCCGGAGGCGATCGCGCAGGAGCTGGCCGGGGCGTTCGGTCCTGGCGTGCTCCGATTCGACCAGCGCGCGGTGTCCCGGCAGGGTGTGCCCGAGCTGGTGGCGCGGACGCTGGTGTGGGCGGGTCTGCCGGCGGACTTCGGGCCGTTCTTCTGGGCGCAGCCCGCGGTGCCCGTGGTGCCGACGCTGGCCGAACTGGCGGCGCAGAGGCAGGTGCAGGCGGCGCCGGACGCGAGCTCGTACCTGGTGCTCGGTTCGGACTTCGGCCGGGCGATCTGTGTGCAGTACGGCACGGCGCACATCGTGGCGGTTCCGGTGGAGGCCGGTCCGGGCGGGCAGTCGGTGCCGCCGCAGTTCGTGAACACCGGGCTGCCGGAGTTCACGCGTGCGATGGCGCTGCTCGGGCGGATGTGGCGGCTGCGGTTCGGGCTGAACCCGGAGCAGGCGGGCCGCTGGACGGTCGATTTCCAGGCGCAGTTGGCGATGCTGGACCCGGCGGCGCTGTCGTCGCCGGAGAACTGGTGGTCGGTGCTCCTGGAGCAGATGTGGGACGGCCTGCTGTAGGGGGAGTGGCTGGGGTTTCCCGCTGACGCCCCTGGACAGAATGTGATGAAAGGCGCTCGACGTGTATGCACGTTGGGCGCCTTTTGTCCGTTCTGATGAAGCATCCTGGACGTTCGGGTCACAGGGAAGGGGCGCCAGGAATGAGTTTCGCTGTAGGACGGGGGCGCGGGTACCGGCCCGAGCAGGTCGACCGCCTCCTGGCCGCGCTGTCCGGGGACCGTGACGGTGCCTGGGAGCGGGCGGCGCGGCTCACCGTCCTCGTGAAGGAGATGGAGGCCGAGGCCCTCCGGCTGCGGGAGGCCGTCGAGGCCCTCGCACCGCAGCGGTACGAGTCCCTCGGCGACCGGGCGCGGAAGATCCTGGAACTGGCCGAGCTGGAGGACGAGACGCTCGTACGGTCCGCCGAGGCCGAGGCGCAGTCCCTCGCGGAGGCCGCCGAGGCGGCGGGCCGGGAGGCGGCGGAGTCGGCGCGGGCGTACGCGGACGGCGTCCGGGCGGCGGCCGACGCGGCCGCCCGCACGACGCTGGAGACGGCGCGGGGGCGGGCCGAGGAGCTGACGACGGAGGCGGGCCGCGAGGCCGAGGAGCGCAGGACCGGGGCGCGGGAGGTCTTCGAGGAGACCGAACGGCGCGCGGCGGAGCTCCTGGCGAAGCAGAGCGCGAAGCAGTCGGCGGTACGGGACGAGGCGGAGCGTGCGGCGGAGGGCCGGGCGGCGGAGCTCGACGCCCGGCACGCGGAGCTGACCGGCGCCGCGGAATCGAAGCTCGGGGAGGCCCGGCGGTCGCTCGCGAAGACCGAGGAAGAGGCCCGGCACGGCCAGGAGAACGCGGAGGCCCGTGCGGCGGAACTGCTCGCGGAGGCCAGGATGAAGGCGGAGCGGGCCGAGCGGGAGACGGAGCGGGTGCTGCGGGAGCACGAGGAGGCGCGGGACGAGATCCACGCGCACATGGACCACATCCGCAACTCGCTGGCGGCGCTGACGGGGCGGGTGGGCACGCCGGACCCGGAGGCGGGGCCCGGGGACGCGGACGCGTAGGGCGCGGGGGCCGGGCGCCGGGGGCGACAGCCCGGGCGCCCCCTCGCGTACCCCGGACGTTGACCTTCCGCCCCGGCTCTCGGCCCCTCGGCCCCCGGCCCTCAGCTCTCGGCTCGGCCTCCGGCCCCCGGGCGTCGGTCGGCCCCTCGTGAAGTTCGGTTGTGGCGGGCGGGCGTTTCTAGACTCGGTGGCATGATCATGAAGCTGACGGCGGTCAATCTCGACTGCGCCGATCCCCTGGCCCTCGCCGACTTCTACCGACGGGCCACCGGACTTCCGCTCCACGAGCGCTCGGACGGGGAGTTCGCGGGGCTCGGTGGTGGTGAGGACGGGCCGCTCATGGGGTTCCAGCGGGTCGACGGCTACCGGCCGCCGTCCTGGCCCGGCCAGGACGTGCCGCAGCAGCTGCACCTCGACTTCGACGTCGACGATCTGGACGAGGCGGTGGCCCGGCTCGTGGAGTGGGGTGCCACCGTGCCGGAACCCCAACCCCGGCCCGAACTGTGGCGGGTGGTCCTCGACCCGGCGGGGCACCCGTTCTGCCTCTCACCCAGGAAGCGGCGGGGCGGCATCGCGTTCTAGCCCGTCCGAGGCCCGTCGGGCCGGGCGGTGAGGGCGGTGAGGGCGCACTCCGCCCACACCGTCTTTCCCGGCGCACCGACCCTCGGGCACCAGCCCCAGCGGTCGGCGAGCCCTTCGACGAGCAGCAGCCCCCGGCCCCCGTCCGCGAGTTCCGGACCGGGGCCGGGGAGTTCTCCGGGCCGTGGCGGTACGCGCTCCGCCCGCGTGTCGCTCACCTCGATCCGCGCGAGCCCGTCGGTGACGCGCAGGGAGAGGCGGAAGTCCCGTCCCGGCACGTGCCCGTGCCGTACGGCGTTCGTCGCCAGCTCGGCGGCGACCAGGACGACGGTCTCGTGCGCCCCGGTCCCGTACGGGACGCCCCACTCGTCCAGCCGGACGGCGACGAGGCGGCGGGCGAGCCGTGCGCCCCGGGCGGTCGAGGTGAACCGCAGGGCGAAGATCCTGCCGGTCAAGTAAGGCGAGACACCCGAGAGTTGGGTGGTGTCCGTGGGGCTGTCGATGTCACTCGTCATGCCCACCAAGCTCCTCTTGGTGGCGTAGCGTGACCAGTGGTGACGCACCGACGTGATCACCTTGTACGTGCCGTGTCGGTGCAGGTACGAGAGGTGGGGCGCGGTGGCGGAGGAGCAGGCGGGCGGGGCGTCGGAGGCGGGAGCGGAGGCGGACGGTGGCCGGGCGGCGGACAAGTCCGGGCAGGGCGTCGTGGCGGCGTTCGGGAAGAGTCTGAAGACGCTGCGCACGCGGGCGGGGATGGAGCGGGAGGAGTTCGGGAAGCGAGTGGGCTACTCGGCCTCCACCATCGCCTCGTTCGAGCAGGGCCGGAGGATTCCGCCACCGCGTGCCATCGACCGGTCGGACGAAGTGCTGGACGCGGGCGGGCTGCTGACGGTGTGGAAGGAACAGTTGGAGAACGCGCAGTACCCGGCGTTCTTCCAGGGGATGGCGCAGCTGGAGAAGCGGGCGATAGAGCTGCTGATGTACGACACGATGGTGGTCAACGGTCTGCTCCAGACGGAGGAGTACATGCGTGCCCTCCTGGCCATGCGACGCCCACCGCTGGATCAGGAGACGATCGAACAGCGAGTGACGGCCCGACTCGCGCGACAGGACATCTTCGACCGGCGTCCCGCTCCTTTGCTGAGCTTCGTCATGGATGAGTCGGTGCTGCGCCATCGGTACGGCGGCAATGGTGTCCTCCGCGGCCAGCTGGAGCACCTGCTGCTGATCGGGCAGCGACGGAACGTCGAGATCCAGGTGATGCCGACCGACTGCGAGGACAACGCGGGTGTGAACGGACCGTTCACGGTCGTCACGCGGAAGGAAGGCAAGAAGTTCCTCTACGTCGAGGCGCAGAACACCAGCTCGCTGGCAACCGACCCCGAACAGACGGTTCTTGCTTCCGCCCGCTATGGGATCATCCGGTCGCAGGCTCTCACCCCGCGAGAGTCGCTTGAGTTCATCGAGAAGTTGCTGGGAGAGCTATGAACAACACGGATTCCCTCGCCTGGTTCAAGAGCAGCTACAGCGGAACCGAGGGTGGCCAGTGCATCGAGGTCGCGGCCGGCGCGGGAGCCGTCCACGTCCGTGACTCCAAGGACGTGGCCCGTCCGGCCCTCCGGGTCTCGCGGGACGCGTGGGCCGGGTTCGTCGGGCTCGCCTCGGCGGGGTAGTACAGCAGGCTTCTGTACGCGAGGGGTTGTGGCACGATGCCGCGATGATCTCCTCCTCGCCCGTACCGCCGCCCGTCGTTCCCGCCGGTCGTCTCGCCGGGATGGAGCAGCCCGTGCTCGGGCTGCCCGGCGGGTGGGAGCTGAGGCCCTGGGAGCCCGGTGACGCCGACGCGTTGGTGGCGGCGGGCCGGGACCCGGCGATCCGTCATTGGAACCGTCTCCTGGTGGAGTCCCCCGAGGCGGCGCTTCAGAGGATCGAGCGCATGCGCGGGCGGTGGCGGGACGAGCTCAGTGCGATCTGGGCCGTCGCCCGGCCGGGCGGTGCGGCGGCGGGGCTGATCGGCTGGGGCGACATCGATCTCGCCGGGGGCACGGCCGAGATCTTCTACTGGCTGCTGCCCTCCGCGCGGGGCGGGGGCGTCGCGGTCGAGGCGACCGGGCGGGTCAGCCGGTGGGCGTTCGACGATCTGGGCCTGCATCGCCTGCGGCTGTGTCACTCGGTGGCCAACACGGCCTCCTGCCGGGTGGCGGAGAAGGCGGGATTCTCCCTCGAAGGCACCATGCGCAGTGCGCTGCTGCATGCCGACGGGTGGCACGACGAGCATCTGCACGCCCTGGTGCGGGGCGACATCTGAGCGGCGCGTCAGGCGTGCGCCTCTTCGTTCCGGTCGTCGCCCGTCACTTCCTTCAGGACCGGGAAGCGGCGCGGTGCGAGGAAGAGGAGGACCAGGAGGGCGAGGGCGGCGGCGCCCGCCGCGCCGAGGTAGACGTAGTCCACGGCCGCGTCGACCGCCCGACGCAGGTGGTCCGTGGCCTCGGCCGTCAGGGAGGCGGGGTCGTCGAGGGCGCGGGCCAGGGTGTCCAGGTCGCCGCTGCCGCCGAGGCGGGCGGCGAGGACACCGTTGGCCACGGCGCCGAACACCGCCGCGCCGACGCTCTGGCCGACCTGACGGCAGAACAGGACGGACGCGGTGGTCGTGCCCCGTTCCTCGTAGGGGACGGTCGACTGCACGCCGACGATCAGCGGGAGTTGGAAGAGGCCGAGCGCCGCGCCGAGCAGCAGCATGAGGAGGGCGGGCTGCCAGGGTTCCCCGGGGAACGGCAGGAACGGGAAGGCCAGGAGGACGGCCAGCGCGAGTGAGATGCCGATGACGGCGGTGAGGCGGAAGCCGATCCGGCCGTAGACCCGGTTCGAGAACGCGGCGCTGATGGGCCAGCTCAGGGTCATCACCGAGAGCACGAACCCGGCGGCGATCGGCCCGAGGCCCAGGACGGACTGGGCGTACGTGGGCAGGAACACGGTCGGCGCGACCATGAGCAGGCCGAGCGCGCCGAGGGCGAGGTTGACGGCGGATATCGTGCGGCGGCGCCAGACCCAGCCGGGGATGATCGGCTCCGCCGCGCGCCGTTCGACGAGCACCGTCACCGCGCCGAGCACGGCCGCCCCGGCCAGGAGGCCGAGGGACGGGGCGGACAGCCAGGGCCAGGCGACGCCGCCCTGGACGAGCGCGGTCAGGAGCAGGGCCCCGGTGGCGAAGATCGCGAGGGCGCCGGCCCAGTCGATCCGCAGGGGCTGTCCGGGCGGGCGGGGCGCCACCCGCTCCGGTTCATTCAGGTGACGGACGATCAGCCAGAGGGCGACCAGACCCACCGGCAGGTTGATGAGGAAGATCCAGCGCCAGTCGGCGTACCCGGCGAGGAGGCCGCCGGCGGCCGGGCCCGCGACGGAGGAGGCGGCCCACACGGAGGAGAGCTTCGCCTGGATCTTGGGGCGTTCCCTCAGCGGGTACAGGTCGGCGGCGATCGTCTGGATCGTGCCCTGGAGGGCGCCGCCGCCGAGGCCCTGGACGACGCGGAAGGCGATGAGGGAGGCCATGTTCCAGGCCGCCGCGCAGAGCAGGGAGCCGATGAGGAAGAGGACGACTCCGGCGACGAGGACGGGCTTGCGGCCGAAGGTGTCGCTGAGCTTCCCGTAGACCGGCAGGGTGACGGTGACGGCGAGCAGATAGCCGGAGAACAGCCAGGAGAAGACGGCGAGCCCGCCGAGGTCGCCGACGATCTGGGGGACGGCGGTGGAGACGATCGTGCCGTCGATGGCGGCGAGACCCATGCCGAGCATGAGTGCGGCGACGACCGGGCCGCGGCGTGCGGGTGGGGCGGCCGGTCCCGTGGTCGCGACTCCCTTCACGTACGGCTCCGTCACCGCGTAACTCCATTCTTCGTACACCTAAATGTGTCGGCTCAGGGTCCCACTCGGACCACGGGTGGAGGAACCCCTAGGGGCATCTCCCCCATACGGGCCAGGGGCCGTTCGTCCCGGCGGAGGAGGAGAAGAGCCGATCCGGCTTCTTAACTTGAACTTACAAACCGGCTCCACCACGCACCGCGACACCACCCGGTGCGCCACCCGCTTACTGCTCCGAGGAGAAGACCGTGACCACGGCTGTGACCATCCCCAGGCACGGGGGTACTGGAGGGCGTACGGCCGTCGCCGCGCGGGCGCGTCAGGTCGTCAAGGCGTACGGCTCCGGGGAGACCCGGGTCGTCGCGCTGGACTCCGTCGACGTCGACATCGCCCGCGGACAGTTCACCGCGATCATGGGACCCTCGGGTTCCGGCAAGTCGACCCTGATGCACTGCCTCGCCGGACTCGACACCGTCACCAGCGGCGAGATCTTCCTCGACGAGACCGAGATCACCCGGCTCAAGGACAAGAAGCTCACGCAGCTGCGCCGGGACCGGATCGGCTTCATCTTCCAGGCCTTCAACCTGCTGCCCACCCTGAGCGCGATCGAGAACATCACGCTCCCCATGGACATCGCCGGCCGCAAGCCGGACACCGAGTGGCTGCGCCGGGTCGTCGACACCGTCGGCCTCTCCGAGCGGCTCAAGCACCGCCCGAACGAGCTCTCCGGCGGCCAGCAGCAGCGTGTGGCCGTGGCCCGCGCGCTCGCCGCCCGGCCCGAGATCATCTTCGGGGACGAGCCGACCGGAAACCTGGACTCGCGGGCCGGCGCCGAGGTCCTCGGCTTCCTCCGCACCTCGGTCGACGAGCTGGGCCAGACGATCGTCATGGTCACCCACGACCCGGTCGCCGCCTCCTACGCGGACCGGGTCCTCTACCTCGCCGACGGGCGGATCGTGGACGAGATGCTCCGGCCCACCGCCGACGCCGTCCTCGACCGCATGAAGGACTTCGACGCGCGCGGGCGGACGTCATGAGTGTCCTGAAGACCTCGCTGCGCAACTTCTTCGCGCACAAGGGGCGGATGGCGCTCTCCGCCGTCGCCGTCCTGCTCTCCGTCGCCTTCGTCAGCGGCACCCTGGTGTTCACCGACACCATGAACACGACGTTCGACAAGCTCTTCGCCTCGACCGCCTCCGACGTCACCGTCAGCCCCAAGGGTGCTGCGGTCGAGGACGGGACCCCGCAGTCCGGCCGCCCCGAGTCCTTCCCCGCCTCGCTCGTCGAGAAGGTCCGGAAGACCGAGGGCGTCCAGGCCGCGCAGGGCGCGGTCATCTCGACCAGCGTCACCGTCGTCGACGCGAAGAACAAGAACGTCGGCCCCACCAGCGGCGCCCCGACGATCGCCGTCAACTGGAGCACCAACGAGCTGCGTTCGGTGGACATCGCCTCCGGCCACGAGCCGCGCGGCCCCACCGAGGTGATCGTCGACGGCGCCACCGCCGAGAAGCACGGACTGAAGCTCGGCGACGAGCTGCGGACGGTCTCCGTCACCGGTGACTTCACCGCGAAGATCTCCGGCATCGTCGAGTTCAAGGTCACCAACCCCGGCGCCACCATCGTCTACTTCGACACCGCCACCGCGCAGCGTGAACTCCTCGGCAAGGAGGGCCTGTTCACACAGGTCACGGCCGACGCCAAGGGCGGCGTCAGCGACGACACCCTGAAGCGGAACATCGCCGCCTCCATCGGCGACGGCTACAAGCTGCAGACCGCCGCCGAGGCCGCCGACGCGGGCCGCGAGGACGTCGCCGGCTTCCTCGACGTCATGAAGTACGCGATGCTCGGCTTCGCCTTCATCGCCTTCCTCGTCGGCATCTTCCTCGTCGTCAACACCTTCTCCATGCTGGTCGCCCAGCGCACCCGCGAGATCGGCCTCATGCGGGCCATCGGCTCCAGCCGCAAGCAGGTCAACCGCTCCGTCCTCGTCGAGGCGCTGCTCCTCGGCCTCTTCGGCTCGGTCGCCGGAGTCGCAGCCGGCGTCGGCCTCGCCGTCGGACTCATGAAGCTCATGTCCGCGGTGGGCATGGAACTCTCCACCCGCGACCTCACCGTCGCGTGGACGACCCCGGTCGTCGGACTCACCCTCGGCATCGTCGTCACCGTCCTCGCCGCCTACATCCCGGCCCGCCGCGCCGGGAAGGTCTCCCCGATGGCCGCCCTCCGCGACGCGGGCACCCCCGCCGACGGCAGGGCCGGCCGGGTGCGCGGCGGAATCGGTCTCGCCCTCACCGCCGCCGGAGCGGCCGCGCTGGTGGCGGCCTCCCGTGCCGCGGAGGCCGGTCCCGGCTCCCTCTGGCTCGGACTCGGCGTCGTCCTCACCCTCCTCGGCTTCGTCGTCATCGGCCCGCTCCTCGCCGGCGGAGTCGTCCGCGCCCTGGGCGTCGTCGTCCTGCGGATCTTCGGCCCGGTCGGCCGGATGGCCGAGCGGAACGCGCTCCGCAATCCGCGCCGCACCGGCGCCACCGCCGCCGCCCTGATGATCGGCCTCGCGCTCGTCGCCTGTCTGTCGGTGGTCGGTTCCTCGATGGTCGCCTCGGCCACCGACGAGCTCGACCGGTCCGTCGGCGCCGACTTCATCGTGCAGTCCGGCACCGGGCAGCCGGTCGTGCCGCAGGCCCAGGCCGCCCTGGAGAAGGCCCCCGGGATCGACCACGTCAGCGAGTACAAGTGGGTCGACGCCACCGTCACCGACCCGCGCGGGAAGACCACGAAGGCCGACCTGGCCGCCACCGACCCGTCGTACATGAAGGACCTGCGCCGCGAGACGACCGCCGGCACCCTCGCCGACGCCTACGGCAAGGGCGCGATGTCCGTCGGCAGCGACTACGCCACCGAGCACGGCGTGAAGCTCGGCGACGTCCTGACCCTCGCCTTCAAGGGCGGCGAGAAGGCGAAGCTGAAGGTCGTGGCGATCACCGCCGACACCGGGCAGGTCGACAAGGGGGCGATGTACATCAACGTCACCACCCTCGCCGAGTACGTGCCCGCCGAGCGGATGCCGCAGAGCCTGCTCCTCCTCGCCAGCGCGAAGGACGGCCAGGAGACCCAGGCCTACCAGGCCCTCAAGGACGCGCTCGCGCCGTACCCGCAGTACAAGGTGAGCAACCAGGCCGACTACAAGGAGGAGCTGAAGGACCAGGTCGGACAGCTGCTCAACATCGTGTACGGGCTCCTCGCCCTGGCCATCGTCGTCGCGATCCTCGGCGTCGTGAACACCCTGGCGCTGTCGGTGGTCGAGCGGACCCGGGAGATCGGCCTCATGCGGGCCATCGGCCTCTCCCGCCGCCAGCTGCGCCGCATGATCCGACTGGAGTCGGTGGTCATCGCGCTCTTCGGCGCCCTGCTCGGCCTCGGTCTGGGCATGGGCTGGGGCACGGCGGCCCAGAAGCTGCTCGCCCTGGAGGGTCTCGGGGTCCTGGAGATCCCCTGGCCGACGATCCTGACCGTCTTCGTCGGCTCGGCCTTCGTGGGCCTGTTCGCGGCCCTGGTGCCGGCGTTCCGGGCGGGCCGGATGAACGTCCTGAACGCGATCGCGAGCGAGTAGCGGTCACGGGACGGAACGGGGGAGTACGGCCCCGGTGGACCCTGCCAGGTCCACCGGGGCCGTACGGCTGCCCGGGTCCGGTTCCGGGGCCGGCGCGGACCGCGTGCCGGCCGGGTCACTCCCGAGTGGCACCTTTCCTTCGGGCGCGTGACAGTGGCACGTCGTAGGCTGGGGCGCACCGGGCCGTACGCGTCCGGGACCACCCCGGCCCGTGACACGTGTCGGGCTGTTCGCGTTGCCCGCCCCCGTCACCCACCGGGATGGAAAGCTTCATGAGCCTGCACGGTCTGCTCGACGCCGTCGTCAAGGACGCCGCACTCGCCGAGGCGGTGAAGGCCGCCGCCGACGGCAACCGCCCGCACGTGGACCTGGTCGGCCCTGCGGCCGCACGGCCCTTCGCCGTCGCCGCGCTCGCCCGGGACTCGGGGCGGCCGGTGCTCGCGGTGACCGCGACCGGGAGGGAGGCCGAGGACCTCGCCGCCGCGCTGCGCACGCTGCTCGACCCGGACACCGTCGCCGAGTACCCCTCCTGGGAGACCCTGCCGCACGAGCGGCTCTCCCCCCGCTCCGACACCGTCGGCCGGCGGCTCGCCGTACTGCGCCGCCTGGCCCACCCCAGGGACGACGACCCGGCGGCCGGCCCCGTCAGCGTCGTCGTCGCGCCCATCCGCTCCGTGCTCCAGCCGCAGGTCAAGGGCCTCGGCGACCTGGAGCCGGTGGCACTGCGGTCCGGCGGGACCGCCGACCTGAACGAGATCGTGGAGGGCCTGGCGGCCGCCGCGTACTCGCGCGTCGAGCTGGTCGAGAAGCGCGGCGAGTTCGCCGTGCGCGGCGGCATCCTGGACGTCTTCCCGCCCACCGAGGAGCACCCGCTCCGGATCGAGTTCTGGGGCGACGACGTCGAGGAGATCCGCTACTTCAAGGTCGCCGACCAGCGGTCCCTGGAAGTGGCCGAGCACGGACTGTGGGCGCCGCCCTGCCGTGAGCTGCTGCTCACCGACGAGGTGCGGGAGCGGGCCGCGGCACTGGCCGAGGCCCACCCCGAGCTGGGCGAACTCCTGAACAAGATCGCGGAGGGGATCGCGGTCGAGGGCATGGAGTCCCTCGCGCCGGTCCTCGTCGACGACATGGAACTCCTGATCGACGTGCTGCCGAAGGGCGCGATGGCGGTGGTCTGCGACCCGGAGCGGGTGCGGACCCGGGCCGCGGACCTGGTGGCCACCTCGCAGGAGTTCCTCCAGGCCTCCTGGGCGGCCACCGCCGGCGGCGGCGAGGCGCCGATCGACGTCGGCGCGGCCTCGCTGTGGGGGATCGCGGACGTACGGGACCGGGCGCGCGAGCTGGACATGGCCTGGTGGTCGGTGTCGCCGTTCGCGGCGGACGCGACGGCCGACGACTCCGGCGCGGACACCCTCATCCTCGGGATGCGCGCCCCCGAGTCGTACCGCGGCGACACCGCACGCGCGCTCGCCGACACCAAGGGCTGGCTGGCCGACGGCTGGCGCACGGTCTATGTGACGGAGGCCCACGGCCCCGCCACCCGTACCGTCGAGGTCCTCGGCGGCGAGGGCATCGCCGCCCGGCTCGACGCGGACCTGACGGAGATCGCCCCGGCCGTCGTCCACGTCGCCTGCGGCTCCATCGACTACGGCTTCGTCGACACGGCACTCAAGCTCGCCGTGCTCACCGAGACCGACCTGTCCGGCCAGAAGGCGGCCGGCAAGGACGGCCAGCGGATGCCGGCCAAGCGCCGCAAGACGATCGACCCGCTGACCCTGGAGGTCGGCGACTACATCGTCCACGAGCAGCACGGTGTCGGCCGGTACGTGGAGATGGTCCAGCGGACCGTGCAGGGCGCGACCCGCGAGTACCTCCTCGTCGAGTACGCCCCCGCCAAGCGCGGCCAGCCCGGCGACCGGCTGTACATCCCGACCGACCAGCTGGAGCAGGTCACCAAGTACGTGGGCGGCGAGGCGCCGACCCTGCACCGGCTCGGCGGCGCGGACTGGACGAAGACGAAGGCGCGCGCCAAGAAGGCCGTCAAGGAGATCGCCGCCGACCTCATCAAGCTGTACTCGGCGCGGATGGCGGCCCCCGGCCACGCCTTCGGCTCCGACACCCCGTGGCAGCGCGAGCTGGAGGACGCCTTCCCGTACGCGGAGACGCCCGACCAGCTGTCCACCATCGCCGAGGTGAAGGAGGACATGGAGAAGACGGTTCCCATGGACCGTCTGATCTGCGGCGACGTCGGCTACGGCAAGACGGAGATCGCGGTACGGGCGGCGTTCAAGGCGGTCCAGGACGGCAAGCAGGTCGCGGTCCTCGTCCCGACGACGCTGCTCGTGCAGCAGCACTTCGGCACGTTCAGCGAGCGGTACTCCCAGTTCCCGGTGAAGGTGCGGGCACTGTCGCGCTTCCAGACGGACACCGAGGCGAAGGCGACCCTGGAGGGGATGCGGGAGGGCTCGGTCGACGTCGTCATCGGCACCCACCGCCTCTTCGCCTCCGAGACCAAGTTCAAGGACCTCGGCCTGGTCATCGTCGACGAGGAGCAGCGCTTCGGCGTCGAGCACAAGGAGCAGCTGAAGAAGCTCCGCGCCAACGTCGACGTCCTCACCATGTCGGCCACGCCCATCCCCCGTACGCTCGAAATGGCGGTGACGGGCATCCGCGAGATGTCCACGATCACCACCCCGCCGGAGGAACGGCACCCCGTCCTCACCTTCGTCGGCCCGTACGAGGAGAAGCAGATCGGCGCCGCGATCCGGCGTGAACTCCTGCGCGAGGGACAGGTCTTCTACATCCACAACCGGGTCGACTCCATCGACCGGGCGGCGGCGCGGCTGCGCGAGATCGTGCCGGAGGCGCGGATCGCGACGGCGCACGGCCAGATGAGCGAGACCGCCCTGGAGCAGGTCGTCGTCGACTTCTGGGAGAAGAAGTTCGACGTCCTCGTCTCCACGACGATCGTCGAGTCCGGCATCGACATCTCCAACGCCAACACCCTGATCGTGGAGCGCGGCGACAACTTCGGCCTCTCGCAGCTCCACCAGCTGCGCGGTCGCGTCGGCCGTGGCCGGGAGCGGGGCTACGCGTACTTCCTGTACCCGCCGGAGAAGCCGCTCACCGAGACCGCGCACGAGCGGCTCGCGACGATCGCCCAGCACACCGAGATGGGCGCCGGCATGTACGTGGCGATGAAGGACCTGGAGATCCGCGGCGCGGGCAACCTGCTCGGCGGCGAACAGTCCGGCCACATCGCGGGCGTCGGCTTCGACCTGTACGTACGGATGGTCGGCGAGGCGGTCGCGGACTACCGGGCGCAGATGGAGGGCGGGGTGGAGGAGGAGGCCCCGCTGGAGGTCAAGATCGAGCTCCCGGTCGACGCCCACATGCCCCACGACTACGCCCCCGGCGAGCGGCTCCGCCTCCAGGCCTACCGCTCGATCGCCTCGGCGAACTCGGAGGAGGACATCAGGGCGGTCCGCGAGGAGCTCACCGACCGCTACGGCAAGCTGCCGGAGCCGGTCGAGAACCTCCTGCTGGTGGCGGGCCTGCGGATGCTGGCCCGCGCGTGCGGCGTCGGCGAGATCGTCCTCCAGGGCAGCAACATCCGCTTCGCCCCGGTGGAGTTGCGCGAGTCCCAGGAACTGCGGCTGAAGCGGCTCCACCCGCGGACCGTCATCAAGCCGGCGGTCCACCAGATCCTGGTGCCGCGCCCGACGGCGGGCAAGATCGGCGGAAAGCCGGTGGTCGGCCGCGAACTGCTGGCGTGGACGGGCGAGTTCCTGACGACGATCCTCGGGTCGTAGGCCGCGCGGGTCGGGGTGCGCGGGCTGTAGGCCGCGCGGGTCGGGGCGCGCGGCTGGTCGCCGTGCACCCCGACCGGCGACTACAGCTCGTCCAGGTCCAGCGCCGCGGCCATCGCGCGGTAGCCCGCGTCGTTCGGGTGGAGGGCGTCGCCCGAGTCGTAGGCGGGGAGGATGCGGTCCGGGTCCGCCGGGTCCGCGACCGCGCGGTCGAAGTCGACGACCGCGTCGTACGCGCCGGAGGTGCGGACCCAGTCGTTGAAGGCGTCCCGCTTGGCCTCGTTGGCGGGGGAGTCGTAGAAGGAGCCCTTGACCGGGGTCAGGGTCGAGCCGATCACCTTCAGGCCCTTCGCGTGGGCCTGGCGGATCAGGGTGCGGTGGCCCTTGATCAGGGCGGCCACGGAGACGTCGGGGGTGGGCGCGGCGGGGAAGCTCACCGTGCTGCCGCCGATGTCGTTGATGCCCTCCAGGAGGACGACCGTACGGACGCCCCGCTCGTTCAGTACGTCCTCGCGGAAGCGGGTCAGGGCCTTCTCGCCCGCCCACGTCGTGTCGTTGACGACCTGGTTGCCGGCGATCCCCTGGTTGAGGACGGCGCGCGGGCTGCCCGCGGCGGCCAGGCGCTCGGCGAGCTCGTCCGGGTAGCGGTTGTCCGCGTCGGTCGCGGAGCCCACGCCGTCGGTGATCGAGTCGCCGAAGGTGACGATGCCGTCGCGGCGGGCGGTGTCGCGGCCGCCCGTGACCTCGACGCCCGACAGGAAGTACCAGGAGGTGCCGGTCTCCTTGAAGGCCGTGCCGGACACGTCCGCGCGGTGGTCGCCGTCGGCCCGGTAGGAGGTCGCCCCGGCGAACTGGTGGAAGGTGGCCTGCCCGGTCTCGCCCGCCAGGTACAGGGTGACGGTCAGCGATTCGAAGGCCTCGACCGGGAACGGCGCACCGTCGCTGAGGAGCGTGCCGCCGACGGGGATCGTGGTGGACGCCCGTCCGTCGAAGCGGAGGGTGCGGACCGAACCCGCCCGCACCGCGCCGCCCTCGGCCGTACGGGCGACGGTCGCGCCGGTGATGCGCAGCGGGGTGGTGCCGTAACGGTTGCTCAGTTCGATCCGGGCCCGCGTACCGGCGGCGGTGACGCGGACGACCTGCCGCACGGTGTGGTTGTCGAAGCCCTGCTGCGACCAGTTGGGGCCGAGCGGCGCGCTCGGCGCCTGCGGGGAAGCGGCCCAGGCGCCGCGCCAGGGCGATCCGGATCCCGCGTGGTCGGGGGTGGCCAGGGCGGTGGGGGCTAAGGCGATGGTCGCCGTGGTGAGCAGGGCTATGGCGGTGCGACGGAGGGTGTTCGTGGTTCTCATGTCATCCGTCAATTGCTGACCGGCGCGGGCTATTCCCGGGCCGGCCTGTCGTCGTGATCTTCCGGCGGCCATCCCGCGGCTATTCCTCCGGACTTCCCTCCGGCAGCCCCTCCGACGGGAGTTGGCCGGTGAAGAGCAGGCCGGTGAGGGAGCGGAAGTACTCCTCGGGGTCCCGGTCGCCCACCGCGCCCGTCACGTTGTGGGTGAGGAGCAGGGTCGCGAAGCCGTGGGCGAGGGACCAGGCCGCGATGCCCGCCGTACGGGCGTCGCCGGCGGACGTCAGGCCGGCGACGCCGGCGCGGAGTTCGGCGGAGGCGTGCTCCTTGGCGGCGAGGAGGCCGGGGTCGTCGGCGCGCAGCAGTCCGGGCTGGAACATGACCTGGAAGTGGGCGGGGTGCTCCACCGCGAAGCGCACGTACCGCACGCCGCGTTCGCGCAGGTCGGGCGCGGCGGCGAGGGTGGCGGCGAGGAGCTCGTACCCCTCGGTGGCGAGGGCGGTGAGGAGCCCGGTCCGGTCCTTGAAGTGGTGGGCGGGCGCGGCGTGGGAGACGCCCGCGCGGCGTGCGAGGTCGCGCAGGCTGAGCGCCCCGGGGCCCTCGGCGGCGATGACGTCGAGGGCGGCGGCGAGGACGGCCTGCCGCAGGTCGCCGTGGTGGTAGGTGCTCCGGCTCGTCATGGGCAGCAGCGTATCCCCTATCTAGTCATTGACAAGTTCGGAGCGGGAGCGCAGTATCTAGTCAGTGACAAGATATCGGGAGGGACGCACCGTGGAACCCGGACGCGTACGTCAGATGTGGCACCTGCTCGAACCCCTGCACGCCCTGCTCTACTACGGCCCCGAGGCCTTCGAGGAGGCCGCCGCCCTCGGCTACGACACCGCCGAACGCTGGCCCTCCTACTTCGCCTGGCGCGCCGCGCCCCTCGGCCCCGCCGGCGCGGACCGGGTCACCGAGGCCTTCTACAGCTTCAGCCCCGCGATGACCGCCCGGTACGTCCCCGCCGCCTGGGAGACCGCCGCCCCGGCCGACGTCCTCGCCGCCCGGCTCCGCGCCGTCGACCGCACGTACCGCGCCGTCCTGGGCGAGGAGCTCCTCGCGAGCCCCGAACTTGCCGAGGCCGCCGCCCTCGCCCGCACCGCCGCCGACGGGGCGACGGCGGCCCCCGACCCCCTCGACGGCCGCCCGCTCGCCGCCGCCAACGCCGCCCTGCCCCGGCCCGAGGCCCCGCACCTCGCCCTCTGGCAGGCCGCGACGATCCTCCGTGAGCACCGGGGCGACGGGCACCTCGCCGCGCTCGCCGAAGCCCGCCTCGACCCCGTCGAGGCGCTCGTCTCCTTCGCGGCGATCGGCGCCGCGCCCGAGCCGGTCTTCGAGAGCCGCGGCTGGAGCGGCGAGGAGTGGGCCGCCGCCCGGGACCGCCTGGCCGGCCGGGGTCTCCTCCGGCCGGACGGGACGGCCACCGAGGCCGGCCGCGCCCTGCGCGCCGAGGTCGAGCGGCGTACGGACGAGCTGGCCACCGCCCCCTGGGACGCCCTCGGACCGGACGGCACCGCCCGCCTCGCCGACCTGCTCGGCGGCCCCTGGCTGGCCGCGATCGGCTCCGGCCTGCTGCCCTCCGAGAACACCCTCGGCATCGGCAAGGTGTGACGGGACGGGCCGATGGGGCCTTCGACCCGCCCGATTCGGGACCAAGGGTACGAAGGCCCCGATGTCGACCGGCCTAGGATTCCAGGGTGTTGACGTATCGAAAGACCCTGACCGCCTCGGCACTCGCCGTCGCCGCGCTCATAACCACCGCCTGCTCGCCCGGGGCCGACACCCCGGAATCCGGCGGCAGGGGCGCCGGGAAGCCCGCCGTGCGCGGCAGCGCCCTCGCCGCCGTGGACACGCTCACCGTCAAGGGCCGGGCCCCGAAGACCGGTTACGAACGGGAGAAGTTCGGCCGCGCCTGGGCGGACGTCGACGGCAACGGCTGCGGCACCCGTGACGACATCCTCAAGCGCGACCTGGCCGGCGTCCGGTTCACGGACGGCCACTGCAAGGTCGCCTCCGGCACCCTCACCGACGACCCGTACACCGGCACGACCGTCGGCTACGTCCGGGGCCGCAGCAAGGTCGACATCGACCATGTCGTCGCACTCTCCGACGCCTGGCAGAAGGGCGCGCAGAAGTGGGACGCGGGGACACGGCGCCGGTTCGCCAACGATCCGCTCAACCTGCTCGCCGTCGACGCGTCCACGAACCGCCGCAAGTCCGACGGCGACGCGGCGACCTGGCTGCCGCCGAACAAGGCGTACCGCTGCACCTACGTGGCCCGGCAGATCGCGGTGAAGAAGAAGTACGGGGTGTGGGTGACGGGCGGGGAGCGGGACGCGATGAAGCGGGTCCTCGCCGGCTGTCCGCAGCAGAAGCTCCCGTAGGGCGCGCGAGATCCAGGAAAATCGATTGGCGGCGCCGTAAATGATCTTTACGATGCCCGCATGGACCTGAACATATCGACCCTTGCCGAGCGCCCCGAACTGGAAGGGCCGATGTGGGGGATGCGGGACCTCTGGCCCGAGTTCATGATGTACGACCCGGTGGGCTGGGCGAACATCGGACGGATCGTGCGTGAGCTGCCGGAGTTCGTGCTCGTCGCCACCGACACCGAGGGCAAGGTCGTCGCCCGGGGCTTCAGCGTCCCCTTCCGGCTCGACGTGGACGGGCGCCGTGAGCTGCCCGCCCGCGGCTGGGACGAGGTGCTGCTCTGGGCGTTCTCCGACCTGAAGCACGGCCGGGAGGCGGACACCGTCAGCGCCATCGAGATCACGGTCGACACGAGCGCCCTCGGCCACGGCATCTCGCACCGGATGCTGGCCGCCATGCGGGACAACGTCGCCCGGCGCGGATTCTCCGAGCTGGTCGCCCCGGTCCGTCCCAACGGCAAGCACCTGGAGGCCGAGTCCTCCATCCACGAGTACGCCTTCCGCACCCGCGAGGCCGACGGCCTGCCGCACGACCCGTGGCTCCGCGTCCACGTCCGCGCGGGCGGCGTGATCGAGGCGGTGGCCCCGGCGTCGATGACCGTCTCCGGCTCCGTCGAGCAGTGGCGCAAGTGGACCGGCCTCCCCTTCGACACCGACGGCCCGGTCGAGGTCGAGGGCGCGCTCGTCCCCGTCCACTGCGAGGCCTCGCGCGGTTACGCGGTCTATGTCGAGCCCAATGTGTGGGTGCGGCACGCCCTCTGACCCGTACGGGGTTCCGCCGGGGAGCGGACCCCGGGGGTGATCTTCACGGCGGGGGATGTACCGTACGGCGTCCCCCGTCGTACACCCGTGCGCCCCGCCCCTGGCGTGCGCATCCGTGAGAGGTCTCGCGCATCGTGAACCAGGCCGTCCAGTTGGACAAGGGCGCGGAGCCCCCGCGCCGCAACGAGCTGCCGGGCCGGCCGGCCCGGATCGCGCTCGTGTTCGTGCCGCTGCTCAGTCTCGGCGTCCTCGGCTTCGTCCCCTCGCTCACCCTCGCCTTCCGGCGCGGGGCGCGGGGCGACTGGCTCGCCGCGCTGCTGTTCACGGCGGTCTCCGTCGGCTGGGGCTTCCAGATCGCGCTGACCCCCGAGGAGACCCACGGCGTCCCGTACCTCCTCGACGTCGTGCTGCTCGCGACCTCCACCCTGGGTGCGGCGGCGCACTGCCTCACCGTGAAGGAGACCGACCGGTGAAGACCCGTCGTGCCTGGCGCGCCACCGAGCGGGAGGCGGCCAAGAGGGAGGCGGCGGAGTCCGGGAACCGGGTCTCCGGTCTGCTCGCCGCCACCGCGGGGGCGCTGCGCGGCCGGGCCGGCTGGGCCCTGGGGGCCGTGCTCGTCCTGGCCCTCGGTCTCGTCGGCACCTGGCTGTTCGTCGGGTCGGAGACGCGGAGCACCCCGCCCGACACACGGGCCCGCGCCTACGAGGACTTCGACGCCTGTCTGCTCACCGACGAGCGGGGGATCGTGACCGGAGCGCCGGCGGCCCCCGTCTGGGAGGGCATGCAGGCGGCGTCCCTGGACAAGCGCATCCGGGTGACGTTCGTGCCCGTGACGGGGGAGAAGTCGGTGGAGAACGCCCGCCCGTTCCTCAACGGTCTGGTGCAGCGGGACTGCGAGATCGTCGTGGCCTCGGGCGCCCCGCAGGTGGCGGCCGCCGAGGCGGCGGTGGAGAAGAACCCGAAGGTCCGGTTCGTGACGGTCGGCGGGAAGAGCGGTGCCGCGCACGACAACCTGGTGCGGGTGGCGTCCGGGGCGTCCCTGAAGGACGACATCGCGTCGACGGTGGAGCGCCTGGCCGCCGAGGGTTGATCCCCCTGCGGGCGATACATCCGGAAGGGTTCCTTCCTAAAGGTAAAGCACCAGTAAAGATCGGGACCCTGGTGTGAACAGACGATCGGTCATCGGGCAGGCTCGCGAAGCTTTGTAAGCATCGCGTTAGTAAAGGCTGGCCCATGCGTATACGCCGGGTCCGTAGCCCTCGCCTGTTCCCGCCGGGTCGCACCGGCAGACGCAGGTTGAGGGCTACGGCTCTTTCCGTACTGATCTCCCTGTTCCTCATGCTCACCACCGAGTCGGCGCTCGCCGCGGGCGTCACGCTCGAACCGGTGCGCATGCCTCAGCTGTCCCTCTCGGGCCTCTGGAAGTGGCTCCACGAGAACCCCCTCGACACCCCCGACCAGCAGGGCGGCACCGCCCGGGGCAAGAGCCACCAGGCCTCGTCGGACGTCACCAGCAACGAGGGTGACGCCGGCCGCAAGCCCGGCAAGGGCAAGGGCGAACTCCCCCTGTTCGAGCGGGAGACCGACAGCCCCGGCACCTCGAAGACCGGCGCCGCCAAGGGCACCGCCAAGAGCTTCGACGCCCGCACCAGCAAGCGGGACGCGAAGAAGTCGACGGCGACCTCCGACTTCTACGTCAACGCCGACGGCTCCACCACCGTGCGCCACTTCCCCGGCCGCACGAACTTCAAGGGCACCGACGGCTCCTGGAAGCCGATCGACACGCGCCTGACCGAGGACAAGGACGGCCGTCTCCAGCAGACCGCCAACTCCCTCGACGTCGAGTTCGCCCCGGACTCCGCCGACGAGCAGCTCGCCTCCGTCGACTTCGGCGCGGGACGCTCGCTCGCGTACGCCCTGCAGGGCGCCGCGACGACCGAGCCCACCGTCGCGGCCAACGGCACCGCGACCTACACGGGCGTCCTGCCCGAGACCGACGTGCAGCTCGTGCCGCTCGCGGAGGGCTTCAAGGAGAACATCGTCCTGCGCTCGCCGCAGGCGCGGAACTCCTGGACCTTCCCGCTCGCGGTGAAGGGGCTCACGCCCCGCCTGGCCGCCGACGGCGACGTCGAGTTCACCGACGCGAACGGAAAGGTCACCGCGACCGTCCCGCACGCGTTCATGGAGGACTCCAAGATCGACCCCCGCTCGGGCGACCCCGCCCGGTCGCGGGCCGTGACCTACGAGCTCGTCACGGTGGACGGCGCACCGGCCCTGCGGATGACCGCGGACCGCGCGTGGCTGGACGACCCGGCCCGGGTCTACCCGGTGACCGTCGACCCCACGGTGACCGCGTCGAACTCCACGTACACGCAGAACACCATCGGTGGCGACCACTCCACCGAGACGCAGATCAAGGTCGGCTCCTACGACTCGGGCACGAACAAGACCAACTCGTTCCTGCAGTTCTCCTCGCTGGGCACCACGCTCGCCGGGAAGCGCGTCACCGCCGCCACCCTGAACGTCTACGCGCTCTGGTCCTCGACCTGCGCCGCCCAGTCGTTCTCGGTGCACCCGGTCACCCAGTCCTGGACGCCGTCCGGGGTGACCGCCTACCCGGGCCCGAGCTTCGGCGCGGCCATGGGATCGGCGACGCCCGCCCCCGGAGCCTCCTGCTCCAACACGGCGAACTCGGCCTCCGTCGGCGTGAAGATGCCGGTGAGCCTGAACACGACCTGGTTCAACCAGGTCGCCGGCGGTGCGGCGAACTACGGTCTGGCGCTCACCGCGCCGACCAACGACATGCTGCACTGGAAGAAGTTCCACTCCGACAACTCGGCGACCGCCGGCTTCCGCCCGGCCCTCGACCTGACGTACACGGCCAACACCGCGCCGCAGGTCAACGCCTCGTACCCGCCGGAGAACTTCCAGGCCAACACCCTCCAGCCGGAGCTGCTCGTCTACGCGAGCGACGCCGACAAGGGACCGAGCCCGCTCGCGTACACCTTCGAGGTCTACGACGGTGACACCTCCGCGCTCGTCGTCAGCTCCGGCGCTCTGACCAAGAGCAACTGGAAGATCCCGGCGGGCAAGCTCAAGTGGTCGAAGAACTACGAGTGGCTCGTCGGCGTCAGCGACGGCACGACGGAGATCGTCCACTCGAGCCGCTTCACCACCGCCGTGCCGCAGCCGCCGGTCACCTCGGGCCTGTCGATGAACACCGACGGCCACGAGTTCGACCCGTCGGACGGCAACTACACCACCGAGGACACCGACGCGGACGTTCCCGTCATCGGCCCGTCCCTGGAGATCGACCGCTCCTACAACAGCCTCGACCCCCGGCTCGACGGCGCCTTCGGCGCGGGCTGGTCGACGATCGCCGACATGAAGGCGACCGAGGTCAAGGACGGCGCCGGCACGGTCATCAGTGTGGTCATCACCTACCCCGGTGGTGAGCAGGTCGCGTTCGGCCGCAACACCGACGGCACCTTCGTGCCGCCGCTGGGCCGCTACGCCCGGCTGGCGCCCGCCGTCTCCCCGGCGGTCGGCTTCACGCTGACGGACAAGGACTTCACGGAGTACGCGCTCACCCAGGCGACCGCGACGGCCGGTACGTACGCGATCAAGGCGATCAAGGACTTCGGCGGCCGCACCGAGACGTTCGCGTACGACGCGAACAAGCGGCTGACGAAGATCACCAACGACACGTCGAAGCGTTCGCTCACCCTCGCCTGGTCGCAGCCGGCCGGTTCCACCGCCTGGCACGTCCAGACGGTCGCCACCGACCCGTCCACCGCCGGCGACGCGAACACGGCCCAGACCTGGCAGTACGGCTACACCGGTGACCAGCTCACCAAGGTGTGCCCGCCCGCCGACTGGTCCAAGTGCACCGTGTACACCTACGCCACCGGCAACCACTACCGCACCACGGTCCTGGACGCCGACCCGTTCGCCTACTGGCGTCTGGGCGAGACCTCCGGCACGCTCGCGGCCGACGCGATCGACGCCAACCAGGGCCAGTACAACGCCACGTACAAGAACGTGACGCTGGGCAGCTCCTCGGTGCTCGCCGGATCCACCCAGAAGACGGCCGCCTTCAACGGCACGACGTCGTACGTGGAGATGCCGAGCGCCCCCGGCGCGACGCCCTCCTACACCTCCGTCTCGCTGTGGTTCAAGACCACACAGGCCGGCGGTGTCCTCTTCTACTACGGCGACAAGCCGCTGAGCGACCCCAACCCGGTCGCCAACACCACGAAGAACACCCCCGCGGTCTACGTCGGCACGGACGGCAAGCTCCGCGGCTGCCTGGCCATGTCGCCCGGCTGCATGTCGACGATCACGTCCACCGCGACCGTCACCGACGGCCAGTGGCACAACGCCGTCCTCACGGGCATGGCCAACACCCAGACCCTGTACCTCGACGGTGTCTCGCAGGGCGCCCTCGCGGGCACGATCAACGACTGGGTGCAGCCCTACATCACCCTCGGCGCGGGCGTGAACACCGACGGCTGGCCGTCGATGAACCCGAACGACCAGCTCGGGCACTTCGCGGGCCAGATGGCCGAGGTCGCCGTCTTCTCCGAGCCGCTCACCGCCTCCGTGATCGCCACGCAGTACCAGGCCGCCAAGCGGCCCGCCGGACTGCTGCAGTCGATCACCACCCCGGGCGGCAAGACCCAGGCCTCGGTCGTCTACGGCACCACCGACGACGTGGTCCTCCAGGCCACCGACGGCAACGGCGGTACGTGGAAGCTCAACCCGGCCACGATCACCGGCTCCTCCCAGGTCTACCGCTCCGCGGTGATGGGGACCGCCCCGGCCGGCTACTGGCGCCTGGACGACACCCAGGCCGCGGCCCAGGCCGCCAACCAGGTCAACACCGGCTTCGGCACCTACAACAACGTCATCCAGGGAACCGAAGGCCCCTTCGGCGTCGGTGACGTGACCGCGGCGACCTTCGACGGGACCGACTCCTTCCTGGAGATCCCCTACGGACCGCTGCACGCCAAGCCCGACCGCTCGGTCGAGCTCTGGTTCAAGACGGCCGAACCCGGCGTGATCATGAGCGACCAGAGCGTCGCGCCGAACAGCACCACCACCCCCACCGGCAGCTGGAGCGACCTGCTCTACGTCGGCGCGGACAACAAGCTGCACGGCCACTGGTGGAGCTCCACCTGCAACGGCGCGGCGACCCTCGGTTCCACGGGCACGGTCACGGACGACAAGTGGCACCACGCCGTCCTGTCGGCCACCGGCACCACGCAGGCGCTCTACCTGGACGGCGTCCAGCAGGGAACCTGCACCGGCGCCCCGAACGACCAGACGACCTCGCGGACGTTCATCGGCGCAGGCTTCGGCAGCAACTGGTACAGCTCGCCGGGTGCCGTCAGCTACTTCACCGGCTCCATCGCCGAGGTCGCGGTCCACTCCAAGGGCCTCACCGAAGCCGACGTCGCCACCCACTGGTCCGCCTACAAGGCGTCCTCCGGTGTCGCCCCGGTGCGGACGGTCAAGCTGACCGACCCGAAGGACAAGACCCTCACCTACGTCTACGACGCCGAGATGGGCAACCGCCTGCTCGCCGCGATCGACACCGAGGGCAAGCGCACCACCTACGGCTACGACACCGGCGGCTTCCTCCACACCATCACGGACGCCAACGGCAACCGCTCGATCACCGGCCACGACGTGCGCGGCAACGCGGTCTCCCAGACCACCTGCCAGGACACGGCCGCGAACAAGTGCTCGACGGATTACTACACCTTCTACCCGGACTCGACCACGGCCTTCCCGGCCATGGACCTGCGCAACGACCTGATCCTCACGGAGCGGGACGGGCGCTCGACCGGTCCGACGGACAACACCTACCTCACGAGCTACTCCTACGACACGGGCGGCAACCTGCTGTCGGTGACCACGCCCCCCGTGGCCGGTCACCCCAACGGCCGGACCGCCTCGACCACGTACACCACCGCCACCACCCCGGCGGCGGAGGGCGGTACGGCGGTCACGCCGGCGGGTCTCGTGTCGCAGGTCACCACCCCCGGCGGCCGGAAGACCACGTACACCTACTTCGCCAACGGAGACCTGGCGAAGATCACCGACGCCAACGGCGCCACGGTGGAGTACACGTACGACAAGCTGGGCCGGGAGATCTCCAAGAAGGAGGTCTCGGACGCGAACCCGGGCGGTCTCGTCACGTCGCAGACGTACGACAAGAACGACCAGGTCCTCACCGAGACGACCCCGTCCGTCACCAACCGGGTCACCGGCGCGAAGCACCAGGCGAAGACGACCACGGGGTACGACCCCGACGGCAACATCCTGTCGCAGTCGGTCCAGGACCTCACCGGCGGTGACACGGCGCGCGTCACATCGATGACGTACGACGCCACCAACCAGCTGGCGACCAGGACGGACCCGGGCGGCGACACCACGTCGTTCGAGTACGACGTCTACGGCAACAAGGTGAAGGAGACGGACCCCGCGGGGACCGTGAACACCTACACCTTCGACGGCGAGCAGCGTCCGCTCACCACCAACCTGCTCAACTACACCGGCGACCCGTTCAACCCGACGGCTCCGACGACGCTCGTCCAGGAATCCCGGGCCTACGACCCGGCCGGCCGCCTCGCGTCGATCACCGACTCGATGGGCTGGCAGACGGCGTACACCTACACCGACGACGGCCTGTCGGCCACCGTGGTCCGCAAGGACCCGCAGACCGGCAAGTCCTTCACGGAGCAGGCGAACACCTACGACGCCGACGGCAACCTGACCGAGCAGGTCACCAACGACGGGCAGACCCGCAGCACCTTCACCGTCGACGCGGCCGACCGTACGGTCTCCGAGATCCTCGACCCCAACGGGCTCGCCAGGACCACGCAGACCGGCTACGACCCCGACGACAACGTGGTGACCGAGACGGACCGCGACCCGGCGACGGGTGCCGTGTCCACCACGGACACCCGGTACGACGCGCTGGGCAACATCACCGGAACCACCAGCCACGACGGCACCACGGCCCCGGTGGCCCGCTACAAGCTGGACGAGACCACGGGCTTCGGCCTCGCGGACTCCTCCGGCGCCAACAACACCGGCAGCCACGGCACCGGCATGCACTGGAACACCGACCGGAGCGGCAGCGCCGCCTTCGACGGCGACACCAACTCGTGGGCGCAGACCACCGGGCCGGTCGTGAACACGACCGGCAGTTTCACGGTCTCCGCCTGGGTCAAGCTGACCTCCACGGCGGCCAACCGGACCTTCGTCGCGCAGGACGGCAAGGAGGCCTCCGGCTTCCAGCTGTACTACTCGACCGCCTCCGGCTGGACCTTCAACCGGCACGCCACCGACACCTTCGACCCGGTCATCGTGCGTGCCTCGTCGGGCACCGCGGCCGTCACGGTCAACACCTGGACCCACCTGGTCGGCGTCTACGACCAGGCGAGCTCCCAGATCCGGCTGTACGTGAACGGTGTCGCGAGCGGCACCCCGGCGACCTTCTCCACCCCGTGGGAGGCCACCGGGCCCCTCCAGCTGGGCCGCCGCTGGTACAAGGGCACCTACGCGGAGAACCACCTCGGCGGCCTGGACGACGTCCAGGTCTACGGGGAGGCGCTCACCCCGGCGCAGATCACCGCCCTCAAGGGCGGCACCCTGCCGGCCGCGGGCAGCACGGTCCGCACCACCTCCTGGAAGCTGGACCAGCGCGGTCTGCCGCTGTCCCAGACGGACACCGCGGGCAACGTCACCGACTACGGCTACGACGAGCTCGGCCAGCAGACCTCGGTCACCGAGCCGGCCGTCATGGCGGAGCAGAACGGCGGGACCCCGGTCTCCGTCCGGCCCGTCACGATGACCGGGTACAACACGTTCGGTGAGCCGACGGAGTCCTCGGACCCGCTCGGCAACGTGGTGACGACGGCGTACGACGCGGAGGGCCAGGAGCTGTCCACGACGTCTCCCGACTACCTCGCGCCGGGCGCGTCCGCCCCGATCCGCGCCACCTCGTACAACGA
Source organism: Streptomyces sp. NPDC017246 (assembly GCF_044331325.1). Lineage (NCBI taxonomy): Bacteria > Bacillati > Actinomycetota > Actinomycetes > Kitasatosporales > Streptomycetaceae > Streptomyces > Streptomyces sp. NPDC017246. The sequence goes on along the minus strand of NZ_JBIRMW010000008.1, from coordinate 93,647 downwards.
GTACAACAAGCTCGGCCAGGTGACGGCGGAGGTCGACCCGCTCGACAACCGCACCACCTACTCGTACACCCAGCTGGGAGACCTGGCCTCGGTCAGCGAGCCGGGCGGCGGTACGACGAAGTACACGTACTCCACCAACGGCGACCAGCTGTCGGCCACCCGGCCGAACGGCGCCCGCCAGGAGATGACGTACGACTACCTGGGCCGCGAGCTGACCAGCACGGACATCGTGCGCCAGCCGACCCAGCGGGCGTACACGGCGATCAACGAGTACAACGCGCCGGGCGGCGAGCTGTCCCGGATCGTGTCGCCGCAGGGCGTCACGGAGTCGTACAAGTACAACGCCGAGGGTGAGGTCACCGAGGTGACCGACGGCGCGGGCAAGGTCTCGCGCTTCACCTACGACATGGACGGGCAGCCGCTCACGGTCACCGAGCCCGACGGTACCGGCACCCGCAACACGTACGACGGCTTCGGCCAGCTGGTGAAGACGGACGACCTGGACGAGACGGGTGCCGTGCTCCGTACGGCGAGCACCGGTTACGACCGGGCCGGCAACATGGTCTCGGCCACCGACCACCGCGGTCACACGAAGACCTTCACGTACGACTCCTCGGGTCTGATCACGAAGGTCGTCGAGCCTGTCTCCGCGACCGAGTCGATCACCACGACCTACGGGTACGACGCGGCGGGCAACCAGACCCGCTTCAGCGACGGACGGAACAACCCGTTCCTGACGACGTACAACACGTGGGGTCTGCCGGAGTCGCAGATCGAGCCGTCGACGCCGACCCATCCGAACCTCGCGGACCGGACCTTCTCGGCCGTCTACGACCGTGCGGGCCGGATCAAGGAGTCCCGTTCTCCCGGTGGGGTGAACGTCTCCTTCGAGTACGACGCGAAGAGCCGACTGGTCCGCCAGTCGGGTACGGGTGCGGAGGCCGTCACGGCCGACCACACGTACGACTACGACGCCGACGACCGGGTCACGGCCGTCGCCGGACTCGGCACGGAGAAGAACACCTTCTCCTACGACGACCGGGGTCAGCTCCTCACGGCGAACGGGCCCTCGGGCTCCTCGTCCTTCGCGTACGACGGCGACGGCGGGATGACCTCCCGCACCGACGCCTCGGGCACGTCGACCTTCGGCTACGACACCGCCGGCCGCCTGAAGACGGCCAACGACGGACTGACGGGCTCGACGGCGACGTACGGCTACGACGTCAACAGCAACGTGACGTCGATCGACTACGGCACGGGCAAGGCGAAGCGCAGCTTCGGCTACGACAAGCTGGAGCGCCCGACCACCGACACGCTGTCCTCGCCGACCGGCAAGACGCTCGCGTCCTTCACCTACGGGTGGGACGCGAGTGACAACCTGACGTCGAAGACGACGACGGGGCTCGCCGGTTCGTCGGCCAACACGTACACGTACGACTGGGCCGACCGCGTCATGTCCTGGAACAACGGGACGACGAACGAGGTCTACGGCTACGACGCGTCCGGCAACCGGACCCGGGTGGGTGGCGACACCTACACGTACGACGCCCGCAACCGGCTCACGTCGGACGGCCACAGCGCCTACACGTACACCGCGCGCGGCACGCTGAGCTCGGTGACGGACGAGGCCAGCCGGGTCACGACCATGAAGGTGGACGCCTTCAACCGTGTCATCCAGGAAGGGAACCGCACCTACACCTACGACGGTCTCGACCGGGTGCTGAACGCCAAGGACGAGACGGGCACCGAGCTCTACGCCTTCAAGTACAGCGGCGACGGCAACGAGGTGGCCTCGGACGGTCTGTCGACCTACAGCCGTGACGCCGGGGGCGCCGTGGTCGGTGTGAAGAACGCCGTCAGCTCCGCGCTGGCGCTGACCGACCTGCACACGGACGTGGTGGCGCAGTTCACCACCACGGGCGAGGCACTGACCGGCTCGACGACCTACTCGCCGTTCGGCAAGGTCGTCCAGTCCGCGTCGATGCTCGGTTCGCTGGGCTACCAGTCCGGCTGGACCGACCCGGAGACCGCGAAGGTCAACATGGCCGCGCGCTGGTACTCGCCGGAGACCGGCCAGTTCAACAGCCGTGACACCGTCTCCCTCAGCGGGGTCCCGAACTCGATCTCGGCGAACCGGTACGCGTACGCGGACGGCAACCCGATGACGGGCATGGACCCGACCGGCCACTGGCCGGGCTGGGCCGACAAGATCGTCAAGAAGGTCAAGAAGAAGGTCACCAAGACCGTCAAGTCGGCCTACAAGCACGTCAAGAAGGCCGTCAAGAAGGTCGCCAAGGTCGTCAAGAAGGCCGCGAAGGTCGTCAAGAGGGCCGTCAAGAAGGTGGTGAAGCGGGCCAAGCGGGCGGTGAGAAAGACCGTCCGGTACGTGGCCGACAGCGTCAGAAAGGTGAAGAGATACGTCAAGCGGGTCTACAAGACCGTGAAACGTGTCGCCCACAAGGTCGTCAAGCATGTGAAGAAGGCGGTCCGCAAGGTCGCCAAGGCCGTCAAACACGTCGCCAACAAGGTGGTCAAGGCAGCCAAGAAGGTCGGCAGAGCCGTCAAGAAGGCGGCGAAGGCGACAGCCAACTTCGTCAAGCAGCATGCCTCGACCATCGCCTCGGTCGCCGTCGGAATCGCCGTCTTCGCGGGCTGCACCGCGATCACGGCCGGTGTCGGAGCCATCGGCTGCGCCGCCCTCGCGGGCGCCGCGGGCAATGCCGTCGGCTACGCGATGAGCGACGGCCCGAAGTCGGTCGGCGGATTCCTCGGCGCGGTCGCCATCGGCGCCGTGACCGGTGCCGCCGGTGGCGTCGGCGGCCGTCTCGCGGCGAGCGCCGCGGGCAAGCTGCTCTCCGGCGCGGCCGGCAGGATCGCGACGAACGTCGCGGAGAACGCCGGTGAGGAAGCCCTCTCGGGCGCGGTCGAGTACGGCACCTCCTGTGTCAACAGCGAGGAGGGCTGCTCGGTCGCCGGAGCCGCGAAGGCGGCGACGATCGGTGCCGTCATGGGCGGCGCGTTCGGAGCCAAGGGCAAGGGCAAGGGCCCGAAGGCGAAGGACTCGCCGGGCGCCTCGTCCGGTCCCGGCTGCCCGATCCGTCGCGGCGGAACCCCGCACAGCTTCACCGGCAAGACGCCGGTCCTGCTGGCGGACGGCACGACCAAGGAGATCTCCAAGGTCAAGGCGGGCGACAAGGTCATCACGGCCGAGCCCGGCAAGAAGACCAAGGAGATCCACGAGGTCAAGCAGGTCATCGTCACCAAGACCGACCGCGACTACGTCGACGTCACCATCGTCGCGAAGGCCGGCCGGAAGACGATCGAGACCACCAAGCACCACCAGTTCTACGAGTCCACCCGCAACTCCTGGACGCAGGCGGGCGACCTCCGGGTCGGCCAGAAGCTCCAGAACGGCGAGGGCGGCCCGACGGCGATCGTCGAGGTCAAGTCGTACACGGCCGACAGGACCACGTACGACCTGAGCATCGAGGGCCTGCACACGTACTTCGTGTTCGCGGGCGATTCGGTGACGACCGCCGACGCGGCGTCCGGTTCCGGCGGCGCCGATCCCGGCTCCGCGGTCCTCGTCCACAACTGCAACGTGAACGGCGAGGCCGAGGTCCGTATCCCCGAATGGGCGACGGACGACCAGGCGGACCAGTTCAAGGCGTACGTGGACGCGACGAACGACGCCATCGCCAAGGGGAAGATGTCCCCCACGGGCCGTGTCTCCACCGGAGGCGCGATCCGCGCCGACGCGGCCCGGCAGGCGAAGAAGGAGCGCAAGCGGGCCGAAGCCGCGGGCACTCCCTACACTGGGGTGGCCGGGCACGCGCCTGACGCCATGTGGCTGGGTCACGGTACGCCGCCGACCTGGATCGACATGGACCTGAAGGTCAACAGCAGCCTTTCCGGCCAGGGGCAGCGCTGTCCCGTGGGCTGCAAGCCCAAGAAGTTCGTCATCGTCGACAACAGGAATCAAGCGAATACGCCATGACCGACTGGCCTGACGAGATGCGCCGCATGCGGGCCGCCAAGGAACGCGTGCGGGCATCGGACACGGATGAGCTCTGGCGCTTCGAGGAGGCGCGTCCCCCGGCGGACGCGGAACGTCTCCGCGAGGTGGCCGGGAGGCTCGGGCACGAGCTCGACGGCGCTTACGTGTCGTTCCTCCTCGCCGCCGACGGATGGCCTGCGCTCTTCCAGGACATCGACGTCTTCGGCACCGGGGAGCTCCTCGGCTCCCCGGCCATGGAGACGGCGCGGATGCTGCTGGACTCGATGGAGCCCGACGCGCTCACGCGCTCCGGGCTCGATCGGGACGCCCTCCTGCCGATCGCCGCGTCTACGACGACGATCGACTTCTTCGTGATGCCCGTGACGTCGGGAGACGGACCGGCACCGGTGATCTGGATCGCCGGCGCGGAGGTCGAGAGGTACCCGTCGTTCCCGGATTTCTTCCGGCACATGATCGGTATGAACCTCGACGAGGCGGAGGTCCTCCGAGCGGAGAACGAAGGATGACGGTCGGCTGACCGTCGCCGGCCGGCCACCTCCGAGGTGGCCGGCGTGTCATGAAGAGGGCGCGCCCTGTCCCACAGGGCGCGCCCTTTTCCGTTGCAGGCATCTCGACCCATGGAGGCGGAACGCGTGGCTGGAGACAGTCCTTACGGGAGCCGTCCTGAATACCTTCCGGACTTCGTGAACGACCCCCGTGACGATGACGGCCGACAGGTGGTGAAGCTTGATCTCGCGGAGAACCGCGCCCTGGCGGCGGCGACGCTGAACAGATTCCCGGCTGCCTCCGGCGACGTGATCGACTTCGAGTCTGCTCCGTTCGACGACCGCCTCTTGTGGGACGACGAGGAGCACTGGACGAGGATGGCGGCGGAACTGCTCGCACCGTACGTGCAGCGTGAGGAGCGGGTGGCCGTCATGTGGGGAAACCTGCTGATGCCGACCGTGACCATGCCCGCGAGCGTGGCGGTGCGGCACGCACTCGACATCCTCGACGCCGGACCGCACTTCTGGATCCACCCCCTGGGGAGTTCCGTCCTCGTCGAGTGCTTGATGGACGGGCAGGTGACGGTCGCGACGATCCCGTCGCAGTAGTTCCGCACCGCACCCCAGGAGAGGCTCCGCCGGCACATGCGCCGGCGGAGCCTCTCCGCGTCTAGGTTGGTGCCCTCCGACCGTTCGAGGAGCCCCCCCCGTGACCCGTACGCCCCCGTCCCGCCCCGTCGACGTCGAGCAGGCCGTACGGGTGAGCACCGTGCCGGGCTCGGGGAGAACCCCCGAGCGTTCGAGGTCGTTCCCGGGTTCTCCCACTCAGGTTACGACTTCGACGCCGTGGTGGCCGTCCAGCCCGAGATCCACGGCGGACATGACCCGTGAGGCCGTTCCGTTCCTCCGGATGGAGTTCGACAACACGAGGACCGGCGGAGGCAGCGAAGGCGACCTCCGCGGCTTCACCACCCCCGACGTGCTGCTCCGGGAGCTGGAGCTCCTGGAGGGCGCGCCGGGCAGCTTCGTGGAGTACGAGAACTGTCACGGGCGGGTCCGGCGGATCGAGTGGAACGGCTCGTGGACCGTCGACGGCGAGGCCCGGGAGCACGTGCCGGCCCCCGCCGAGATCCTGGAGAGCCTGAACTGACCCCGGTCGCGTCCTGCTGAGAGCTGAGAACATGGGGCCGTCCATCCGGAACACCGGGTGGACGGCCTTTGTGCTGGGGGCATCGGCCGGAAGAGACCGGAAGAACAGTGGAAGAGAGAGGGCGTGAGCCTGCGGGATGGCCGTGCTGATGCCCGTCGGGGACCGCGAGGCCGCGTTCGTCGGGCGGGAGGGCTGGGAGGGCTGGGAGGCGTTCGAGCGCGCGCTCGTCCGCCACGACCCCGACCTGCTCGACCTGGGCCGGCCGGAGCTGTCTCTGGAGGGGCCTCGTGCGTGACGACCGTGCCGTGCGGATCCGGAGCGTGCGATGCGCGAGCGCCAGGTTCGGCCCGGTCGTCGGGGCCGGGCTCTCCGCGGAGTGGGACGGGGTGGTGGGTGGGTACTGCGGTGCGGGCCGGCTCGTCGCGGTGCTCGCCACCCTGGCCGCCCCGGACGCCGTCGTGGGACTCGACGAGATCGAGGCGCTCCTGGAATCCCTGGAAGAGCTTTTGGATCTCTTCGACGAGGAGCCGACGGGGAGCACCTACTACCCCTTCAAGGCCGCCGAGCTCATCGAGTTGTACGGCAGGTCGGCGACGGGTGACCTGCCGGACGACGCTCCGGTTCCGCTCGCGGAGTGGTGCGACCGGTTCGCCGGGCATGTCGACCGGCAGCTCGACACGAGCGGGGTCGACCTCGGGCGGCCGCGGTACTTCGGCGAGCTGGAGCGGTCCCTTCGGGAGCGGGCACCGGGTCTCGTCGGGCGGGACGGCGCGGGTTTCCGCGCGTTCCTCGTGGAGTGCGGGTCACACGGCGCCGAATACGTCTCCGCGCTGACCCGATGCGATGTCTCCTAGGCCGCGTCCGGTCCGTCACCGGTGAGATCGCGGCCCGGGCCCGGGCGCGGGGCTTCGCCGTCGGGTGGAGCGGCGACCGGCGCGTGGCGATCTCGGTCCCGGGCGACGGGGGTTCCGGCCCGGTCGGGTGTCAGCCCGTCTTCTTCCAGTCGCCGCAGGCCGAGGACTTGAAGTAGCCGTCGGAGGCGCTGACCTTCACGATCGCCGTGCCCGTGACGTTGTCGTTCGCCAGGATCGAGTCCGTGCCGTGGGTCGCGTCCTTCGCGCGCTCCCAGTAGCACTCCGCGTCCTTGTTGCCCGTGGACCTGTACGTGCCCGGGGCGATGTCCACGCCCACCTTGAACATGCCGCCGTCGCCCTTGAGGGTCGTCCCCGGCGTGCCCTTCGCCTTCGTGTCGACGGCCTCCCAGGTGCCGCAGCCCGAGGACTTGAAGAGCTTGTCCGTCGCCTTGATCTCGACGTAGCTCGTGCCCGTCACGTTGTCGTTGGCGAGGATCGAGTCGGTGTCGGCCGAGGCGTCCTTGGCGCGCTCCCAGTAGCATCCCGCGTCCTTGTTGCCCGTGGAGCGGTAGAGGCCGGGCTTCACGTCGCCGCCCACCTCGAAGTCGCCGTCGCCGTCGATCGTGACGACCTTCGGCTTGTCCTGCGCCTTCTTGTCGCCGCCCTGCTTGGCGGGCTGCTCCTGCTTCGCGCCGGCCTTCGGGGACTCGGTGTCGCCTCCCCCGCCCATCGCCGCGCCGATCGCGATGACCGCGACGACCGCGCCGGCGGCGGTGAGGACCTTGTGGCGGGCGAACCAGTTGCGCTGCTGCTGAGACATGGCTGTGGCACCTTCCGGGCGCTGTGAGGACTCCACTGTCGGGACTCCGTGTTCCGATGGAGTAATCACAGCAGAAGCTGTGAACCGAGTCAACACCGTGCACGCGTTTCGAGTTCACTCACACCGTGAATCGGGTCGGGCGCTATGCTCGGTGTGTTCACACACGTACGAGGGGAGACGGACAGGTGCCCGAAGAGAGCACGGCAGAGGTCACCGCCGCCGGTATCGCCCGGCTCGCCGGGGTCGGCAGGGCCGCCGTCAGCAACTGGCGCCGGCGCCACGCCGACTTCCCCAAGCCCGTCGGCGGCACCGAGACCAGTCCCTCCTTCTCCCTCGCCGATGTCGAGAAGTGGCTCCGTGAGCAGGGAAAACTCGCCGAAGTACCGCTCCGCGAGCGCGTCTCGCAGCAGCTCGCCGGCCACCCTTCCGGCACCGTCGCGGGCCTCGTGCAGACCGGCTGCGTCCTGCTCCTCCTCCGGGAGCGGCCGGGTGCCTGGACCGAGCTGGCCGCGCTCCCCGACGACCGCCTCGGCGAGGTCCTGCCCGGGGTCTTCGAGGAGGTCCTCACCGCCCGCTTCGGCGTGCCGAGGTCTGTTCACACCCCCACCCCGGCCGACACCGTCCCCGCCGTCCCCCTGCTCCGTGCCGCCGTCGAGCTGGCCGTCGAGCTGGGCGGCGCCCGCCAGGCCTTCGAGTTCCTGCTCGGCCGTCACCTCGACGCCAACCCGCGTCAGTACACGCTCACCCCGCCCCCGCTGGCCGAGCTCATGGCGGAGCTCGCCGCCGCCGCGGCCCCCGACGGCCGTCCCCTCGGCACCGTCGTCGACCCGGCCTGCGGCACCGGAGGCCTACTGCGCGCCGTCCCGCATCCCACCGCGCTGTTCGCCCAGGACACCGACCACGACCTGGCCGCCCTCACGGCCCTGCGCCTCGCCCTCCACGGCGACGCCGACATCCGCTCCGCCACCGGCGACACCCTCCGTGCCGACGCCTTCCCGCAGCTGGCCGCCGACGCGGTCCTGTGCCACCCCCCGTTCAACGAGCGGACCTGGGGGCACGACGAACTCGCCTACGACCCCCGCTGGGAGTACGGCTTCCCGGCCCGTACGGAATCCGAACTGGCCTGGGTGCAGCACGCGCTCGCCCGGCTCCGCGAAGGCGGAGCCGCCGTCCTCCTCATGCCGCCCGCCGTCGCCTCACGGCGCTCCGGCCGCCGCATCCGCGCCGACCTCCTGCGCCGGGGCGCGCTCCGGGCCGTCGTCGCCCTCCCGGCCGGGGCGGCACCCCCGTACGGCATCCCGCTCCACCTGTGGGTCCTCGTCCGCCCCGGGGCCGACCAGCGGCCCCCGGCGGAGACCCTGTTCGTGGACACCGCCGGGCTCGTCCCGGACGCGGGCCGCGACAAGCTCCCCTGGACCACCCTGCGGAACACGGTCCTCGACGCGTGGGCGGGCCGGGGCGGCGAGGAGTCCGTGGCCCGTGCCGTCCCCGTCATCGAACTCCTCGACGACGAGGTCGACCTCGCCCCCGCGCGCTATCTCACCGCCCCCGCCGCCGGCGGCACCGCCCCCGAGCTGGCCGCCGTCCGCGACCGCCTGGACGAGACCCTGCGCCGTACCCAGGGCCTCGCCCCCACTCCCGTCCCCGCGCGCCCCGCGCCCCGCCCGCTCACCACCGTCGGCGAACTGGCCCGCACCGGCGCCCTCCAGCTCCGTACCGGAGGCTCGGGCACGGCGCCCGTCGGCGGCGGAGACGTTCCCGTCCTCACCGAGCACGACGTCCTGTCCGGCGGCCCGCCGTCCGGGGCGCTGCCCGGCGGCGGCCCGGCGGAGGAGCCCGTTCTCGTCGCCGAGGGAGACGTCGTGGTGCCCGTCCTCGGCGGCGGCTCCGTCGCCCGGGTCGTCGACGCGGCCACCGCGGGCGCGGCCCTCGGCCGCAACCTCCAGCTGCTGCGGCCCGCCCCGGCCGCCCTGGACCCCTGGTTCCTCGCCGGTTTCCTGCGGGGCACCGCGAACAACCGGCAGGCCAGCAGCTTCGCCTCGACGGCGGCCCGGCTGGACGTGCGCCGTCTCCAGCTGCCCCGGCTGCCGCTGGCCGACCAGCGCCGCCACGGCGCCCACTTCAGGTCGCTGGCCGAGTTCGAGGAGGCGCTGCGTCTCGCCGCCCGGCTCGGCGAGCAGCTGGTCCAGGGGCTCTACGACGGTCTCGCCGACGGAAGTGTGGAGCCCGGGTGAAGACCGTCATACCCTCATAGCCTGATCATCCGTCCCGGGGGAGCGTCGTATGTACGGTCAGGTGCCCACACCCGCACCTCCGCGGGCCGCGGGCCCGTCGGCGGCCACGGTCACCGTCCGGGTCCTGATCACGGTCCTGGTCGTGCTGTCGCTGGGGTTCCTCGCGTGGGTCGCGATGCTCCGGATCGCGATCATGCGGCGCGCGGGGCGTGACTGGGCGCTCTTCTGGGTCCAGTTGGTGCTCAACGTCGGCTGTGTGGTGCCGCTGGAGCAGCGGTTCGCCGGCACGTGGATGAACACCGTCGGCATGGTGGTCCTGCTCGTGCAGATGGCGATCGTGACCTGCTATTTCCTGGTGGTCGACATCCGGCACCACCAGCCCGCCCCGGTCGTGATCGTGGTTCCGTCGCCGCCGCACCTGTCGCTGCCGCACCCGCCGCCGCACCCGCCGTCGGCGTACCCCTACGGGACACCGCCGGGGTACGGCTACGGATATCCGCCGCCCGCCGTGACGGCTCCGGCGCCGGGCCAGGCCCCCGCCCCGGTCCCCGCTCCCGGCGCCCCGCGTATCGACCAGGTCCGTGCCGAGCTCGACGAGCTGAGCGATCTTCTCCGGCACACCGGAGAGGGTGAGGGACGGGCGTGAACGGGCGGGTGATCGGCGGGCGTTACGAGCTCGCCACCGTCATCGGGCAGGGCGGCATGGGGCAGGTCTGGACGGCGTACGACCGGAGGCTGGACCGCCGGGTCGCGGTGAAGCTGCTCCGGCCGGCCACCATGACGGGCCCGGCCACCGCCGCCGACGAGCTGCGGCGCCGTTTCGTGCGCGAGTGCCGGGTGACCGCGCATGTCGACCACCCCGGTCTGGTCACCGTCCACGACGCGGGCAGCGAGGGCGAGGACCTGTTCCTCGTCATGCAGTACGTGGACGGCGCCGACCTCGCGGACCATCTCGCCGAGCACGACCCGTACCCGTGGGAGTGGGCGGTCAGCGTCGCCGCGCAGCTGTGCGCCGTGCTGGCCGCCGTCCATGCCGTGCCGATCGTGCACCGCGACCTCAAGCCGCGGAACGTGATGGTCCGACCCGACGGGTCGGTCCTCGTCCTGGACCTCGGTGTCGCCTCCGTCCTGGACAGTGACACCACCCGTCTCACCCACACCGGTTCCCCCATCGGCAGTCCGGCCTACATGGCGCCCGAGCAGGCCATGGGCGGCGCGGTCGGACCCTCCACCGACCTGTACGCGCTCGGTGTGCTCCTCCACGAACTCCTCAGCGGGAACGTGCCGTTCGCCGGTTCCACCGCGCTCGGTGTCCTGCACCGCCATCTGTACGAGGCTCCCGTGGCGCTCCGGCAGCTGCGGCCCGAGGTCCCCGAGCCCCTCGAAGCGCTCGTCCTCCGGCTCCTCGCGAAGGATCCGCGGGAGCGGCCCTCCGGCGCGCACGAGGTGTACGAGCACCTGCTGCCGCTGCTTCCCGCGCGCGGGGCCCCGGCGGGACCGATGGACCCGACCCGGCCGTTCCTCCGCCCGCACGCGCCCTGGCCCGACCGGCCGGCGACGGCGGCACCGGCCTTCGCCGGCGCGGCCGTTCCCGTGGCGGCGGTTCCGGTGCGGGCCCCGGCGCCCCTCGCGCCCGCCGTGCCGCCCGCCGCCCCCCGGACCGACCCGAGGTCGTCGTACGCGCCGCCCGCCGGCCGCCCCGGCGCCACTCCCGTTCCCGCCCCGGCCCCTGCTCCCGCCGCCCCCGCCCGCCCCGATGTCGCCGCCGCCGTCGACGAGGTCAAGCGGCTGCTGGGGGAGGGGGCGCTCACTCAGGCCGTGGACATCCTGGGCGGCATCCTGCCCGCCGCGGCGGCCGAGCACGGCGAGCGGTCGCCGATCGTCCACATCCTGCGCAAGCAGTACGCGTCGACGCTGATGGACGACGGTCAGTACCGGCGCGCGCTCCCGGAGTTGCGCCGGCTCGCGGCGGACCGGGACGCGGAGGCCGGTCCCGCGGATCCGCAGACCCTGCAGTTCCGCTATGACGCGGCTCTCTGTCTGGAGCAGTCGGGGGAGACGGCGGCCGCGCTCACCGAGTTCCGTGCGGTGCTGCCGTACTGCGAGGGCGATCCGGCCAGGTCCTTCGACATCCGTCAGCGGATCGCGCTGCTGCTGGTGGCGACGGGTGAGTACGCGGCCGGTCAGGATCAGCTCCAGCGGCTGCTGTTCGACGCGGAGCGCGCGTACGGCCCGTATCACCCGCTTCCGGTTGACTTGCGGAGGGTGCTGGAGCACCAGCGGCAGCTGGGGCGGCGTTCCTGACGGATTGGCAGGGTCACGACTCGGCATCTGATCGGCAGTTGGATCTTCATGATCCTTTTTGTCGGATTTGGCGCATGTAACGTTCGCGTCTGATCATGTCCGCGTCCCCAAGGAATCCCTCATGACGACGCCGTCCGCGCCCCTCTCCCCCGAGCAGCCCGCCGCCGCCCCCGAGCAGCCCGCGGCCCCGGCCAAGAAGGGCAGCGCCCTCCTCAAGAAGGTCGGCGGTGTCGTCGTCGCGATCGCCGTGGCCCTCGCCGTGAAGCTCGGTCTTCCGTACCTCACCGGCGACGCCCCCGTGCACGCCAAGGCCGGCGAGTGCGTCACCGTGACGGGTCCCGACAACGACCCGAAGGTCGACACCACGGACTGCTCCTCGGGCAAGGCCGACCTGTTCAAGGTCGTCAAGGTCATCGACGACACCTTCGACGTGAACAAGTGCGGCACGGAGCTGTCGGCGCTCGCGCAGCAGCTGGAGTCGGACAAGTTCGTGCTCTGCCTGGAAGAGGTCCCCGCGAAGTAGTTCGCGCGACCGGAATCCCGGATCTGCGAGAAGGGCCGGAACCTCAGGGTTCCGGCCCTTCTCGCATGTACGGGTGCCCGCCCGCGCGTTACGGCTCCTCGACGGGCTTGGGGTCCGGTGCTCCCGGCTCGGCGACGGACGGGGTGGCCGGGGCGGGGGCCGGTGTGGGCCTGACCTGGGGTTCGTCCACCCCCGGGGAACGGGCGGGCGGCACCGGGGCCGGGTCCGGCGCGACGCCGGGCACCAGGACGAGGAGGCACGCGGCCGCCACGGCCGCGGCCGCCCCGAGCCCGGCGAGGGCGACCCCCCGCACCCGGCGCAGTCCCCAACTCCGTCCCCGCGGGGGCGCGTCGCGTCGCAGGTCCCGGTGGGTGACGAGGGCGGCGCGGGCGGCGAACGCGGCGCGCAGCCGCTCCTCGGCGGTGGTGGAACAGTCCTCGGCCCGCGGTCTCATCGGCCCGCCTCCAGCTTCTTCTCCAGGGCGTCGAGCGCACGGCTCGCGGTGGACTTCACCGTGCCACGCGACAGCCCGAGCGTCTGCGCGATCTGCGCCTCCGACAGCTCGGACCAGTAGCGCAGCACCAGGACCTCGCGCTGGCGCCGGGTCAGCCGCGCGAGCGCGTCGAGCACGTTCCGGTGCTCCTCGGCGAGCAGCAGGCCCTCGTCGACGGGAGCCTCGGCACCCGGGTGGGGCGGGGTGTACGCGCGCGCGGTGCGGCGCCTGCGGAGCACGGAGCGGGCCGCGTTGACCACGGCGGTGTGCAGGTACGCGCTCGGGTCCTGGAGCCCTTTCAGGGAGGTGCCGTACGTCCGGCACACGGCGGCGAAGGCGTCCTGGACGACGTCCTCGGCGGTGTGCAGATCGTCGACGAGGAAGAGCGCGAGCCGCACCATGTCGAGGCGCCGGGCCCGGTAGAGCTCGGTGAGGGTGGGCGGCGGCTCGTGGTCGGCGGCGATGTCCACCGCACGCAGATGCCGCCCCCGTACGCGCCCTGGGGCGTCCTCGGTCCGGGAGACACGGGCGAGCAGGCGGGACCACCACGACGGCGCGACGGCGGTGCCCGGCGGGGCGGTGGCGGTGGCGGGTATGGCGTACGACAACTGCGCTGTCCTCGATCCGTCGCGGGAGGGAGGGGCGACCGGCCCGGCCCGGACCCGCGCGAGCCCGGGCCGACCCGGTCGCCACCTCCTGGTGCTACCGCTGTGGGTTACTTCCCGACGCGGGTGCCGGGCTTGATGACGCGGGGCGCGTCCTCGGCCGGGGCGGGCGCGGGGGCGGCGGTCGGCTGGACCGCCGGGGCCGGAGCCGCCGGAGCCGGGGCGGGTGCGGTCACCGGCTCGGGGGCCGGCGCGGGGGCGGGTGCGGCCACGGGTGCGGGCTTGCCGGGCGTGACGACCTTCGGGGCGGCGGCCGGGGTCGGGGCGTCGGCGGGCGCGGCGGCCGGCGCCGGGGCCGCCTCCGGAGCGGTGACCTTCGGTGCGGCCGGGGCGGGCGTGGCGCCGGAGTCGGCGAAGGCCTGCGCGGCGAAGCCGCCGCCGAGGAGCAGCGCGACACCGGTGACGACACCCAGGACCTTGGGTCGGGGGCGGAGGTTCCGCTTGGCGTGGCTGGACATGGGCTTCTCCCGAGGTGGAACGGACACGGTCTGGTGGAGCGGCTGAAGGGCGCCTTCAACCCACCAGACGTGCGTCACCCCCCGAGGTTGCGACCCGGACCGGGAATCTTTCCGCCGGGCCGGCGCCTCCGCATCGGACCGCCCGCCGTGTACGCGGGGCGCACGGCCGTCTCCGTGCCGTCCGCGCCGTGGGAGTGAGCGTCTCTTCAGGGGCGGGGCGGGGTGAAGTCGGCCCGGAACTTGAGGGTGGCCAGGTCGTCCTCGTTGGCGTTGTAGGCGAGGACCCCCAGAGTGAACCTGGCCCTCGGGGTCTCCCTCGGGAGGTTCAGGGTGTACGTCAGCTCCACGTCGCCCGTCTTGATCGGCCCGCCGGCCGGGTCGGGCGACACCGACAGCGCGCCCTCGCGGATCTCCTCGAAGAGGTCGACCTGCTTGTGCAGCAGCTTGATGAGTCCCAGCTTGACGGTGAGGTTGTAGAAGGCGCCGTCCTCGACGGCCTCCTGGACGGTGCCCTTGATGAGCATCCTCACCTCGCTGCCCGGCTCGGGCGGGTCCGGGGTGAGGGTGAGGCTCTCGATCCGCAGCGCGTCCGTGGGCAGGCCGGCGTCTTCGTAACTCCAACTGGTCATGCTGCGGAGAGTGTCGCGTACGTCGCTCAGCGTGTGCACTCCGCGGGGCTCGCGACCGGGTCGTCGGGGGCCGCGACCCGGTCGGTCCGGACGTCCTTTTAATGACCGAGGGCAAGTACCCACCCCTCCCCACCTGCTGTGAGTGGTCCAGCTGAGGGGGCGTCACCCACACGAGCGAACTCTGCCAACTGAGCTGGATCTTGGGGTGGTTGCCTGGCATGTGCTCGCGGCGACCTGGATCGGACCGGACATGGTTCGGCCCTCGACCGGACTCGGAATCCTGGGCGAGGGCCTGACCACACAGGAAGCAGCAACTTCCCGATGGATACTCAGCACCTTAGCGCGCACCCCTCCCGCACGGGCGTCATCCACGCCAACCTGCCGCAGACCACGCGCTACACGATCGTCGGCAACCACCTCGCGCAGCGCGAGCACCTCTCGCTGCTCGCGATCGGCCTGGCGCTCCACATCCAGTCGCTGCCCGCCGGTTCGCCGGTCGGCATCAAGGCCCTGGCCGGGCGTTTCCCCGAGGGGACGATGCGCATCGCCGGGGCCCTGCGCGAGCTGGAGGCGCACGGCTACCTGTCCCGGACGCGCGAGCGCCAGCCGAACGGCGAGATCAAGACCCGGACGGTGTCGTACAACCAGCCGGGCGGGGTGACGGCCGGGGCCGATGCTGACGGGCGGGGGCGGGTGGAGCCGGGGCGCGGGCGGGCACGCGAGGCCGGGCGGGCGCCCGAGGCCGGGCGGGCGCCCGAGGCCGGGCTGGTGCCCGACGGCGGGCCGGTGCCCGAGAGTGTGCCGGCGGGCGGAGCCGTGCCCACGCCCGCGGCCGCGCCCGAGGCCCGGTCCGCCGCCCTGGCCACGGCCGCACGCGAGGCCGCGCCCGCCGGACCTGGACCCGCGCCCGCCCCCGCCGCACCCGGACCCGCGCCCGCCTCCACCCGCGCCGTGCCCGGGGGCGCCCTCCCCGACGGGCCCGCCGCCGAGCTTCTTCTCGACCTGCGGCGGCACGATCCCCGCATGCTGCTCTCCGCGCGGGACGTGCGGCACCTGGCCCCGGGCGTCGACGCGTGGTTCGCCCGGGGCGCGACCCCGGAGGCCGTACGGCGGACCCTGCTCGCCTCTCTCCCGGAGACGCTCAAGCACCCGGCCGGGCCTTCCGCGCCCCGGAACCGGGGCAGTGCCCGGACTGCGCGGCGGACGCGGCGGACCTGCACGCGGCCTGACCCCGGCGGTGTCCGCTCCCGGCCGAAGGCCTAAGGGGTGTTCCTCGCGGGGCCGGTGCCGGCCGGGAGCCGGACCGTGACGAGGAGGCCGCCGGCCGGCCGGGGGGCGAGATCGAGGGTCCCGTCGTGGGCGCGGACGATGCTGTGCACGATGGCCAGGCCGAGGCCGACACCGGCGTGCTCGTCGGTGCGTACGCGCTCCGTTCCGCGCTGGAAGGGTTCGGTGAGGGTCGGGACCAGCTCCGGCGGCAGCAGGCGGCCCGTGTTCTCGACCCGCAGCACGCTCGTGTCGCCGTCCGTCCCGGTCCGGACCGTCACGGTGCCGCCGGCGGGGAGGTTGTGGACGACGGCGTTCTGGACGAGGTTCTCGACCATGCGCAGCAGGAGCTCCGGGGAGCCGCAGGCCGGGGCCGCCCCGCCGGTGACGTCGAGGGCGATCCGGCGCTGTTCGGCGACGGGCAGCAGCGTCTCGGCGGCCTCTTCGGCGACGAGGGAGAGGTCGACGCTCTCGCGGACGAAGGTTCCGCGGTCGCCCCGGCTGAGCAGCAGGAGGGCCTCGGTGAGGTCGATCGCCCGCGTGTTGACGGTGTGCAGGCGCTCGATGAGCTCGTCCCGGTCCCGCGTGGGGTCCTTGCGGGCGACGTCGAGGAGCGTCCGTGAGATGGCCAGCGGGGTGCGCAGTTCGTGCGAGGCGTTCGCCGCGAACCTCTGCTGCTCGGCGACGTGGGACTCCAGCTGCCCGAGCATCGAGTCGAACGCGTCGGAGAGTTCGCGGAACTCGTCCTGGCGGCCCGGCATCCGGATCCGGTGGGACAGCGAGCCGTTCCCGGCCGTCCGCGCCGCGTCCGTGATCCGGGTGAGGGGCGCGAGCATCCGGCCGGCGAGGAGCCACCCCCCGAGGAGGCCGAACACCAGCAGGAAGGCCATCGCCACGGCCGCGGCGGGGAAGAAGGTGCGCACGAGGAGGTAGCGGTTGGGCGAGATCCCGAGCAGACCCTGGGAGTTGTCGGGGACGTAGCGCAGCAGGAACACCCACACCACGGCCAGCAGGAGCGCGCCGGCGACGGCGAGGAACCCGGCGTAGCTGAGGGCCAGTTTCAGCCGGGCGCTGGGCCCCGGGCGTCTATCCACGCGGACGGCCGGGGTCGGTGGCGTCCCGGCCGGGGCCGGTGGCGTCCGTACCGGCTGCCGCGCCGGTGTCCTCGGCCGCGCCGGTGCCCTCGGCCGCACCGCCCGTCGCGGCGTCCGGACCGGCGCCCGCTCCCGTGTCCTGACCGGTGTCGATCCGGTAGCCGACGCCGGGAACCGTGGCGATGGCCCATGGTTCGCCGAGCCGTTTGCGGAGGGCGGAGACGGTGATGCGTACGGCGTTGGTGAGGGGGTCGGCGTTCTCGTCCCAGGCCCGTTCGAGGAGCTCCTCGGCGCTGACGACCCCGCCCTCGGCGGCGACGAGGACCTCCAGCACGGCGAACTGTTTCCGGGTGAGCGCGACGAAGCGCCCGTCACGGAAGACCTCCCGGCGGAAGGGGTCGAGCCGCAGGCCCGCGATCTCGCGGACCGGGGGCCGGGCGTACGCGCGTCTGCGGTCGAGTGCCCTCAGCCGCAGGACGAGCTCCCGCAGCTCGAACGGCTTGGTGAGGTAGTCGTCGGCGCCGAGCTCGAACCCCGAGGCCTTGTCGTCGATCCGGTCGGCGGCGGTGAGCATCAGGATCGGGATGCCGCTGCCGGAGGCGACGATCCGGCGGGCGACCTCGTCGCCCGAGGGGCCGGGGATGTCGCGGTCGAGGACCGCGAGGTCGTAGGAGTTGACGCCGAGCAGCTCCAGGGCGGAGTCGCCGTCGGCGGCGATGTCGGCCGCGATCGCCTCAAGACGCAGACCGTCACGGACGGCCTCGGCCAGATAGGGCTCGTCCTCGACGATCAGTACGCGCATGGGGGAAGCCTAAGCAGCACGGCATATCGCCGACGTATGCGACGCACACGACGGCGGGTGCGCACCGGAGGCCCGCCTCAGCCCACCGGTGCCGTCACGGGGCGGGGCCGGTCCGACGGCGTCTCCGCCGCCGTGCGCCACCAGCGGCGCGACGCCAGCCCGGCCAGTACGGCGCCGGTGGCGTTGACCAGCACGTCGTCCACGGAGGACACCCGGTCGAGCCGCAGGACGTACTGCGCGGTCTCGACCAGGACCGAGCAGCCCGCCCCCAGCGCCAGGATCCGCGGTACGGACGCCAGGGCCGCCCACCGCATCGGGGCGAAGAAACCCAGCGCCGCGAAGGCCAGCAGATTGCCGGCGATCCCGAGCGACCCCATCGTGACCAGGTCCCGCAGCGGCACCAGGCTCACCCGGGCGGGCGCGATTCCGGGCGCGGCCCCCGGCATCAGGATCAGCCACAGGAACGGCACCGTCCCGTGGACCATGCCGACCTCGGCCAGCGACAGCCGCCCCGCCGACGCGACCCCGGCGGCGCGCCGGCGGCGTGCCAGCGCCCACGCCACCAGCCCGGCCGGCGGCAGCGTGACCAGCGTCATGAGCACCACGCCGTTGAACGTGTCGAAGCAGCCGTGCCACCGCCCGGCCATGCACATCGGAGCGGACATCAGGAGCGGCCGCCGCACCACGAACAGGGCGCTCGCCAGGCCGAGGACCGCCAGGCCGAGGAGCACGATCCCGCGCGTGCGGCGGGGCGGTGCCGTCAGGGACGCGTTGTGGTTCATGCCCCCATGGAAGACGGCGGGCCGTTGCGGGGGCGTATGCGATTTTCGATACGCCCGCGATACGCCCGCGATGCGCGACGCGCGATGCGCGGTGCGTGAGATCGCCGGAGGCCGGGGAGGCGGCGCCCTCGGCCGCCCGCCTGATTAGCCTCCCTGGTATGCCTCTTGAGATGAACGACACCGTGCGCGGTCTGCTCGACGCGCCGCACATGGCCGTCCTGGTCACCCTCAACCCCGACGGCGGCCCGCAGAGTTCGGTGGTCTGGGTCAGTCGCGACGGCGACGAGCTGCTGATCTCCACCACGCGGAGCCGGCGCAAGACGCTGAACATGCTCCGGGACCCCCGCGTCGGCCTGACCGTCTTCGACCCCGCCGACCCCGACCTGTACGTCGAGATACGCGGCACGGCCACCGTCACCGAGGACGCCGGCCGGGCGGTGGCCGTCCGTATCGCCGAGGAGTATCTCGGGCCGGGCGGCGGCAAGGAGTACGAGGAGGCCCCGCCGGAGCACGTACGCGTGGTCGTCCGCGTCACGCCGGCCAAGATCCTCGGCAGCGCGACCAGGGCCTGAGGAGATGCCGCGCTGAACGCCGACGCGCTCTCCCGAGGCGCCCCGCCGATCAGGCCTCGCCCGTGCCGATCAGGCCTGGCCCGTGCCGGTGGAGGTGTACTGGGCGGCGTACTCCCCGGTCGGCGGGATCGTGGTGATGACATCGACGAGGACGCCGTCCGGGGCGCCGAGGATGAAGTGGCGCTGGCCGAAGTCCTCGGTGCGCAGGGAGAGGAGTTCGGGGAGCCCGGCCTCGCCGATCAGTCTGCGGTGCTCCGCGTCGACGTCCTCGACCTCGAAGTTGAGCAGCAGGCCGCCCCGGGTGGGGGTGCGGTGGCCCTCGGGCAGCGTCGGATGGCTGTGGTCGAGCAGGGCGAGCTCGTAGTGCGGCGCGTCGGGGCGGTGCAGGCTCACGTACCAGTCGGCCTCGAAGGTCGTGGTGAAGCCGAGGTGGCGGGTGTAGAAGTCGCGCGCGGCGGCGACGTCGCCGGTGCGGATCACGGGATAGAAGCCGGTGAGTCCGGTCGTCATGGGATGACTCCTCGTCGTCGTCGGCGCGCCCGCGCGCCCGCTTTCGCATACCCGAGGTATGTGAACCGTCGGGACTAACATACCTCGGGTATGCGAAATGGGAAGGGTGGTGCGGCTGTGCCGGACGAACGGGCGGCGGGCAACCGGGCGGAGCAGCGGGAGGCGACCCGGCGGGCCCTCCTCGCCGAAGGGCGACGGCGGTTCGCCGAGGACGGCTACCACGGCGTCGTCCTCGCGGAGGTGGCCCGGGCCGCGGGGGTCACCAAGGGCGCGGCCTACCACCACTTCGACAGCAAGGCCGGCCTCTTCCGGGCGGTGGTCGCCGAGGTCCAGGGGGAGTTGGGGGAGCGGGTCGCCGCGGCGGCGGACGAACAGGCCGACCCCTGGGAGCAGCTGCGGGCCGGATGCCGGGCCTTCCTGGCGGCCGGCGCGGACCCCGCCGTACGACGGATCGTGCTGGTCGACGCGCCGACCGTCCTGGGGTGGGAGGAGTGGCGAGCCCTGGACGAGGAGTCCTCGGCGCGGCACCTCACGGAAGCGCTGGAGGCCCTGGTGGAGGCCGGCATCGTCACCGAACAGCCCGTCGAGCCGCTGGCGCGCCTGCTGTCGGGCGCCATGAACGAGGCGGCGCTGTGGCTGGCCAGGAGCGAGGGCCCGGAGGCACTGGAACGGACGGTGAACGCGTTGGACGTCCTGCTCGCGGGGATCAGACGCGAGGCCTGAACGGGGTGGGGTCACGAGGGGGCGTGAGCGGGGTGGGGTCACGAGGGGGCGTGAGCGGGGTCGGGTAGCGAGGGGGCGGGGTCGGGTGAGGTGGTGGCGCCGGCCTCGTACGACGCCTCCCTCCGCCGTGCGGGGGAGGCGGTCCGGCCGTGGGGACGATGCCGGGTGCGGGGCGCCGCGCCGAGACTCGTGCCATGACACCGACCCCCACCGTGACCCGCCGGCCGCCGGCCGCCGACCCCGACCGTGTGCCGCTCGTCGACCCCGACCCCCCGGCTCCGACCCCGGCCGGATCCGCGACGACGGCCCGTCGGGTCGCCGCCCTCACGGCCTCCGCCGGCGCCCTCGCCTACACCGTCTCCAAGGTCGACCTCGCCCTGCGCGGCGAGCTCGGGATGCCCGGGTTCCCCGCGCCCCCGGAGGCGTACGCCGAGGTCGGCGACGTGATGCTCGCGCAGTCGGGGAACGCCGGTCTCGGGCTCGCCATGGCCCTCGTCGCGCTGCTCCTCCTCCGCCCGCTCCGTCACCGGTACGTGCGGTGGGGCGTCCTCGGCGTCTCCTGGGCCGGGATCGCGATGATCGCGGCCGGAGTCGTCGGCTTCGGCGCGCGGGCCGCCGGGGTGGCCCCCTCACTGGGGGCGCAGCCGCCCGTGGCGGGACCCGCGCTCGTGGCCCTCGCGGTCGGCGCGGTCTGGGTCGTGGCGTGGGTCGTCGCCACGGTCGGCGCGATGCGCCGTCGATGACCGGGCGGCCGGGCGGCCCGCGCGGTACGACTCAGCGGCCGTAGAGCTCGCGGGCCCGCGCCAGGTCGACGGGCCGGCCGTCCTCCGGCAGGTGCAGGAAGTGGTCCAGCTGCCAGGTCCGCGTACGGTCCGCCTGGCGGTTCGTGGTGGTCGCCCAGGGCGGGTAGACGCGGAATCCCCGCTTCCCGCCGGAGCCGTTCTCCGCGACCACGCCGTGCCGGCGGAGTGCCTCCGCCGGGAACACGAACTGACCGAAGTGGTGCCGGTCCCGGCAGCTGATGACGAAGAGGTCGATGCCGTCCCGTGCGTCGAACGGCTCGATGGGACCGGCCGCGGACCGCTTCCACACGGTGACGAACTGACCGGCCTTGGCGGGAGTCGTCTTCGCCACCCGGAACCGTACGGAGCGGCCGTCGAGCGTGAAGGCGTGGGCGGCGTAGTCGGCGGACTCGGGTTCGGGTACGGGAGGGGAGAGGGCGAGACCGCAGGGGTCGTAGACGAGCGTCCTCGCCGCGAGGAGATCTCCGTGGGCCGCGGGGGGACCGGGCGGACCCGCCCGGTGTTCGGTCGTCATCCGGTCACCCTGTCACGGGCCCGTCGGCCCCGGCCCGGCCCGGCCCGGGGCGTACGCCGGGGGACGGCGCCAACCCCCGGAACCGTCCCCCGCCAACCCCCGGAACCGTCGGCCGGACACCCCGAAGCGTCGGCCGGAAATCCCGGCGACGCCGGCCGCCCGTGGTGGGAACACTCCAAGACCGGCTCATGATCGTTGTTACCGACGGGGCAACCACCCGCGCGCCCGCTCGCGCAGACTTGCAGGGCGCGGGGCCCCGGCCGGCCGCCGTGTCCCTGTTCCGGCGACCCAAGGACTGCCATCGTGAACGAGCGCGTTCTCACTCCCCGCAATCGGGGTTTCCTCTTTCTCGACTCCCACCCGGCAGGGTGCGGGCAGTCGGTGGCCGACATGTGGGAGGCCTGCCCCGCGCCCGTCGCCGCGCCGGACGGCGACGCGCCGGTGGCCCTCGTCATCGGTTCCTCCGCCGGATACGGCCTCGCGGCCACCCTCGCCGGACTCAAGCGCGCCGGTGTCCGCGGTATCGGCGTCTCCTTCGAGAAGGCCCCCACCGCGCGGCGCACCGCGACGGCCGGCTGGTACCGCACCGCCGCCACCGCCGACATCGCCAGGGCCGCCGGGCGGGACCTGGTCCTCCTCAACGGCGACGCGTTCTCCGACGCGATGAAGGACCAGGTCGCCGACCTCCTCGAACGGCGTTTCGGCGGCCGGCTGGACTACCTGATCTACTCCGTGGCCGCGCCCCGGCGGACCGACCCCGACACCGGCACCACGTACGCCTCCGTCCTCAAGCCGATCGGCGGGGTGAACCGCACCAAGACCCTCGTTTTCGACGACGAGGGCGCTCCCGAGGTCCGCGAGGTCGAGACCGGGCCGGCCGAGGGCGACGACGTGGAGCAGACCGTGGCCGTGATGGGCGGCGCGGACTGGGAACGCTGGATCGACCACCTCGCCGGGCGGGGACTGCTCGCCGACGGCTTCTCCACCGCCGCGCTGTCGTACATCGGCTCGTCGCTGACGGCGGCGATCTACCGGCAGGGCACCATCGGCGCGGCCAAGGCCCATCTGGAGGCCACCGCCCGCACCCTGGACGAGCGGCTCGGCAAGACGGTCGGCGGGCGGGCCGTGACCTCCGTCAACGGCGCCGCCGTCACCCAGTCCTCCACCGCGATCCCCGGTATCGCCCTCTACACCGGCCTGCTGCGCGGAGTCCTCGGCGACGGCCTCGTCCCGCCGATCCACCAGCTCGCCGCCCTCTGGGACCAGCTCACCGGCGCCGCGCCGCTCGCCCTGGACGACGAGGGCCGGGTCCGGCTGGACACCTTCGAGCTGACCGACGACATCCAGGCGGCCGTCGCCGAACGCTGGGAGACCGCCACCACGGCGACCGTCTCCGGCCTGGCCGACCTCGACTGGTTCCGCGCCGAGGTCCGACGCCTCTACGGGTTCTCCGTGCCCGGCGTCGACTACACGGCCCCGGTGGCCACCGACGTCCCCTGGCCGGACCACACCCTCTGAGCGCCCGCCCCGATCACGGCCCCCGGTGACCCCGTGAGCGCCCGGCCCGGATCGCACCTCCCGGGACCTCGGCGCCACGCCGGTCGCGAAAACCTGAGGCGAATACGTTCGTGCCCCTGCATCCTGGCCGCCGTCGTAACGATCGAGTCGGGGGAGTCGAGAGATGTGGTCGGTGGTGTCGTCGGGGGAGCTGCCCCACGGGGAGCGGTTCGAGTGGTTCGCGGACATGATCTCGCGGGAGGTGATGCCCACCATGCTGACGAGCGAGCGGCCCGCCGACTTCTCGGCCGAGGCGGCCCTCCTCGACCTGGGCGAGCTCCAGGTGTCCAAGGTCGCCTACTCGCCGCTGCGTTCGCGGCGCACACCCGCGCTGATCCGGCGGGGTGATCCCGAGCAGTACCAGCTGGGACTGGTGACCAAGGGGGCGATGAGCCTCGTCCAGAACGGGAACAGCTGCGACGCGGCGGTCGGGGACCTCGTCTTCTGGGACACCTCCCGCCCCTCCGACGCCCGGTACGTCTCCGAGGGCGATCCCGGGCAGCTGGTGATCCTGCAACTGCCCCGCGACGTCCTGCCGGTGCGGGCGAACCGCCTCGACGGGCTGCTCGCCCGGCGCATACCGGGCGACAGCGGCGTGGCGGCGGTCCTCGTCGCCTTCCTGCGCTCGCTCGTCGCACACGGCGGCGAGTGCGCGCCGGACGAGCTGCGCCGCTTGGGGACCACCGCCATCGACCTCGCGGCGGCCTGTCTGGCGCACGGCACGGACACGGAGGAGCGGCTCCCCGCCGAGGTGCGGGCGCGGGCGCTGATCCGCCGGATCCACGTCTTCATCGAGTACAACCTCGGCGACCCGGAACTGACCCCCGTCGCCGTGGCGGCCCACCACAGCCTGTCGGTGCGCACGCTCCACCAGCTCTTCACGGGGGAGGGGGAGACCGTGCAGGCCCGTATCCGGCGCCGGCGGCTCGAACGATGTCGCGACGAGCTGGAACGGCCCGAGTTCCGCACGTGGCCCGTGCAGGCGATCGCGGCGCGGTGGGGGTTCAGCGGTCCGGCGGTGTTCAGCCGGTCCTTCCGGGAGGCGTACGGGGTGAGCCCCAGCGAGTTCCGCGCGTGCGCGCTGCGGAACCGGCCGGACGGTGCGCCGAGCGTCAAGGATCCGCGCACCGGGCGCACAGCCCGCTGATCATGACCTTCCTAGGCTCGGAGCTGTTCGTTCGGACACGACGGCGACGGGGGATCTCATGAGGAAGCGGAACGATCAAGGAGTCTGGGACGTGGATCCGGGAGCAGGTGGGCGTGCGAGCATGCCCGGATGCGTGAACTGAGTGAGTTGATCGAGGTCGAGGACCCGGCGTGGCCGGCCCTCGACGAGAGACTGCGGGCGGCGTCCGTCCCCGTCGAGGTGCTCGACGCCGACGCCGGGCACGGCGCGGCGGCCCTGTTCCAGACACAGGTGACCGCGCGGTCGTTCCTGGGAGCGCTCGTGCTGCACAGCGGCGGGGTGCTCGTCGACGACGGCTGGCTGCGGGTGTACGGCAGCCCGGCCGACGACAACGCCCGGCGGATGCCGTCTCTGGCGCGGGTCAACGGCTACCCCACCGAGGCCGACCCCGGCCGGCGGCCCGAGGCGGGGCTCGTCGTGGCCCATGACGTCCTGGGCGGGGTGTTCGCCATCCAGGGCGGGCCCGCGGATCAGGTGGGACTGCCGGGGCAGCCCGGCGAGATGGTGTACTTCGCGCCGGACACGCTGAGCTGGGACGCGCTGGGCGCCGGATACGCGGCCTGGCTCTCGTGGATGCTTGCCGGCGGCACGGCGGAGTTCTACGAGGGGCTGCGCTGGCCCGGCTGGCAGGACGAGGTCCGTGAGCTGGACGGCGACCGGGGACTCACCCTCTACCCGCCGCTGTGGTCGGAGGAGGCGCACCGGGACCTGGCCGCGACCAGCCGGAGCATCGTGACGATGGCGGAGGTCCTGGGGTTCGAGCGGGAGACGAGCAGGGGGCTCGACGGGGCCGACCCCGGCTTCCTGGGGAACGTGTGAGCGGGGCGGAGGCGGCCGCGGCCGTGCCCGCCGGGCGACTGGAGCTCGTACCGCTGGCCGTGGCGCACGCCGACGAGATGGCCGGGGTCCTCGCCGACCCCGCGCTGCACGCCTTCATCGGCGGCGCCCCGCTCACCGGGCCCGAACTGCGGGCGAGGTACGAGCGCCTGGTCGCGGGCTCGCCGGACCCGGAGACGGTCTGGTGCAACTGGGTCGTACGGCTCCGGGCCGAGGACCGGCTCACCGGGACCGTCCAGGCGACGGTCACGGAGGACGGACGGGTCGCGGAGGTCGCCTGGGTGATCGGCACGGAGTGGCAGGGGCGCGGGATCGCCCGGGAGGCGGCCGGGGCGCTGGTCGCCCTGCTCGTGGAGCGGGGCGCCCGGACGATCGTGGCCCATGTCCACCCCGGCCACACGGCCTCCGCGGCCGTCGCCCGCGCGGCCGGCCTCACACCCACGGACCGTGTGGAGGACGGCGAGGTCCGCTGGGAGCGGCGCATCTCCTGACGGCCGAAAGGCCGTCGCGGGTCGGGTGGTCGATGGCCGGCGGCTGCTCAAATCTTGCTCAGAGAAGCCGTATTGCCGTCCGGCGCCCGAGGGGTGTGGCCTAGCGTCGTGGTTCGGGGACATCCGTACACGGGGGAGAGCTGCTGATGACCAGGCTGCGCGCGTATCTGCTGACAGGGGCCGCACTCGGGCTTCTCGGGATCGGAGGCGTCGGGTGCACCGGCCCGGGCGCGGACTCGGCCGCGCCCGTGTCCTCCGCTCCGGCGTCCACGGCACCCGCCTCGCCCGCCGCATCCGCACCGCCTGGTGGCGTTGCGGTGGCAGCGGCGTACGAGAGGCGCGTCAAGGACGCGCTGGACACCATCTCCCCCGACGATCCGGAGTTCGTGGAATCCGGGACCGAGCGGGTGGAGGACGGGGTGCACCACCGCTCCCCGCTGGAGAAGGGGGCCGCCTACCAACTGGCCCTCGTCTGTGCCGGCGAGGGGGCGATCGTGCCCGTCGTCGGTGGTGAGGAGTTGGGGGCCGTGCGGTGCGACGGCGTTCCCGTGACGCACCGGATCGCGAGCGCGCCGGCCGAGTTCTCGCTCGCCGTCGACGGTCAGGCCGGTGTCTCGGGGGCGTTGGGCTGGCGCGTCGTCACGATCACGGGCTGAGCGGGGCCGGGGGCTTCGTCCTCCGCGGGGTCGCCCGGTCTCCGGCGCGACCGGGCGCCGAGCCATGTCCGCAGGGTGAGGAGCAGCAGGCCCGCCGCCCCCGCCGCGAGCCCCGCCCGAAGACCCGGAGGGCGGAACGCGCAGGTCAGCGTGGTGGTGCCGGGGTGGACCCCGATCGCGAGCAGGCCGCCGTACGACCCCGCCTCCGCGTTCTCGCAGTGCCAGCCCGCGATCCGCGGGGCGGCCACCACCGCCGTGCCCGTCGTGCCGGGCGGCAGCGTGGCCGTGAGGCCGTCGGACGTGATCGTGATCGACGTCGCCGCCCGCGCCCGCAGTGCCGTCAGGGCCGTACGGAGGCGGTCGTGGTCCAGACAGGCGAGTTCGCCGCCGGGAGCGGGGACGAGGGGTTTCGCCCCCGGCACCCGCTGCTCTCCCAGGGAGACCAGCGCCGCCCGCCGCTTCGGCGGCCCGCCGAGCAGACGGGTCTCGTACGTGCCCAGGCGGGCCGTGCCCGTCACGTCCGGCGCCCAGAGGAAGACCTCCGTGCCGACCGGGCACGCGCCCGCCCGGGGAGCCCCGTACACCCGGGCGCCCAGGAGGAGTTCCTGGTTGCGGAAGGGGGACGCGCCGTACGCCGGGGCCGGGCCCGGCGGCCGTACCGTCACCAGGGGCAGCGGCTCCGAGCGGACCGTCCGCCCGTCCCGCCATCGCGCCCCCACCCCGAACAGCGCGTCCGTCACCGGGTTGTCCAGGCTCAGCAGGTTCCGGCCCCGGGAGGTCCAGCCGCCGCCCAGCGCGGTCAGCGTCTCCGTCAGCACCGCCGGGGTGTGGCTGCTGTAGTACGCGGCACCCTGGCCGCCCAGGAGCAGCGGGTCGTTGCCCGCGACCCGGGGCAGCCCCGCGTCCGTGCGGTACGCGGGCCAGCCGTCCGCCGCCGCGAGGGCCGCCGCCCGACGTTCCTGCTCCGCGCCCCACGGCGGGTAGTCGTCGAGCCGGACGAGCCGCTCCCGGTCCGCGTACGCCGTCGTCGCCGCCGCCTGCCCGAGCAGGGTGCCGGTCACCAGGAACGCGGCGAGCACCCCGTACCGGCCCCGCCCCGGCAGCAGCAGCGCGCCCGCCACCACCGCCAGGCCCACCCCGGTGAGCAGCAGCGCCCAGGGGGTGAGGAAGGGGCTCGGGAGCGCCCCGGCCGCCAGGGCGAGGACGACCGCCGCCCCGCCGAGGAGCGCCCGGCGGTCCGGGAGGCCGTGGGCGAAGCCCGTCCACGCGGCGAGGACGAGGACGCCGGAGAGGACGAAGGTCTGGCGGTACGGGCTGCCGTTCGGGGTGGCGAACGCATGCCAGAGGAGATGGGTCGGGCCCCACTGCATCGACGCCAGGACCACCCCGCACAGGCCCGCCCACAGCCACCGCTCCCGGCCGGGGACGTCACGGCGGAACAGCAGCGCGCCCGCGAGGAGCAGCACCGCCGTGCAGACGAAGGCCGCCGGGGTCGCGAAGCTGTACGTCACCGGGAGCAGCCGGGCGAGGACGTCGGTGGCGGGCGCCGGGTCGAACTCCCTGACCAGGCCCGGGTGGGCGTGGCGGGAGCCGAGGAGGACGGGGACGAGGACCGGGGCGGCGAGGGCGATCCCGATGCCGGTGGTCAGCGCGGCCCGCAGCACCGTACGGCCGGCGACGGCACCCCGGGAGGGGCCGCGGCCGTCCCCGAGGCCCGTGCCGCGGCTGGCGGCGGGGCTGTCTCCGGTGCCGGCGTTGCGGCCGTCCCCGTGGGCGGCGGCCGGCGCCGCGAGCCGGACGAGGAGGACGAGGGCCGCGCCGAGCGTCGCCATGTACGCCGTGTAGAAGTTGGCGATCCAGCAGACCGCCACCACCAGCGGGCCGAGGAGCGGCCGCCGGCCCTCCCGCGCCCACTCGCCCACCAGACAGAGCAGCGGGAAGGCGATCAGCCCGTCCAGCCACATCGGGTTGTACGTGCCCTCCGCGAGCGACCAGCCGCACAGCGCGTACGAGGCGCCCAGGACCGAAGCCCACCACCAGACGCCGGGGCCGAGGCGGCGCAGCAGAAACGTCATGGCGGCCGCCGCCGTCGCCGTCTTCAGGACGGTGATCGCGTACACGGCGTACTCGATGTCCCCGCGCGGGAAGAGCGCGACCAGCGGGGCGAAGGGGCTCGACAGATAGGTGCCGTAGTCGGGGAGGAAGCCGGTTCCCCAGCCCGCCTGCCAGTCGAACAGCAGCCCGCCGTCGGCGCGGCCGCGCAGCAGGTCCCACAGGTGCGCGTGGAACGGCACGAACTGGTTCGCGAGGTCGTTGACGGCCCGGTGGCGCGGCCCGAAGGGGAAGACCCGCGCGACGGCGTCCCCGCCGCAGACGGCGACCACGGCGAGGAGGGCGGCGAGCGGGTACGGGCGTTTCGTGTTCGGCATGACGGTTCGAATATGCCAGCGCCCGCGGGGGAAAACGGTGGCCCCGACACCCAGTTCACGGAATGGTCGTCTGAAGGCCATCCCGGTGGACCGGCCGGGTCACCCCGCTCCGTTGTCGTGGGGCGCGTGCTGCTCTCGATCGTCGTCCCGTGCTTCAACGAGGAGGACGTCCTCGCCCGTTTCCACGACCACGTGACCGACGAACTCGCCAAGCTCGACGGCGCGTTCGAGATCGTCTACGTGGACGACGGAAGCCGGGACGGGACGCTCCCCCTCCTCCAGGAGCTCGCCGCGCGCGACCCCCGACACGTCCGGTACGTCTCCTTCAGCCGCAACTTCGGCAAGGAGGCGGCGATGCTGGCCGGCCTCCGCAACGCCGCGGGCGACGCCGTCGTCATCATGGACGCCGACCTCCAGCACCCGCCCGAGCTGGTGCACCGCATGGTCGCGCTGCACGCCGAGGGGTACGACCAGGTCGTCGCCCGCCGCACCCGCGAGGGCGACCGGGTCACCCGCACCCTGACCGCCCGCGTCTACTACTGGGCGATCAACCGCCTCGTGGACGTCGAGCTCGTCGACGGCGTCGGGGACTTCCGGCTGCTCTCCCGCCGCACCGTCGACGCGGTCCTCGGCCTCGGCGAGTACAACCGCTTCTCCAAGGGCCTCTTCTCCTGGGTCGGATTCCGGACGACGACGTTCTCGTACGAGAACGCGGTCCGCGAGCAGGGCCGCTCCAAGTGGACCTTCGGCAAACTCCTCAACTACGGCCTCGACGGCCTCCTCTCCTTCAACAACAAACCCCTCAGGGCCGCCGTCCACCTCGGCTTCCTGCTGGTCCTCGTCGCCCTCGGCTACGCGGCCTGGATCGTCGGCGACGCCCTGGTCAACGGCGTCGACACTCCCGGCTACGTCACCCTCCTCGTCGCCGTCACCGCCCTCGCCGGCGTCCAGATGGTGATGGTCGGACTGATCGGCGAGTACGTCGGCCGCATCTACTACGAGGTCAAGCGGCGGCCCCACTACCTGGTGAAGGAGACCCACGAGGGGACGCACGGCGGGACGCCCGAGGGGCCCGGGACAGGACTGGTACGGGCCGACACCCGGCGTACGGGTGAGTCGTTGTGGGAAACAGTCGCACCGAAGTAGTGGCTCCGGCCCCGGCGACTCCCTACCATCGATCACCGCAAGGTCGTTCAACTGACGCACGACCAGCCCGGGAGGCTCCTTTGCACCGCCGCACTGCGCTCACCGTCTCCGCCGCACTGCTCGCCGCGGCCCCGCTGCTCACCGCCTGCGGCAGTGACGCCCATCCAGGAGCGGCGGCCGTCGTCGGCGGTGAACGCATCGACGTCTCCAGCCTTCAGGCACAGGTGAAGGACGTGCGCGCCGCGCAGGAGCGTTCCCCGCAGGCCGCCCAGCTCGTCCAGGCCACCGGCGACCTGCCCCGCCGCAAGCTCAACGTCATGATCTTCGACCGGGTCGTCGACAAGGTCGCCGCGGACAACGGCGTGACCGCCACCCGCGGCGAGCTCCAGCAGACCAGGACCGCCTTCGTCCGCGAGAGCGGCGGCGAGGACCGGCTCGCCACCGTCCTCCTCCAGGAGCAGGGCGTGGCCCCCGGCGAGATCGACGACGTCGTCCGCCGCAACGTCCTCATGAACAAGATCGCCGCCAAGCTCGGTGTCACGGACACCCCCGAGGGCCAGAAGAAGCTGACGGAGGTCTTCTCCGCCGCCTCCAAGGCCCTCGCCATCGACGTGAACCCGCGCTACGGCGCCTGGGACGACGCCCAGGTCCGCCTCGCCAACAGCGACGCGCCCTGGCTCCGCCAGCTCACCCAGGACCCGGGGGCCGTCCCGGGCGTCGCCTGACCCGCACCGGGCGCCGCCCGGCCCCGTCCCACCGGGCACCGGCCCCGTCCCGGCCGGTGCGTGGGGCGGAGTAAGTTCAAGGGGTGACTTCTGAGAGCCCCGGCCGCATCGTTCTGCTCACCGCCAGCCACCGTGTGGCGCCCGGACTGCTGTCCTGGCCCGCCTGGCAGGCGCTGCGCTCCGCGGACCGGGTGCTCTGCCCCGACGAGCACCACCCCCAGCTGCCGTACCTGCGGGAGGCCGGGGTCGCCGTCGAGCACCTCCGGCCCACCGCCGAGGAGCTCGTCGAGGCCTGCGCGGGGGACCGGACCGTTCTGCTGCTGCCCTCCGGGGAGGGCGACCGGGCGCTGACCGACGGTCTCGCCCGGCTCGCCGGCTCGGGCCGCTTCGCCATGCCCGACCTGGAGCTGCTGCCCGGCTCGTACGACCTGCCCGGAGCCCGGCTCCTCGACGTCGTGCAGATCATGGACCGCATCCGGCGCGAGTGCCCGTGGTCCTCGAAGCAGACCCACGAGGCGCTGGTGAAGTTCGGCGTCGAGGAGGCGTACGAACTCGTCGAGGCGATCGAGGACGGTGACCGGGAGGCGCTGCGCGAGGAGCTCGGGGACGTCCTCCTCCAGGTCGTCTTCCACGCCCGGATCGCCGAGGAGGACCCGGAGGAGCCGTTCTCCGTGGACGATGTCGCCGGAACGCTGGTCGAGAAGCTGATCCACCGCCATCCGCACGTCTTCGGCGACGACACCGCCGAGACCCCGGAAGAGGTCAAGGCGCACTGGCTGCGCACCAAGGCGGTGGAGAAGCAGCGCGAGTCCGTCACCGACGGCGTGCCGCTCGGACAGCCGGGGCTCGCGCTCGCCGCGAAGCTCGGCGGCCGGGTGCGGACGGCGGGTCTCGACGTGGACCTGCCGGCGGGCGAGGACATCGGGTACGAGCTGCTCGGCCTCGCGGTCCGGGCGGAGGCGGCCGGAGTGGACCCGGAGGCCGCACTGCGCGCGGCGGCCCGGACGTACCGTGACGCGATCCGCGCGGCGGAGGGCGTCCCCGCCTGACCGGCGTGATGCCCGGCTACCGTTCGCGCGGGACCCGGGCCCCCGGGTTGTGCCAGAGCGGCGGGGGCGGGCCCAGGAGGCGTTCGGCCGCGGTGTTCGGGCGGACGGCGAAGCGGCCCACCGGCGGCAGGATGTCGTGGTGGATGCGGGCCGGATCGGTGCCGAGTTCCACGAGCGCCTCGGCGACCTCCGTCAGGAAGCCCGGCGGTCCGGCGAGGTAGACGTCGTGCGAGGCCCAGTGGACGCAGGCCCGCAGCGCCTGCAGGAGCCGCTCGGTCGCCTGGTCCTTGCGATGGCCGGGCGCGGAGGTGATGTAGGTGACGCTGAGCCCCCCGAGACGTTCCTTCAGCTCCTCGGCGTCCCGCCGCCCGTACAGGTACTCCTTGGAGCGCGCCACGACGAAGAGCCGGCCCTTCAGTTCAGGCTCGGCCTCCGCCGCCTCGGCGAGGAGGGCCCGCACCGGCGCCCAGCCCGTACCGGCGCATATGTAGGCACGAAGTCCGCCCGGCTCCGTCCGCGCCGTGAGGACGCCGCCGGGGGAGCTGAGCCGCAGGGTCTCGCCCGGGCCCGTCTCGTCGACGAGCGCCGTGCTCATCGCGCCGCCCGGGATCCGGCTCACGTGCAGTTCGACCGTGCCGTCCGGGCGGGGCGCGTCGGCGAGGGAGTAGGTGCGCCAGACACGCGGGACGCGCAGCGAGCTGACGCTGACGTACTGCCCGGGGAGGAAGGGGAGGGGCTGCCGGGGCCGCAGGGTGAGGACGGCCAGATCCTCGCCGTACCGCTCGTGGCGGACGACGTCCGCGTCCCACCAGGCCGGCTCCCCGTCCCGGACGGCCTCCTCGGCGCCCGCCAGCATGAGGTCGGCGACATGGCCGTACGCCTCGGTCCAGGCCTTCTCGGCCTCCAGCGTCCAGGCGGCCCCGGCGGCGTGCGCGAAGGCGGCGAGGAGGCTCGCCCCGACGGCGGCGTAGAGCGCGGGGGAGGCGAGGAACTTGCGGTGGTCGCGGCCGAGCCGGCCCAGGTACTCCGCGAGCCCCGGGTCCTCCACATGGGTGACCACATGGGTGAGCGCGGCGAAGAGCCGGTCCCGCTGGGGCCGCATGTCCTCGGGGAACAGTTCGCGCATGGCGGGGTTGTTCCAGAAAAGATGCGAGTAGAAGAAGGTGACGGCGTGTTCGGCCCGTCTTTCGACGACCGCGAACGTGCTTCTGAGCATCTGAGGATCCACCGACAAGAATCTAGGGCACGGCCCCCCTCCACGATCACAGGATCTCCACATAACTCGGCTTCCGGGCCGCCCTGTACGGTCGGGGGGTGAGCACCACCCCCGGCACCTGCCCCGCCTCCGAACCCCCTTCCGAGCCCGCGTCGGGCGCCGCTTCCGACCCCGCGTCCGAGCCGCTTCCGGGCCCCGCGCCCGAGCCCGCGCCCGAGCTCTTCACCTGGGAGTTCGCCGCCGATCCGTACCCCGCGTACGCCTGGCTCCGGGAGCACGCGCCCGTGCGCCGGACGACCCTGCCCAGCGGCGTCGAGGCCTGGCTCGTGACGCGGTACGGGGACGCCCGGCAGGCCCTGGCCGACCAGCGGCTCTCCAAGAACCCGGCGCACCACGCCGAGTCCCCGCACGCCAAGGGCAAGACGGGCATTCCGGGCGAGCGCAAGGCCGAGCTGATGACCCACCTGCTCAACATCGACCCGCCGGACCACACCCGGCTGCGCCGGCTCGTCTCGAAGGCCTTCACCCCGCGCCGGGTCGCCGAGTTCGCCCCGCGCGTACAGGAGTTGACCGACCGGCTCATCGACTCCTTCGTGGAGAAGGGGAGCGCGGACCTCATCCACGAGTTCGCGTTCCCGCTCCCCATCTACGCCATCTGCGACCTGCTCGGCGTGCCCGAGGAGGACCAGGACGACTTCCGCGACTGGGCCGGGATGATGATCCGGCACGGCGGCGGGCCGCGCGGCGGGGTCGCGCGGTCGGTGAAGAAGATGCGCGGCTATCTCGCCGAGCTGATCCACCGCAAGCGCGAGGAGCCCGGGGACGACCTGATCTCGGGACTGATCAAGGCCTCCGACCACGGCGAGCACCTCACCGAGAACGAGGCCGCCGCCATGGCCTTCATCCTTCTCTTCGCCGGCTTCGAGACCACCGTCAACCTCATCGGCAACGGGATGTACCAGCTCCTGCGCCACCCCGAGCAGCGCGAGCGGCTCCAGGACTCGGTCGCGGCGGGGGAGAGCGGGCTCCTGGAGACCGGCATCGAGGAGCTGCTGCGGTACGACGGGCCCGTGGAGATGGCCACCTGGCGGTACGCGACGCAGCCGCTGGCCATCGGCGGGCAGGACATCCCGGCGGGCGACCCGGTGCTCGTGGTCCTCGCCGCCGCCGACCGCGACCCGGAGCGGTTCGAGGGGCCCGACACCCTCGATCTCGCCCGGCGCGACAACCAGCACCTCGGGTACGGACACGGCATCCACTACTGCCTGGGCGCACCGCTCGCGCGCCTCGAAGGGCAGACCGCGCTGGCCACCCTGCTGACTCGTCTGCCGGACCTGCGACTTGCCGCCGATCCGGCCGAACTGCGGTGGCGCGGAGGGCTCATCATGCGTGGATTGCGCACGCTTCCGGTGGAGTTCACCCCTTCCGTACGGCTCCGTTGAGGATCTCTTGAGCTGACGGCTCATCAGAAATGTGATCTTCGCGTGATCGTGGGTCCATCGACTTGTGATGAGTGTTCGAATGCGGCTACGTTTCGCCGCAGTCTCAGCCGCCACGCGAAAGGCGCTCCTATGCGTTCCGGGAACGGACGACACCGTCGCCCCCGTCAGGCCCCCGCCATCGTCGTCGCCGCGGGCGTGACCGGATCCGCCATGGCGCTGCCTCTGCTCGCCACCGGATCCGCGTCCGCCGCCGACGCGGCCACGTGGGACCGCGTCGCCGAATGCGAGTCAGGCGGTCAGTGGAGCGCCAACTTCGGCAACGGCATGTACGGCGGGCTCCAGTTCACCCAGGACAGCTGGGAGCGCAACGGCGGCCTCGCCTACGCGCCCAGCGCCGACCTGGCCAGCCGCGCCCAGCAGATCGCGGTGGCCGAGAAGGCCTTCGCCAAGGGCAGCACCGAGTGGGCCACCTGTGCGCCGATCGCCGGCCTGAAGAACGACGGGAAGGGCACCGGGGTGGACCCGGGTCCGACCTCCGTCCCCACGACCCCCGCGGTCCCCGTCCCCGAGTCGAGCTGGAACACGGGCGTCTCCGAGGCCTCCAAGAGCCCCACAGAGGCCGACGAGGCCGCCGGGAAGGCCAAGGGGCCGGTCTCGCCGACCGCGCCCGCGTCGCCGACCGCGCCCACCACCCCCGTCTCGCCGACGGCCCCGGTGAGTCCCTCCGCGCCGACGGACCCGTCCGACCCGACGGTTCCGACCACCCCTAGCACGCCCGATACGTCCCTTACGCCCGGTACGCCCGAGGGTGACGAGACGTCGGCCACGCCCGGCACCGGTAAGCACCGGGGTGACGCCGCTCCGGAGGAAACCGACAAGAAGGACAGCTCTACCGAATCCGGTAGACATGCCTCGGGCAAGGACAACCTCGCGGAAAACCCCGACGTGACGCCGGTGGCTGACGAAGCGAAGAATGCGGACGCAACGGACAGTCAGGGCAAGTCGGACCCGTATACGGTGCAGCCGGGCGACAGCCTGTCCGACATTGCACAGCAGAACGAACTCCCCGGCGGCTGGACCGCGCTCTACGACGCCAACAAGAAGACCGTGGGCGTCGACCCGGACCTCATCCTCCCTGGTCAGAGCCTTGACCTGACGAACGGTTCGCTGACCGAGGCGAAGTGATTCGGGGTTGAATGTCCGGTTCTGGGCAAGTGAGACATGGGTCTCTTCGCCCCAACTGGCGTGTCACGCCCGCAAACTTTGCTCCCGTCACCTCCCACCTGCATAAACACCCCCCGCCGGAAGGCAAGTAGGGGCGATATTTCCGCAATACGCCTCTTTGAACTTCCGGTGGGTCTGTGTCTACGGTCATCACCGCTCGCCACCGCGGGCCCCGTCGACCGAAACGCCGAATCCTGCCGTCGGCCGATGGGAACAGTCGTCGCGTAAGCGCCGAAGGCAGGAGTGGGGGACCCAAGGTAAGTGCCGGGCCCGGCCGTTGAGACAGACGGCCGATGACCGGCTTGGGGTGAAGCCGCGTGCTAGGACACGCGGCCGGGCAACTCTTCCGGCCCGAACCCGACAGCTCACCTCACAGGCGTCGGTGAGGAGAATCTCCATGCTGTTTTCCGGTAAGGGCAAACACCGCCGTCCCTCCAAGGCCACCCAGGTCGTCACGCTCGTCGGCGTCACCGGTGTCGCCGTGGCCGCCCCGCTGATGACAGCGGGCACCGCCTCGGCCGCCACGGTCTCCGAGTGGGACACCGTCGCCGCGTGCGAGTCCGGCGGCAACTGGTCCATCAACACGGGCAACGGCTACTACGGCGGCCTGCAGTTCTCGGCCTCCACCTGGGCCGCGTACGGCGGCACCGCCTACGCCTCGACCGCCAACCAGGCGTCGAAGTCCCAGCAGATCGCCATCGCCGAGAAGGTCCTCGCGGGCCAGGGCAAGGGCGCCTGGCCGTCCTGTGGCGTGGGTCTCTCCGGTGCCTCCTACGACGGCGGCGCCGCCGAGAGCGCCCCCCAGCAGAGCGCCCCCCAGCAGCAGGAGCGGAAGGCCGAGCAGCCGACCACCCGCAGCGAGCAGCGCCAGGCCCCGAAGAAGGCCGCGCAGCCGCAGGCCGCGCCGAAGGCCGCCGCCAAGAAGACGGTCACCACCCCGACCGGCAAGAAGGTCAAGAAGGGTGACGGCGAGTACAAGGTCGTCGCCGGCGACACCCTCAGCAAGATCGCTCAGGCGCAGGGCGTCAAGGGCGGCTGGGCCAAGCTCTTCGAGCTGAACAAGGACGTCGTCGAGAACGCCGACCTCATCTACCCGGGCCAGCAGCTTCACCTGAAGTAGGCCCGGCGGATCGCGTGAGTCCGGCGGCTCGCGCGACCCCTCCGACCCTCCCGCGGTGACCACCCCGACCCGGCGCGCCCTTCCCCCGTGCGCGCCGGGCCGGGGTTCCCCATTTCCGGGGTCTTTGTGGTTACTGTCCAGTAGTTCCGGGGGCCTTCGTCCCCAGATGCATGCCCTTGGGTCCTTTTTCGTCCCAGGGGGCGGGCGCCCGGCTGGCCGGAGCCTCCGAGCCGGTTAGGCTCTTGTCGCAAGGCCGATCGACCCTGCACCGGCCATGCGTCACATCCAGCGTCACATCCCAAAAAGGAGATGCTCGTGCCGTCCATCGACGTCGTCGTAGCCCGGGAAATCCTGGACTCCCGAGGCAACCCCACGGTCGAGGTCGAGGTCGGCCTCGACGACGGCAGCACCGGCCGTGCTGCTGTTCCGTCCGGCGCCTCCACCGGTGCGTTCGAGGCCATCGAGCTTCGCGACGGTGACCCCAACCGCTACCTGGGCAAGGGTGTCGAGAAGGCCGTCCTCGCCGTCATCGAGCAGATCGGCCCGGAGCTCGTCGGCTACGACGCCACCGAGCAGCGCCTGATCGACCAGGCGATGTTCGACCTGGACGCCACCGAGAACAAGGGATCCCTCGGCGCCAACGCCATCCTCGGCGTCTCGCTCGCCGTGGCCCACGCCGCCTCCGAGGCCTCGGACCTGCCGCTCTTCCGCTACCTCGGCGGCCCGAACGCGCACCTCCTGCCCGTTCCGATGATGAACATCCTCAACGGTGGGTCGCACGCCGACTCCAACGTCGACATCCAGGAGTTCATGATCGCCCCGATCGGCGCGGAGTCCTTCTCCGAGGCCCTTCGCTGGGGTGCCGAGATCTACCACACGCTCAAGGGCGTGCTGAAGCGCAAGGGCCTCTCCACCGGCCTCGGCGACGAGGGCGGCTTCGCCCCGAACCTGGAGTCGAACCGCGCCGCCCTCGACCTCATCCTCGAGGCCATCAAGGAGGCCGGCTACACCCCGGGCACCGACGTCGCGCTCGCGCTCGACGTCGCCGCGTCCGAGTTCTACAAGGACGGCAAGTACGAGTTCGAGGGCAAGTCCCGCTCGGCCGCCGAGATGACCGAGTACTACGAGGAGCTCGTCTCCGCGTACCCGATGGTCTCCATCGAGGACCCGCTGTACGAGGACGACTGGGCGGGCTGGAAGGTCCTCACCGACAAGCTGGGCGCCAAGGTCCAGATCGTCGGCGACGACCTCTTCGTCACCAACCCGGAGCGTCTGGCCCGCGGCATCGAGGAGGGCACCGCGAACGCCCTCCTGGTCAAGGTCAACCAGATCGGCTCGCTGACCGAGACCCTCGACGCCGTCGAGCTCGCCCAGCGCAACGGCTTCAAGTGCATGATGTCCCACCGCTCCGGCGAGACCGAGGACGTCACCATCGCCGACCTCGCCGTCGCCGTGAACTGCGGTCAGATCAAGACCGGCGCCCCGGCCCGCTCGGACCGCGTCGCCAAGTACAACCAGCTGCTGCGCATCGAGGAGATCCTCGACGACGCCGCGGTCTACGCCGGCCGCAGCGCCTTCCCGCGCTTCAAGGGCTGACAGCGTCGCACCAGGTAGTTCCGTCCGTCCCCGCACTCGGTCCCGTACCGTGTGCGGGGACGTCCGCGTGAACAGGGGAGGCGACACGACATGGCCGCGAAGGACCGGGACCGGTTCTCCACCGCGACCCGGATCAGACTGCTCGGCGAGCAGACCGCCGCCCGTGTCTACCGTTCCCAGACCCGCCGCCAGGCGCGCCGCTCCCGGCTCACCGGCCGCGCGGCCTTCCTCGCCCTGGTCGTCTGCTCCCTCGTCGTGGCGCTCGCCTACCCCATGCGGAGCTACGTCTCCCAGCAGGGCGAGATCGCCGAGCAGGAACGCAGGGCCGCCGAGGCCGCCCGCCGGGTCGAGGAACTGAAGGACGAGAAGGCCCGCCTCCAGGACCCGGCCTACGTCCGCCGCCTCGCCCGCGAGCACCTCCACTACCTGCTGCCCGGCGAGAGCGGCTTCACCGTGAACGACCCCGACGCGGAGCAACGGCCCCGCGGCGACCAGGGCGCGGCGGACCGCCCCTGGTACGACAACCTCTGGGACGGCGTCGACCACGCCGACCGCCCCTGACCTCCCCCTCGTACGCGACACACGAACAAGGCAGACATGGAAACGCCCCCTCCGCAGACCGAACGCACCGAGCCCACCGCGACGGACATCGCCGCCTTCGAGCTGCAGCTCGGCCGGCCGCCCCGCGGCCTGCGCGCCATCGCGCACCGCTGCCCGTGCGGGCAGCCGGACGTCGTCGAGACCGCGCCCCGTCTTCCCGACGGCACGCCGTTCCCGACCACGTACTACCTGACCTGCCCCCGGGCGGCCTCGGCCATCGGAACCCTGGAGGCCAACGGGGTCATGAAGGAGATGCAGGCCCGGCTCGCCACGGACCCCGAGCTCGCCGCCGCCTACCGGTCCGCGCACGAGGACTACATCGCCCGTCGTGACGCGATCGACGTCCTGGAGGGCTTCCCCAGCGCCGGCGGCATGCCGGACCGGGTCAAGTGCCTGCACGTGCTCGTCGGACACTCGCTGGTCGCGGGCCCCGGCGTGAACCCGTTCGGCGACGAGGCGCTCGCGATGCTGCCCGAGTGGTGGGCGAAGGGCGCGTGCGTGACCCCCTGCGCGGACAAGGAAGAGAAGGAGTCGGCGGAATGACCCGGGTCGCCGGAATCGACTGCGGTACGAACTCCATCCGCCTCCTCGTCGCCGACGTGCACCCCGAGACGGGCGAGCTCGTCGAACTGGACCGGCGGATGACCATCGTCCGGCTCGGGCAGGGCGTCGACAAGACGGGCCGCCTCGCCCCCGAGGCCCTGGAGCGGACCTTCGCCGCCTGCCGCGCGTACGCCGAGGTCATCAAGGAGCTGGGCGCCGAGAAGCTCCGCTTCGTCGCCACCTCCGCCTCCCGCGACGCCGAGAACCGCGACGAGTTCGTGAACGGGGTCGTGGAGATCCTCGGCGTCGAGCCCGAGGTCATCACCGGCGACCAGGAGGCCGCGTTCTCCTTCACCGGCGCCACCGGCGAGCTGCACGGCACGCAGACCTATCTCGTCGTGGACATCGGCGGCGGCTCCACCGAGTTCGTCACCGGCAACAAGGACGTCGAGGCCGCCCGCTCCGTCGACATCGGCTGCGTCCGGCTCACCGAGCGGCACGTCCGGCACGACCCGCCGACCGCGGAGGAGGCCGACGCGATCCGCGCCGACGTCCGGGCCGCGCTCGACCTGGCCGCCGAGACCGTGCCGATCGACACCGCCGAGACCCTCGTCGGGCTCGCCGGCTCGGTCACCACGGTCGCCGCGATCGCCCTCGGACTCCCGGAGTACGACTCCGAGAAGATCCACCACGCCCGGATCTCCGCCGCCCAGGTCGCCGAGGTGACCGACCGGCTGCTCGCCTCCACCCACGCCGAGCGGGCCGCGATCCCCGTCATCCACCCCGGCCGGATCGACGTGATCATCGCCGGAGCACTCGTCCTGCGCGAGATCGTCGAGCGGGTCGGAGCCCACGAGGTCGTCGTCAGCGAGCACGACATCCTCGATGGGATCGCCCTATCCGTGGCATAGCGGGCACCTATCGAGCCTCCTGACGACGTGCCGCCGGGAAAGTTCGTGAAGTTCTTCACAAGGAAAAGGGCCCTGGTGGCGCCCGAAGGGGGCCTTTAGGCCCTTCGGGGGGTGCGCCGGGGCCCTTTCGCAGGTGCGGGGGGTGAATCGCTCGATGTTTCCATCGTGTGAACGGGTCCCGTGGTTCAGCGTTAACGGGGGCTCTCCTGGCCAGTTCACAAGGGGTGAACAACGTTCGCCCTTGCATCCCGGTTCCTTTGCAGCACCATGACATGGATCACGTGGGCGGCGGAGTGTAGCAGAGGTGCCCGGAGACCTTGTGAAGGGGCGCACGAGCACCCCCCTCTGACGGGGTGGATACTCGATGGCATGAGCACCACGGAGCGTCCCAGGATCCTCGTAGTAGGCGGCGGGTACGTAGGCCTGTACGCAGCTCGGCGCATCCTCAAGAAGATGCGCTACGCGGAGGCGACCGTCACGGTCGTCGACCCGCGGTCGTACATGACCTACCAGCCCTTCCTCCCCGAAGCCGCCGCCGGCAGCATCTCGCCGCGCCACGTCGTCGTCCCGCTGCGACGCGTCGTCCGCGGAGCCGAGGTGCTCACCGGCCGGGTCACCACCATCGACCAGGACCGCAAGGTCGCCACGATCGCGCCGCTCGTCGGCGAGGCGTACGAGCTGCCCTTCGACTACCTGGTCATCGCGATGGGCGCCGTCTCCCGTACCTTCCCGATCCCCGGCCTCGCCGAGCAGGGCATCGGTATGAAGGGCATCGAGGAGGCCATCGGCCTGCGCAACCACGTCCTCGAGCAGCTCGACAAGGCCGACTCGACCACCGACGAGGAGGTCCGCCGCAAGGCGCTGACCTTCGTCTTCGTGGGCGGCGGCTTCGCCGGCGCGGAGACCATCGGCGAGGTCGAGGACCTGGCCCGCGACGCCGCGAAGTACTACCAGAACGTGTCGCGCGAGGACATGCGCTTCGTCCTGGTCGACGCGGCCGACAAGATCCTTCCCGAGGTCGGCCCCAAGCTCGGCCAGTACGGCAAGGAGCACCTGGAGAGCCGCGGGATCGAGATCTACCTCGAGACCTCCATGGACTCCTGCGTCGACGGCCACGTCGTGCTGAAGAACGGCCTCGAGGTCGACTCCAACACGATCGTGTGGACCGCCGGCGTGAAGCCGAACCCGGCGCTCTCCCGCTTCGGTCTGCCGCTCGGCCCCCGCGGCCACGTGGACTGCAACGAGAAGCTCCAGATCAACGGCCTCGACTACGCCTGGGCCGCGGGCGACAACGCCCAGGTCCCGGACATGGTCGGCCGCAAGGCCGGCAACCCGAACGCCTGGTGCCCGCCGAACGCCCAGCACGCGCTGCGCCAGGCCAAGGTCCTCGGCGACAACGTGGTGGCCGGGATGCGCGGCTTCCCGCAGAAGGAGTACAGCCACGCCAACAAGGGCGCCGTGGCCGGCCTCGGTCTGCACAAGGGCGTCGCGATGATCGTCATGGGCAAGGTGAAGATCAAGCTCAAGGGCCGTCTCGCCTGGTACATGCACCGTGGCTACCACGGCATGGCGATGCCGACCTGGAACCGCAAGATCCGCGTCTTCGCCGACTGGACCCTCGCGATGTTCCTCAAGCGCGAGGTCGTCTCCCTGGGTGCCATGGAGACGCCGCGCGAGGAGTTCTACGAGGCGGCCAAGCCCGCCCCCGCGCCGGCCGCCCCGGCGCAGGAGAAGGCCAAGGCCTCCTAAGCAGTACCCGCAGTACCCGCAGTACCCGCAGTACCCGCAGTACACGCAAGGCCGTAAAAGGGCCGTCCGCCATCCGTGGTGCGGACGGCCCTTCGCGTGTTTTGCCGACTGATTGCGCTGTGCCGGGACTGTAAACGCCTACGGACGGTGTTCCCTTGGTGACGAGCATTTCTGGGGCACGAGATCACGGAGGTGTGCACCATGGCCGACGCCGCGTCGCGGCTGCTGACCCTCGCCGAGGAGCTCCTCGGCGGACCGCTCCCGGTCCGACTGCGAGCCTGGGACGGCAGTGAGGCCGCGTCCCCTGGCGTGAGCCCTTCGGGCCCCGTCCTGATCGTCCGCGACCGCCGCGCCCTGCGGAGGATGATCTGGAAGCCCGGCGAACTGGGCCTGGCCCGCGCCTGGGTGGCCGGGGACCTCGATGTCGAGGGAGACCTGTACGAGCTCCTGGACGCCATCTCGGGCCTGCTCTGGGAGCGGGACCAGGACAGCGGCGGTCTGCTCGCCGCCGCGCGCGACCCGAGGCTGCGCGCCGCCGCGGCCGCCCTGCTGCGGATCGCCGGTCCGCTGCCGCCGCCGCAGCCGCCGGCCGAGGAGATGCGCGGCCGCAGCGGCGGCCGGCACACCCGGCGCCGCGACAAGCAGGCGATCAGTCACCACTACGACGTGGGCAACGACTTCTACGAGCTGGTCCTCGGCCCGTCGATGGTCTACTCGTGCGCGTACTGGGCTTCCGAGGGCCCCGACGCCACCCTGGAGGACGCCCAGCGCGACAAGCTGGACCTCATCGCCCGCAAGCTGAACCTGAAGGAGGGCGACCGGCTCCTCGACGTGGGCTGCGGATGGGGCTCCATGGCCCTCCACGCGGCCCGCGAGTACGGGGCCCGGGTCGTCGGCATCACCCTCTCCCGCGAGCAGGCCGCGTACGCCCGCAAGCGGATCGCCGACGAGGGCCTGACCGACCTGATCGAGATCCGCGTCCAGGACTACCGGGACGTCTCGGACGGCCCGTACGACGCGATCTCCTCGATCGGCATGGCCGAGCACGTCGGCGCCGTCCGGTACCGGGAGTACGCCGACATCCTGTACGGGCTCCTCAAGCCCGGCGGACGGCTCCTCAACCACCAGATCTCCCGGCGGCCCGAGCCCGACGAGGAGGCGTACGAGGTCGACCCCTTCATCGACGCCTATGTCTTCCCCGACGGCGAACTCGCCCCGATGGGCCGGACGCTGAGCACCCTGGAGGACGCCGGCTTCGAGGTCAGGGACGTCGAGGCGATCCGCGAGCACTACGCCCTCACCCTGCGCCGCTGGGTGGCCAACCTGGAGCGGGACTGGGACCGGGCCGTCCGGCTCACCTCGCCCGGCCGGGCGAGGATCTGGCGGCTCTACATGGCGGCCTCCGCCGTCTCCTTCGAGCGCAACCGGATCGGCGTGAACCAGTTCCTCGCCGTGAGGACCCCGGTGTCGGGGAAGAGCGGCACGGCGCTGCGGCCGCGCGTCTGGAACGAGCGGACGGACTGACGTACGCCGAAGGGCCGGTCCCCCGGGGTGGGGGACCGGCCCTTTCCGCTTGCCGGGAGTACTACTCGGCCTTGATGGCGGCGAGCATGTTCAGCTTCGCCGCGCTCCGGGCCGGCCACAGGGAGGCGAGGACGCCGACCAGGGCGGCCAGGACCAGGAAGATCCCGATCCGGTCCCAGGGCAGGACCAGGGAGTAGCCCGGCAGGCTGCTCTTGAAGGTCTCGCCGATCGCCCAGCCGAGGAACGAGCCGAGGCCGATGCCGACGACCGCGCCGAACACCGAGATGACCACGGCCTCCAGACGGACCATCCGCTTCACCCGGCGCCGGTCGAGACCGATCGCCCGCAGCATGCCGATCTCCTGCTGACGCTCGAAGACCGACATCGCCAGGGTGTTGACGACACCGAGGACCGCGATCACCAGGGCCATCGCGAGCAGACCGTAGACGATGTTCAGGAGCATGTTGATCTGGCCGCCGAAGAGATCACGGATGTCCTTCTGGTCCATCACCGTGATCGCCGGGTTGTCGCCCATGGCCTTCGACAGGGCCTTCTCGTGGGCCGCGCTCGGCCCGCCCTCCGTCGAGACGAAGATCTGCTGGATGCCGGCCTGCTCGTCGTGCGCGTCGATCAGCTTCGTGTCGATCAGGACCGGCGAGACGAACTCGCTGCCCTCGTAGACCGCGCCGACGGTCAGCTTCC
Source organism: Streptomyces sp. NPDC017246 (assembly GCF_044331325.1). Lineage (NCBI taxonomy): Bacteria > Bacillati > Actinomycetota > Actinomycetes > Kitasatosporales > Streptomycetaceae > Streptomyces > Streptomyces sp. NPDC017246. The sequence goes on along the minus strand of NZ_JBIRMW010000008.1, from coordinate 49,245 downwards.
CCTTCTGCTTGTCGAGCCACTCGACGGGGACGGTGTCGCCGACCTTCAGACCGCGCTTCGCGGCGGTCTTGTCGTCGACGGCGATCCTGCCCTCGCCCAGCGAGGACATCGAGCCGTCGACGACGGTGATCTTGAGAACCTTCTCGATGTCGCCGGGGGTGACACCGGAGGCCGAGACGTACGAGCCCTTGAGCTCGAAGGCGCCGGACTGCTGCGGGGAGACCGCCGTGACGCCCGGGGCCTTCTCCAGAGCCGTCAGGGCCTCCTTGCTGAGGCTGGTGCCGCTGGCCATCGAGACCATGTAGTCGGCCTTGATCTGGTCCGTCGTCATCTTGTCCAGGGCCGCGCCGACCGTGGCGCCGAGCACCGAGAGGCCGGTGACCAGGGTCAGACCGATGGCGAGCGCGGAGGCGGTGGCGCCGGTACGGCGCGGGTTGCGGACCGCGTTCAGTCCGGCGAGCTTGCCGGAGACCCCGAAGGTCTTCACGAAGAAGGGGCGGATGACGGCGATCACGGGCCGGGACAGGAACGGGATCAGCACGATCACACCGATGAGGGTGAGGAACGCGCCGCCCGCGATGAGCATCCGGCCGTCGTCGCCGCCCTGGCCGGCGCCGAGGACGATGAGCACCGCGCCGAGCGCGGTGAGCGCGGCACCGATGGAGTTCCGCACGACGAGCGACTTGGTGCTCTGGGTGGCGTGGACGCTGCTCATGGCGGCGACGGGCGGGATCTTCGCGGCGCGGCGGCCGGGCAGCCAGGCGGCGAGCATCGTGATCAGGACGCCGACGGTGAAGGCGATGAGGACCGGGGTGCCTTCGAGGACGAGGTCGCCGGCCGGGATCTTCAGGTCGAAGGCGTTCATGGCCGAGCGGAGTCCGACGGCCAGGCCGATGCCGAGCACGTAGCCGACCGCCGAGGCGAGCAGGCCGACCAGACCGGCCTCGGCGAGGACGGAGCGGGTGATCTGCTTGCGCGAGGCGCCGACGGCGCGCATCAGCGCCAGTTCCTTGGTGCGCTGCGCGACCAGCATGGTGAAGGTGTTGGAGATCAGGAAGATGCCGACGAAGAGCGCGATGCCCGCGAAGCCGAGCAGGACCTGGTTGAGCGCGCCGAGGCCCTGCTCGATGTCCTTGGCCTGCTGCTCGGCGAGGTCGGCGCCGGTCTGCGCGGTGGCGGACTTCGGGACGACCCCGATGACCTCGTCGCGGAGCTTGTCGGCGTCGGCGCCGGGGCCGGCGGTGACGGTCAGGTTCTGGAAGAACCCGGGCTTGAGGTAGAGCTTCTGCGCGACGGCGGTGTCGAAGACGACCAGGCTGCCGCCGGCGTTGACGGCGCCGTCCTCGGTGGTGAAGACGCCGGAGAGCTCGTACTCCTTCACCGGGGCGTTGGTGGCGACGCGGACGGTGTCGCCGACCTTGTAGCCGCCCTTGTCCGCGGTGTCCTTGTCGAGGGCGATCTGCCCGGCCGAGGCCGGGCCGTTGCCGGCGGTGAAGGTGTACGCGCGGTCCTTGCCGTCCTTGCCGGGGGCGAAGTTGGTGCCCTTGTTGGACCAGCCGACGCCGATCAGCTTGCCGTCCTTGTCCGGGACACCGGCGAAGCCGTCGACGCGGGGTGCGACGGAGGCGACCCCGTCGAGCTTCGCGACCTTGTCGACGACCTGCTGGGAGAGGCCGGGGGTCTTCCGGGCCTCCTCGGCGGACGGGTACATCTCGACGGCGACGGCGACGTCGTCGTAGCTCTTCGCCGACTGGCTGCGGAAGGCGTTGGAGAGGGTGTCGGTGAAGACGAGGGTGCCGGAGACGAAGGCCACGCCGAGCATCACGGCGAGGACGGTCATCAGCAGTCTCGCCTTGTGCGCGAGGACGTTGCGCAGGGCGGTACGGAACATGGGTGTGTCCTGGAGGAGGTGGGGCGGACGGAGGGTCGGAGGTCGCGCTACGGCGTCAGCTCGTACGGCCCTTGGCGTCGAAGGCCTTCATGCGGTCGAGCACGCCGTCCGCCGTCGGGTGCAGCATCTCGTCGACGATCCGGCCGTCGGCGAGGAAGATCACGCGGTCCGCGTAGGAGGCGGCCATCGCGTCGTGGGTGACCATGACGACGGTCTGGCCCAGCTCCCGCACGGAGTTGCGCAGGAAGCCGAGGACCTCGGCGCCGGAGCGGGAGTCCAGGTTTCCGGTCGGCTCGTCACCGAAGATGATCTCGGGGCGGGAGGCGAGGGCGCGGGCCACGGCCACGCGCTGCTGCTGGCCGCCGGAGAGCTCGGTGGGGCGGTGGCTGAGCCGGGCGGAGATCCCGAGCATGTCGATGACCTGCTGGACCCACTGCTTGTCGGGCTTGCGGCCGGCGATGTCCATCGGGAGCGTGATGTTCTCCAGGGCCGTCAGCGTCGGCAGCAGGTTGAAGGCCTGGAAGATGAAGCCGATCTTGTCGCGGCGGAGCTGGGTGAGCTGCTTGTCCTTCAGGGTGGAGAGCTCCGTCTCGCCGATCCGGACCGAGCCGGAGGAGAAGGAGTCGAGGCCGGCGACGCAGTGCATGAGCGTCGACTTGCCGGAGCCGGAGGGGCCCATGATCGCGGTGAACTCGCCCTGGCGGAAGTCCACGGTGACGTGGTCGAGGGCGACCACCTGGGTCTCGCCGTGGCCGTAGACCTTGGAGAGGTCCGTGGCGCGGGCGGCCACCGCGGTGGCGCGGGACACGGTGGGGGTGGTGGTCACGAGGGACTCCTGTCACTGCGGGGCTTCTGCGGGAACCCCTCCATCGTGTCGAGCGTTATGGCTCGGGTCGTCCGCCCACATGCCCGTTCCCGGGGCAGCCTCGAGTCGGACCGGGGGCCCGGACTCTCCTCCTGAGGTATGACGGCGCCCCTGAGGGACGGCTTCACGCCGACGTGACAGAAGTGCGGCGACTTTTCGTCATTCCAGGGGGTGCGGCTTTGCGCCTGCGACCCCTGTCACAGTTCGGTGAAAAGGGCCCCCACCTGCACTGACGCACCCTCAGGCGTCAATAAAATAAGACAACATCGGGGCGGTGTTCCGCTGAACGAGGGAAGCGTCCCGATAGGCTCATGTGCCAACGCGGAGCTTCGCGACGCCCGGATGGTGGAATGCAGACACGGCGAGCTTAAACCTCGCTGGCCTTCGGGCCGTACCGGTTCGAGTCCGGTTCCGGGCACCACCGGGCCCCAGGCGTGACGCCTGCGGCCCGGCGAAGCCCCTCTCCGCGCCGGACCCCCGCGCGAAGATCGAGAACTTGCGGGAAAAGATCCTCCCCGAGCACTAGAGAGTTTCTTTTGCCTACGCATTACTCTTGACGCGAGGCCGCGCGCATGCGGCACGCCATGGAGGAGTGAGATGAGGAGCAGTAACCCGGTCTTCTCGCGACGGGGGTTCAGCCGCGACAACGGCACCGCGGGCTTCAACGGCCAGCAGCCGCAGGCCGGGGGCCCCGCCGTCGGAGGCAACCCGTACGCCACCGGCAACCCGTATGCCGAGAGCGCGACGAACCCGTACGCGACCAACCCGTACGCCCCGCAGGACACGCAGCTCGGCGCCCCGCAGCAGGCCCGCGGCAATGTGATGACCATCGACGACGTCGTGAGCCGTACGGCCATGACGCTCGGCACGGTCGTTCTCACCGCCGTCCTGGCCTGGCTCCTGCTGCCCGTCGACCCGGCGAACCTGGGCAAGTCCTACGGCATCGCCATCGGCGCCGCCCTGGTCGCCCTGGTCCTGTCGCTCGTGCAGTCCTTCAAGCGCAAGCCCTCGCCCGCGCTGATCCTGAGCTACGCGGCCTTCGAGGGTGTCTTCCTCGGAGTGATCTCCGCCGCCGTCTCGACGTACATCGCCGACGGCGTGGTCATCCAGGCGGTCCTGGGCACGATGGCGGTCTTCGCCGGCGTCCTGATCGCCTACAAGATGGGCTGGATCCGGGTCAACCGCCGCTTCTACGGCTTCGTGATGGCCGCCGCGATGGGCTTCATGCTCCTCATGGTGACCAACCTGCTGTTCGCGGTCTTCGCGGGCGGTGACGGCCTCGGCTTCCGCAGCGGTGGCCTCGGCATCCTCTTCGGTGTCATCGGCATCATCCTGGGCGCCTGCTTCCTCGCCCTCGACTTCAAGCAGGTCGAGGACGGCGTGACCTACGGCGCGCCCCGCGAGGAGGCCTGGCTGGCCGCCTTCGGTCTCACCATGACCCTGGTGTGGATCTACCTGGAGATGCTGCGTCTGCTGTCGATCCTGCAGGGCGACGACTGACGCGTCACGACTCGGGGGAGGGGCCCGTCCGGCATCACGCCGGGCGGGCCCTTCCGCGTTCCCGGGTCGCGGCGGGCCCGGGGCTCAGAGCAGTCTCCGGGCCGCCCGTCGCAGGTCGTACTCGTGCAGGATCGCCTTCGCGTGGCCGTACGCCAGGTCGTGCGCCCCGCGGAGCCAGCTGACCCGCTCCTCGAAGCGGAGGAGGGACGGCCCCTCCTCGACGGTGCGCATCCAGTCGGCGATCTCACGACCGGTGCGGCGCGGGATCCGGGCCAGCATGTTGCGGTGGGTCTCTTCGGAGAAAATCTGGGACATCGGCGCCTCCGGACGCTTCGTACCGTGTGCTCCTCGTACTCCTTCCCGTCACCGTGCCGAAGCCTTCGCCCGTTGGCAAGGGGCCGGGGACGGCGCGTAGGGTCACGGGGTGCGCGATACGAGTGAACTGACCGCCGCCGTCGAACGCCTCGCCGACCGGCTGCGGGCCGCCCCGCAGAGCCGCCTCCAGCGCGGTGCGGCGGCCGAGGGGCTCGCCCTCGCCCGCGAGCTCGCGCTCCGCGCGCAGCGCGCCGAGGACCCGGAGCGGGAGCCGAGGACCATGCCGGACGCGGGGGTCTTCGCCGTGGCCGACCAGCTGGTCGTCGCCGGGAACGATCTGGCCGAGATCCTGCGAACGGCCCCGGCCGACTCCCGCGAGGGGGAACTGGCAGAGGCCGTGGTTCTGGTACGTGAGGCGGCGGAGCGCTCGGGGCTCTAGGGGCCGGGGAGCGCCGCGGCGGGCCGACGGGCGAGCGGCCGGGGAGCGCCGGGGCGTGCTTGCGGAGAAGCGGGCCCCGGGAGCGCCGGGCGTGCTGACGGGCTTGCGGGCTTACAGGGACGCGATGACGCGGTCCGCCAGGATGTAGACGTTCTCCTCGTCGGACTCGCCGTACGAGAAGGTGAGGGCGAAGGCGCCCGAGACGCCCGAGCCGCCGAGCAGCACCGGCGTACGGCCGGAGCGCAGGGCCTCCGCGAGGCGTTCCGCGGTCTCGCGGTGTCCCGGGGTCATACAGAGCGTCGTGCCGTCCGCGAAGACGTACACGTCGAGCGTGCCGAGCGGGCCCGGACGCACATCGGTCAGCGCCGTGCGGGTGTCCGCGAGCTCCTCCAGGCGGGCCACCGTCCGCTCGTGGTCGGTGACGACGGGGGTCTGCACCGGCACGAAGTCCGGGTGCGAGGGGTGCCGGCGGCGGGCCGCGGCCAGCTCGGCCGAGTCCTCCGGGTACTCCTCCAGGGCGTCGAAGGCGTCCAGCGGGTCGGCACCGTCGAGCGAGGCGGCCTCCGCCTCCATGGCCTCCAGGGCCATCGCCTCCAGGCCCACGAAGTCGGCCTGGCGCGGGACGAAGAAGGTGCCGTCGTCGACCGGGCCGCCGAGACCGCCGAGCAGGGACGGCGCGTCGGCCGCGTCCCGGGCCTCCTGCGCGGCCCAGAAGGCCCGCGCCTCGGCGAGCTCGCGCTCGCGCTCCTCGGCGAGCGCTTCCGCGACCGCGGCCCGTATCTCGGCGGCCGGCGTGGCGCGGGCCGCGGGGACCGTCACGCCGTGTCCGGCCGCCAGCTCGCTCCGCAGGGCGGAGACCTGCTTGCGGAGACCGTGGACGGCGTGCAGGGCAGCAGCGCCCACGGCCGTGGCAGCGGCCGTGGTCAGCAGCAGGGCAAGAGGCATGGCGCTCACTGACGTACTCCCGATTCCGAGTCGATCCCCCGACTTCCTACATCAGCTTGTCCTGGGGTGGGGCCCGCTGTCAGTGCATTACGTCACGAATTGGACAGGTATTTCTGCCAGGTGTTTAGTCCCAAAACTGCTCTGACCTGCGAAAACGAACTCCCCCGGGACGTAGGTCACATCCTGGGGGAGATTCGGTCACGGCTCGGACGCGGAGCGGTTAGCCCCGGGCCCTCAGGACAGGCGCCCGATCAGCTGAGGCGCTCGATGACCATGGCCATGCCCTGGCCGCCGCCGACGCACATGGTCTCCAGGCCGAACTGCTTGTCGTGGAACTGGAGGCTGTTGATGAGGGTGCCGGTGATCCGGGCGCCGGTCATTCCGAAGGGGTGGCCGACGGCGATGGCGCCACCGTTGACGTTCACCTTGTCCAGGTCCAGGCCCAGCTCCTGGTAGGACGGGATCACCTGGGCGGCGAAGGCCTCGTTGAGCTCGGCCAGGTCGATGTCGCCGATGGTCAGGCCGGCGCGCTTGAGGGCCTGCTTCGACGCCTCGACCGGGCCGAGGCCCATGATCTCGGGGGAGAGGCCGGAGACGCCGGTGGAGACGATGCGGGCGAGCGGGGTCAGGCCGAGCTCGCGGGCCTTCGTGTCCGACATGATCACGAGCGCGGCGGCACCGTCGTTGAGCGGGCAGCAGTTGGCGGCGGTGACCAGGCCGTCGGGGCGGAAGACCGGCTTGAGGCCCTGCACGCCCTCCAGGGTGACGCCGGCGCGCGGGCCGTCGTCCGTGGCGACGACCGTGCCGTCCGGGAGCGTCACCGGGGTGATCTCGCGCTCCCAGAAGCCGTTCTTGATGGCCTGCTCGGCGAGGTTCTGCGACCGTACGCCGAACTCGTCCATCTCCTGGCGGCTGATGCCCTTCACGCGGGCCAGGTTCTCGGCGGTCTGGCCCATGGCGATGTAGGCGTCGGGGACGATGCCGTCCTCGCGCGGGTCGTGCCAGGTGGAGCCCTCGGAGGCGGCGACCTCGGCGGTACGGGCCTCGGCCTCGGCGAAGTACGGGTTGTGCGTGTCGGGCAGCGAGTCGGAGTTGCCCTTCACGAAGCGGGAGACCATCTCGACACCGGCCGAGATGAAGACGTCGCCCTCGCCCGCCTTGATCGCGTGCAGCGCCATCCGGGAGGTCTGGAGCGAGGAGGAGCAGTAGCGGGTGACGGTGCAGCCCGGAAGGTGGTCCATGCCCATGCGCACGGAGACGATCCGGCCCAGGTTGTTGCCCTGCTCGCCGCCGGGCAGGCCGCAGCCCAGCATCAGGTCGTCGATGTCGCGCGGGTCGAGCTCCGGCACCTTGGCCAGGGCGGCCTGGACGATGGTCGCGGTGAGGTCGTCCGGACGCAGGTCCTTCAGGGAGCCCTTGAAGGCCCGGCCGATGGGCGAACGGGCGGTCGAGACGATCACGGCTTCGGGCATCACGGCTCCATGAGGGTGCGGAGTGGGCGGACTGAAAGGGAAGTTACCCGTACGTACCGCATGGGGTCACCGGGCAGGGCATGTGATGCGGGCCTCTTTTCTAAGCGAGCGCTCAGTTGGTGGGGGCGGGTGTCTCCGCGGCCCCTTCCCCCTGGGCCCCGGCGGGCCCCCCGGCCGAGCCCTCGGCCGCCCCCTCCGCGGGGACCGGCAGCCGCCTCCTGCGGCGGTGCTTGAGCAGGGCCCACGGCGCCCGGGCGCCCGTCACCTCCGTGCCCGCCTCCTTCGCCGCCTCGGCCGCCGCCTTCGCGACCGGCAGCATGTTCTCCCGCCGGGCCGGTTCGAGACGGTCGGTCTCCGGCCAAACGCCGAGCACCGCGCAGAGCGTCGGAAGGACGGCCATCGCCGCCGTCGCGTACCCCTCCGCCGACGGATGGAAGTTGTCCACCCCGAACATCTCGCGCGGGTTCGCCGCGAACTCGGGACCGAGCAGGTCGCCGAGCGACACCGTCCGCCCGCCCTGCTCGATCACCACGATCGTCTGCGCGGCCGCGAGCTGGCGGGAGGCCCGCCGGGCCAGCCAGCGCAGCGGCTGGTAGACCGGCTCGATCGTCCCCAGATCCGGGCAGGTCCCGACCACCACCTCCGCGCCGGCCGTGCGCAGCCGCCGGACCGCCGACGCCAGGAGCCGCACCGACTCGGTCGGCGGCAACCGGTGCGTCACGTCGTTCGCGCCGATCATGATCACGCAGACGTCCGGCGGTCCGAGGGGCTGGGCGAGCAGCAGCGACACCTGGCGCTCCAGGTCGTCCGAGCGCGCCCCGGAGAGCGCCACGTTCCGCAGGATCACCGGCCGCTCCGCGACCGCCGCGAGCCCCGAGGCGAGCAGTGCGCCCGGTGTCTGCCCCGAGCGGCGCACCCCCTGGCCCGCCGCCGTGGAATCACCCAGAAGGGCCAGCCACAGCGGCTCGTCCGGGCCGAACGCGCGGCCGTACAGACCGTCCGCGCCCGGTGGCAGCGGGGCCGCCCCGCCGCCCACCGTCCGCTTCGCGATCTGCATCTCGGCGAGCAGGACGCCCACCGCGGCCACACCGAGCAGCCCGATACTCCCGCCGCCGTACGCCGCGCCCGCCGCGATCCGGCGCGCCACCCTCGCCCTCGACATGAGGCCGTCACCTCCTTCGAGCCGTAGAGGCCCTTCAAGCCGTTCAGGGTCTAACTGCCCCGTAACCCGCTCCGACTACGCATACGCTGGCCACACCATTACGGAGACCCCGGAGATTACGGTGCAATTCCACGACTCGATGATCAGCCTCGTCGGCAACACCCCGCTGGTGAAGCTCAACAACGTCACGGCGGGTATCCAGGCGACCGTCCTGGCCAAGGTCGAGTACTTCAACCCCGGCGGCTCGGTCAAGGACCGCATCGCCCTGCGCATGATCGAGGCGGCGGAGGAGAGCGGGGCGCTCAAGCCCGGCGGCACCATCGTCGAGCCCACGTCCGGCAACACCGGCGTCGGCCTGGCGATCGTGGCCCAGCAGAAGGGCTACAAGTGCATCTTCGTCTGCCCCGACAAGGTGTCCCTCGACAAGATCAACGTGCTGCGGGCGTACGGCGCCGAGGTCGTCGTCTGCCCGACCGCGGTCGACCCGGAGCACCCGGACTCGTACTACAACGTCTCGGACCGCCTCGTCCGTGAGACGCCCGGTGCCTGGAAGCCCGACCAGTACTCCAACCCGAACAACCCGCGCTCCCACTACGAGACCACCGGTCCCGAGCTCTGGGAGCAGACGGACGGGAAGATCACCCACTTCGTGGCGGGTGTCGGCACCGGCGGCACCATCTCCGGCACCGGCAACTACCTCAGGGAGGCCAGTGGCGGCTCCGTAAAGATCGTCGGCGCCGACCCGGAGGGTTCCGTCTACTCGGGCGGCTCCGGGCGTCCGTACCTCGTCGAGGGCGTCGGCGAGGACTTCTGGCCGACCGCGTACGACCGGAACGTCACGGACCGGATCGTCGCCGTGTCCGACAAGGACTCGTTCCAGATGACCCGCCGCCTCGCCAAGGAGGAGGGCCTCCTCGTCGGCGGCTCCTGCGGCATGGCCGTCGTGGCCGCCCTGGAGGTCGCCAAGGAGCTCGGCCCGGACGACGTCGTCGTCGTCCTGCTGCCGGACTCCGGCCGCGGCTACCTGTCGAAGATCTTCAACGACGAGTGGATGGCCGACTACGGCTTCCTGGAGGACACCTCCACCGCCACCGTCGCCGACGTCCTGCGCCACAAGGAGGGTGTCCTGCCCTCCCTCGTCCACATGCACCCGGACGAGACCGTCGGCCAGGCCATCGAGGTGCTCCGCGAGTACGGCGTCTCCCAGATGCCCATCGTGAAGCCCGGCGCCGGCCACCCCGACGTGATGGCCGCCGAGGTCGTCGGCTCGGTCGTCGAGCGCGAGCTCCTCGACGCGCTCTTCACCCAGCGGGCCTCCCTGGAGGACCCGCTGGAGCGTCACATGAGCGCGCCGCTGCCGCAGGTCGGCTCCGGCGAGCCCGTCGCCGACCTGATGACCGTGCTCGGGGACGCCGCCGACGCGGCGATCGTCCTGGTCGAGGGCAAGCCGACCGGTGTCGTCAGCCGTCAGGACCTGCTGGCCTTCCTGGCCAACGGCGGCGCGAAGTAGGACCGCGGACGGTGCCGGCGGGTGCGTTCGCGCAATCGGTACGAGCGCGACACGTACCCGCAGCACCCGCTTAACACGCGTCAGGCACATTGGTGGTTGTCGGCGTCACGGACTTCCGGAGCGGCTCCCGGACTCCCCACGACGCCGCGGACGCGGAGACCGGTCCTGACCCGGGCCCGTGTCCCTCGCGGGGACCGCCGTCGTCCCGCCCCCCTTTTCGGGGGTGCGGCGGTCCCCGCGCACACTCTTCTCCCGCCGGGCCCTTGCCGGGCCCTTGCGGGGGCTTGCCGGGCCTCTTGCCGGGGCCCCTCGCCGGGCCTCTTGCCGGGCCCCCCGCCGGGCTCCCCGGGGTTCCCCGTCGACCTTCCCCTTCTCTCCGGAACACCTGCTGCATATCCTTATGCAGAGTCATTCGCGGGTGAATAGGTGAGAGGGGTCGGCGGCATGACCGACAGCACGGCCGGCCGACTGCAGGCGCTCTTCGAGGGGCACCGGCTGACACCGACGCAGCGGCGGATCGCGCACTGCATGGTGCGGCGCGCCGGTGACGTGCCGTTCCTGTCCAGCGTCGAGCTCGCCGAGCTCGCCGGGGTCAGCCAGCCCTCCGTCACCCGCTTCGCCGTCGCCCTCGGCTTCGACGGCTACCCGGCACTCCGCCGCCATCTGCGCGAGGTCGCGCCCCCCGGGCCCGGTACGGGCGAGGGGGAGGGCGAGGTGCTCAACGAGTACCAGCAGGCCGTGCTCGCCGAGATCGAGAACCTCAAGCACCTCGCCGGACTGCTCGCCGACCCCGCGCCCGTCGAGCGGGCCGGCCGGCTCCTCGCCCGCTCCCGCCCGCTGCCCGTCCTCGGACTGCGGGCCGCCTCCTCGCAGGCACGCGGCTTCGCCTACTTCGCCGCCAAGGTACACCCCGACGTCCGGCTCCTCGACGAGGCCGGCTCGATGCTCACGGACCGCGTCGACGCGGCCGTACGCGCCGGGGCCACGGCCCTGCTCTGCTTCGCGCTGCCCCGGCACCCGAGAGAGGTCGTCGAGGCCCTGGAGTACGCGCGGGCGGCCGGGCTCACGGTCGTGACCGTCGCCGAGTCGGCCTTCGCGCCCGTCGCCGCCCACAGCGATCTGCTCATCCCGGCCGCCGTCGGCACGGGGCTCGCCTTCGACACGGCGTGCGCGCCGATGATGCTCGGCCGGGTCCTCCTGGAGGCCATGGCGGACGAGCTCCCGGACGCGCAGGCGCGGCTGGAGGAGTTCGACGCGAAGGCGGCGGCGCGGGGCCTGTTCGTGGAGTAGGCGCGGGGCCTGTCCGTCGAGTGGGCCCGCGCGCACGCCCGCCGGGTCAGACGTCCAGCTCGGCCTCGATCTTCTTCAGCTGGTGGCGGGCCATCGCCAGGTTCGCGCGGTTTCTGTCGAGCGCCAGGTAGAGGAAGAGGCCGTTGGTTCCGCGCCCCTTGAGCAGCCGGATCAGGTGGTACTGGCTGCCGAGGGTGATCAGGATGTCCTCGATGTCCTCCTGGAGCCCCAGCATCTCCATCGTCCGGACTTTGGCCCGCACGACGTCGGTATTGCCCGCGGCGGCCATGTTCAGGTCGAGCTCCTTGCCGCCGCCGACCGTGCCGAGCGCCATACCGCTCGTGTAGTCGACGAGGGCCGCGCCGATGGCGCCTTCGATGGAGGCCGCTTCCTTGAGGGAGGTCTCGGTGTTCGCCATGGGTGTCGCACTTCCTTTTCGTGTACGTGTCTTCTTCGTGGTGCGTTGCCTCAGTTGAGGTCTTTGCGTTCCAGTGCGCCGTCGACGAGTTCACCTATCCGGACACTGGACCTGCGGGCCTCCAGATGGAGCCGCCCGACATTGATCCGGGGCTCCGCGAGCAGGGTCAGGACGGCCGCGCCGCCCGCCGCGTACGTCGCGACGTAGCCGCTCTCGCCGCGGACCAGCAGCTCCCGGAACCGGCCCTGGCCGGTGGAGTCGGTCAGCCGCTGGCCGACGCCGAGCGCCGCCGCGGTCAGCGCGGCCACGCTCTCGGCCTCGCCGTCCACGGTGTCGTGGGCCAGGACGAGTCCGTCGGCGCTGGCCGCGAGCGCCCCGGTCAGCTGGGGCAGCCGGGCCCGCAGCCGTCTGAGCTCGCCGAGGACCTCGGCTTCTGCCGTCATGAGCTGTTTCCTTTCGGCGCGCAGGCGCAGGGCACGCCTCATCACAGGTGTGCCTCCAGGGCGTCACGGAGCCGGCGCAGCAGGGCGATGTCGGGATCGGCCACCGGCAGGGCCGGTAACAGGGAAGGCGGGGGAGGCGTCGGGACGGGATCGGGTTCGAGCGGGGTCTCGACCAGTCCGGCGGCGGCGAGCCGCCGGACGTCGAGGAGGGTGTGGAAGGCGGGGCGGCCGAGCAGCCGGGCCAGCTCCGCCGGGGTCCGCTCCCCGTCCGCGGCGGCGAGCAGGGCACGCTGGCGCGCCCCCATGGTCTGGCCGGGGGCGGCGGGTCGCGGCACGACCGGGGCGGTGTCCACGGAGGCGTACGGCCAGACGGCGTCGAGGAGTTCGCGGCGGCGTACCGTCTCGCGCTCGACCGCCTCGGCGGAGACCGGCCGGACCGTTCCGAACCAGTGCCCCACCCCGTACCGGAAGCGGGTCGGTCCGGTGGTGGGGGAGAGGGCGAAGAAGGCCGCGTCGAAGACGGCCCCGAGGTGGCAGATCTCCAGCTCGCCGTCGTGGAGCCGGCCGCTGTCGACGAGGAAGCGGCCGACGGCGCGGTGGGCGCCTGCCCGGTCGACGGCCTCGTCCCAGCCCTCGCGGGGCAGGCGTCCGCCGGTGGTGAGGAGGATGTCGAGGCCGGGGGCGGCGGGGCTCTCGGCGTGCACGACCCGGCCGTCGACGAGGTAGAGCGTGCCGTGGTCGCGGAGCAGGGCCCCGGTGGCCTTCTCGGCGGCGAGCCGGACGAGCATCGGGGAGACGGGGGTGGCGACGGCGCTCATCCCAGCACCAGTCTCTCTGCGAGGTCGCGGAGTCTGATCCGGGCGAGGGCGAGGTTGCCGCTGTCGCGGTCGAGCCAGAGATGGAGGAAGACGCTGCTGTCGAAGGAGGTCTCGACGAAGCGCAGGACGTGGTAGCCGGCGCGGGTGGTGACGATGAGGTCCTCTACGGGCGGCCCGTCCTCGCCCTCCGCTTCGCCGGCGCTGGTGAACGAGTCGAACTCCGCTGCGGAGCGGGCTAGTTCGGCGGTCTCGGCGGCTGTCGTCTCATGGTCGCCGACCGGTGATTCACCCGCCGTCCCGAGGGCGAGCCCGCTGGTCCAGTCGACCAGGGAGGCTCCGCGAGCGCCCGGCAGGGCCATGGCCTCCAGAAGGCACTCGTCGATTCCGGGCACGCGGATTCCCCTCCCGATGCGGCGTGCGAACGTGCGGCAGTGACGGTGACGTTACTGAACGCAGCGCTCCAGGGAGGGCGTTCTGGCATTTTCCATCGGAACATGCCAGTACGCGGGGGTCATTCGATCGGGTTGTGTGTCAGGTCTTGGACTCCACCGCGTTCGCGATCTCGGTCAGGTCCTTCGTGAGCGCCTTGGCGACCGCCTTCGCGCCGAAGCGGGCCATCATCTTGGCGAGGAACCCCGGCCTGCGGCCGCGCGCGGGACTGGCGGAGAACGTCATCCGCAGGGTGGTGGCCCCCGTGCCGTCGGGCGTGAGGGTGATCTCGGAGACGTAGTGCATGCCGTGGGAGTCGGCGATCGTGACGTACCGGTCGGGCGGCTCGGACTCCGTCACCGTCATCTCCTCGGTGGCCTCCTTGCCGAGCATCCGCCGGGTCTCGCGCCAGCGGGTGCCCACGCCGAAGCCGCCCTCGGTGAGCACCTCGACCCTCTCGACGCCCGAGAGGACGCGGGGTATGTCCCGCAGGTCGGTGATCGACTCCCAGACCCGCCCGGGGGAGGCGTCGACCCGGCGCTCGACGACGACGGATGTGGTGTCCGTACCGGTTCCAGTCATGGCTTCATGGAAGCCGGGCGGCCCGGCCCGCGCTACCGGACGGGCCGCCCGGCGGCCCCGGGCCGCGCCACCCGGACGCTCCTCCGTCACCCCTGCCGGACGAGCGCGTCGGCGTGGCCGCCGCCGGACTCCGCGACGATCTCCGCGAGCGTCTGGGGGCTCCGTACGGTCGTGAAGGTCACCGCCCCGTCCTCGCCCGCCGTGAAGCCGTGGACGCCCGGCCGGGGCAGGCTGTTGTACCCGTAGTGATGGGCGAAGTAGTACGCGCCGGTGTCCGGGACGGCCACCACGTCGCCCGGGTGCAGCAGCGGCAGCTCGCGGCCCGTGGCGAGCAGGTCCCCGGCGAAGCAGGCGGGGCCCGCGACGTCCTGGACGGCGGTCTCCCCGGTGCGGGGGCGGCCCTCGGAGTCGTACGCGAGGATCCGCAGCGGCCAGGCGTCGGGGGCGTAGACCGTACGGGTGGCCAGCTGCACGCCCGCGTGGGTGACGGCGATGGGGCGGCCGCCGGAGGTCTTGGTGTACTCCACCCGGGCGAGGACCGTGCCGTGCTTGGCGAGCAGCGAGCGGCCGAATTCGGTCACCAGGCGGTAGCGGCCGTCGAAGAGCCCGGGGACGGTGTCGGCGAGCAGCCGGGCGTACTCGGCGTACGTCGGCGTCTCCTCGTCGGAGGCGAAGTTCACCGGCAGGCCGCCGCCGATGTCGAGGGTGTCGATCTGCTGCCGGCCGGCCGTGCGGTTGATCTCCTCGGCGAGCGCGTACGCCTCCCCGACGCCTTCGGCCATCAGGGCGAGCGGGACGCCCTGGGAGCCGGTGTGGGTGTGCAGACGGGTCAGCCAGGGGCGCTCCAGGAAGGCCTGGACGACGGTCTTGCGGGCGCCCTCGTCGCGGAGTGCCACGCCGAACTTGGAGGTGGCCGTCGCGGTCGAGAGGGCGCCGATGGAGCCGGCCCCGACCTGCGGGTTCACCCGGAGTCCGAGGGGCGAGGCGGTGGGCGCGGAGGTGACGAGCGCGTCGAGCCTGGCCAGCTCCTGGAGGTTGTCGGCGTTGACGGCGATGCCGAGCGCGAGGGCCTGCCGGAGCTCCGCGGGCGTCTTGGCGGGGGAGTCGAGCACGGTGGCGGTGGGCGGGACCCCGGCGGCGCGCGCGAGGGCCAGTTCGCCGGGGCTGGCGACCTCGACGCCGAGCCCGGCCTCGTGGAGCAGGCGCAGGACGGGGACGAGCGGGGCGGCCTTGACGGCGAAGGCGTGCAGCACGGGGGCGTCGGTGACGGCGGCGAACGCGCTGGTCAGAGCGGCGGCGGAGGCGCGGATGCCGGCGGTGTCGAGGAGGGCGACGACCGGTTCGGCGGGGGAGAGGAGTCCTTGGTCGACGGAGGCTCGGACGGCGAGATCGCGGCGGGAGGAGGCCATGGATCCATCCCATCACCGGGATGGTCGACCCCGCAGCTGTTGACTACAACTATTCAGCGCGCCAGGATGTGAATATCTGAACGACATCCGAGGAGGCACCCCCATGTCAGGACCCCGCCCCGTACGAGCGGCTCGCGGCACGGAACTGAGCGCCCTGGGATGGCAGCAGGAAGCCGCCCTCCGGATGCTCCAGAACAACCTCGACCCCGAGGTCGCCGAGCACCCCGACAAGCTCGTCGTCTACGGCGGCACCGGCAAGGCCGCCCGCGACTGGCGCTCCTTCGACGCGATGGTCCGCACCCTGCGGACGCTCAAGCAGGACGAGACGATGCTCGTCCAGTCCGGCCGCCCCGTCGGCGTCATGCAGACCCACGAGTGGGCCCCGCGCGTCCTCCTCGCCAACTCCAACCTGGTCGGCGACTGGGCCAACTGGGAGGAGTTCCGCCGCCTGGAGCACCTCGGCCTCACCATGTACGGCCAGATGACCGCCGGGTCCTGGATCTACATCGGCACCCAGGGCATCCTCCAGGGCACCTACGAGACCTTCGCCGCCGTCGCCGCGAAGAAGTTCAACGGCACCCTCGCCGGGACGATCACCCTCACCGCCGGCCTCGGCGGCATGGGCGGCGCCCAGCCCCTCGCCGTCACCATGAACGACGGCGTCGCGATCTGCGTCGACGTCGACCCGCGCGCCATCGAGCGCCGCATCGAGCACCGCTACCTGGACGTCAAGGCCGACAACCTCGCCCACGCGCTCCAGCTGGCCACCGAGGCCCGCGACGCCCGCCGCCCGCTCTCCATCGGCCTCCTCGGCAACGCCGCCGAGCTGCTCCCGCAGATGCTCGCCGAGGGCGCCCCCATCGACATCGTGACGGACCAGACCTCCGCCCACGACCCGCTCGCCTACCTCCCGGTCGGCGTCGCCTTCGACGACATGGCCGACGCGGCCGCCAAGGACCCGGCCGGGTTCACCACCCGCGCCCGCGAGTCGATGGCCAGGCACGTCGAGGCCATGGTCGGCTTCATGGACGCCGGCGCCGAGGTCTTCGACTACGGCAACTCGATCCGCGGCGAGGCCCAGCTGGCCGGCTACGACCGCGCGTTCGCCTTCCCCGGCTTCGTCCCGGCCTACATCCGCCCGCTGTTCTGCGAGGGCAAGGGCCCGTTCCGCTGGGCCGCCCTCTCCGGCGAGGCCTCCGACATCCACAAGACGGACAAGGCGCTGCTCGACCTCTTCCCGGAGAACGAGTCCCTCCACCGCTGGATCAAGATGGCCGGCGAGCGCGTCCACTTCCAGGGCCTGCCCGCCCGCATCTGCTGGCTCGGCCAGGGCGAGCGCGACAAGGCCGGCGACATGTTCAACGACATGGTCGGCAACGGCACCCTCGCCGCCCCCCTCGCGATCGGCCGCGACCACCTCGACTGCGGCTCGGTGGCCTCCCCGTACCGCGAGACCGAGGCCATGCTCGACGGCTCCGACGCCATCGCCGACTGGCCGCTCCTCAACGCCATGGTGAACGTCGCCTCCGGCGCGTCCTGGGTCTCCATCCACCACGGCGGCGGCGTCGGCATGGGCCGCTCCATCCACGCCGGCCAGGTCTCGGTCGCCGACGGCACCGCCCTCGCGGGCGAGAAGATCCGCCGCGTCCTGACCAACGACCCCGGCATGGGCGTCATCCGCCACGTCGACGCGGGCTACGACATCGCGGAGCGCGTCGCCGACGAGAAGGGCGTACGGATCCCGATGCGCGAGGGCGACGACGCGTCCGAGGCCACGGCGTGAGCGCGAGCTTCCACGCCATGTGGCGGTCGCTGCGGCCCATCGGCCGCAGCGCCGCCTCCGGCGGCTACCGGCGCTACGCCTGGACCGAGGCCGACGCCGACTGCCGGCTCTGGTTCCGGATGCAGGCCGAGGCCCGCCGCCTGGACGTCGAGACCGACCGCAACGGCAACCAGTGGGCCTGGCTCGGCGACCCCACCGCGGGAGACGCCGTCGTCACCGGCTCCCACCTGGACTCCGTCCCGGACGGCGGCGCCTTCGACGGCCCCCTCGGTGTCGTCTCCGCCTTCGCCGCCCTCGACGAACTGCGCTCCCGGGGCGTCCAGTTCAAGCGGCCCCTGGCCATCACCAACTTCGGCGACGAGGAAGGCGCCCGCTTCGGCCTCGCCTGCGTCGGCTCCCGCCTCACCGCGGGCCGGCTGACGAAGGAGCAGGCGTACGAGCTCCGCGACGGCGCCGGGACCAGCCTCCCGCAGGCCATGGAGGCGGCGGGGTACGACCCCGCGGAGATCGGACCGGACCCCGAGCGGCTCGCCCGCATCGGCGCCTTCGTCGAACTCCACGTCGAGCAGGGCCGCGCCCTCGACCTCTCCGGGGACGCCGTCGGCATCGCCTCCTCCATCTGGCCGCACGGCCGCTGGCGGTACGACTTCGCCGGCGAGGCCAACCACGCCGGCACCACCCGGCTCGTCGACCGCCGCGACCCGATGCTCACCTACGCGGAGACGGTCCTCGCCGCCCGCCGCGAGGCCGAGCTCGCCGGCGCCGTCGCCACCTTCGGCAAGATCGCGGTCGAGCCGAACGGCGTCAACGCCATCCCGTCCCTGGTCCGCGGCTGGCTCGACGCCCGCGCCGCCGACCAGGGCTCCCTGGACACGGTCGTCGCCGGAGTCGAGACGGCGGCCCGCGACTACGCCACGCGCCACGGCATCGACCTCACGGTCGTCCAGGAGTCCTTCACCCCGGTCGTGGACTTCTCGCACGCCCTGCGCGACGAGCTCTCCCGCATCCTCGGAGAGTCGGGCAAGGTGCCGGTCCTCGGCACGGGCGCGGGACACGACGCGGGTATTTTGTCCGAATCGATCCCGACCGCCATGCTGTTCGTACGGAACCCCACCGGGGTCTCGCACTCCCCGGCCGAGTCCGCGGCCGAGGACGACTGCGTGGCCGGGGTCCTCGCACTCGCCGACGTACTGGAGGAGCTGGCGTGCCGCTGACGACGTACTGGCTGGAACACGCCTGGCTCGACACCCACGTCGAGCCGGGCGTCGCCCTGGACGTGACCTCCGACGGCCGGATCGCGGCCGTCCGCACCGGGACCGCCGCCCCGCCGCCCGGCGCCGTCGTCCTGCGCGGCCTGACGGTCCCCGGCCTCGCCAACGCCCACTCGCACGCCTTCCACCGCGCCCTGCGCGGCACCGTCCAGGTCGGCTCCGGCACCTTCTGGACCTGGCGCGAGACCATGTACACCGTCGCCCAACGCCTCACCCCCGACAGCTACTTCGCCCTGGCCCGCGCGGTCTACGCGGAGATGGCACTCGCGGGCATCACGGCCGTCGGAGAGTTCCACTACCTCCACCACGCACCCGGCGGCACCCCCTACGCCGACCCCAACGCCATGGGCGAGGCCCTGATCGCCGCTGCC
This sequence comes from Streptomyces sp. NPDC017246, assembly GCF_044331325.1. Classification (NCBI taxonomy): domain Bacteria; kingdom Bacillati; phylum Actinomycetota; class Actinomycetes; order Kitasatosporales; family Streptomycetaceae; genus Streptomyces; species Streptomyces sp. NPDC017246. Next base: position 30,332 of record NZ_JBIRMW010000008.1, on the reverse strand, counting down.
GCCGAGGCCGGCATCCGCATCACCCTCCTCGACACCGCGTACCTCTCGGCCGGCTTCGGCACCGCCCCCGAGCACCACCAGCTCCGCTTCACCGACGGCACCGCCGACCGGTGGGCCGAGCGGGTGTCCGCCCTCAAGGAGCGGGACGGCGTCCGCCTCGGCGCGGCGATCCACTCCGTACGGGCCGTCCCCGCCGACCAGCTCACGACGGTGGCCCGGTGGGCCCAGGACAGGGAGGCCCCCCTCCATGTCCACCTGTCGGAGCAGACCGCCGAGAACGACGCCTGCCTCGCCGCCCACGGCCGCACGCCCACCCAGCTCCTCGCCGACCACGGCGTGCTCGGCGCCCGGACCACGGGCGTCCACAACACCCACATGACCGACACCGACATCGCGCTGATCGGCTCGACGGCCACCGGCACCTGCATGTGCCCCACCACCGAACGGGACCTCGCGGACGGCATCGGCCCGGCCGTGGCCCTCCAGCGCGCCGGCTCCCCGCTCTCCCTCGGCAGCGACAGCCACGCCGTCATCGACCTCCTCGAAGAGGCGCGGGCCATGGAGCTCGACGAGCGCCTGCGCACCCGCACCCGCGGCCACTGGACGGCGGCGGCGCTGCTCCGCGCGGCGACGGCCGACGGCCACGCGGCCCTCGGCTGGGCCGACGCGGGCACCCTGGAGGCCGGTGCGCTCGCCGACTTCACGACGATCGCGCTGGACTCGGTCAGGACAGCGGGACCGGTACCGCGTCTGGCAGCCGAGACGGCGGTATTCGCGGCGTCGGCCGCGGACGTGCGGCACACGGTCGTGGGCGGGCGTCACGTCGTACGCGACGGAGTCCACCAGACCGTGCGGGACGTGCCCCGTGCCCTCGCGGACTCGATCGCCGCCCTGCGCGGCTGAAGGAGACACCTCTCACCATGAACACGGGCCCCGCGGCGACGAACAACCCGGTGGCGACCTCCGCCCCCACGAGCGCGAACAGCGCCGTGGCGACGGCCGCCACCGCCATCGTCAACATCGCCAGTCTCGTCACCAACGACCCCTCTCTCGGTGATGGAACCCCTCTCGGCCTGATCCAGGACGCGGCCGTCGTCGTCGACGGCGACCGCGTGGTCTGGGTCGGTGAAGCCAGCAAAGCACCCGCCACTGACAACCGGGTCGACGCCGGCGGCCGGGCCGTGATCCCCGGCTTCGTGGACTCCCACTCGCACCTCGTCTTCGCGGGCGACCGCACCGCCGAGTTCAACGCCCGCATGTCGGGCCAGGCGTACAAGGCGGGCGGCATCCGCACCACGGTCGCGGCGACGCGGGCGGCGACCGACGAGGAACTCTCGGCGAACGTCGCCCGCTACCTCCGCGAGGCACTCCGCCAGGGCACCACCACCTTCGAGACCAAGTCCGGCTACGGCCTCACGGTCGAGGACGAGGCCCGGGCCCTCCGCATCGCTGCCGAGCACACCGACGAGGTCACGTACCTCGGCGCGCACATCGTCTCCCCGGACTACGCCGACGACCCGGCGGCGTACGTGGACCTGGTGACCGGCGAGATGCTCGACGCCTGCGCCCCGTACGCCCGTTGGGTCGACGTCTTCTGCGAGAAGGGCGCCTTCGACGGCGACCAGGCCCGCGCGATCCTCACCGCGGGCAAGGCCAGGGGCCTCCACCCCCGGGTGCACGCCAACCAGCTCACCTACGGCCCCGGCGTCCAGCTGGCGGTGGAACTGGACGCGGCGAGCGCGGACCACTGCACACACCTCACGGACGCGGACGTGGACGCCCTGGCGAACGGCTCGACGGTCGCGACCCTCCTCCCGGGGGCGGAGTTCTCCACCCGCGCGCAGTGGCCGGACGCCCGCCGTCTCCTGGACGCGGGCGTGACGGTGGCCCTCTCCACCGACTGCAACCCGGGCTCCTCCTTCACCTCCTCCGTCCCGTTCTGCATCGCGCTCGCGGTACGGGACATGGGCATGACCCCCGACGAGGCGGTCTGGTCGGCCACGGCGGGCGGCGCGGCGGCCCTGCGCCGCGCGGACGTCGGCCGTCTGACGGCCGGCGCGCGCGCGGACCTCACGTTCCTCGACGCCCCGTCCCACGTCCACCTGGCGTACCGCCCGGGGGTCCCGCTGGTGACGGAGGTGTGGCGGGCGGGCACGCGGGTGGTCTGACCGTGTGACGCGGCGTCGGAGGCGGTCCCGCGGGGCCGGGCCGGCCGAGGAAGCGCTCCTGGCGGACCGGTCCCGGATGCGGTGCCTCAGGGGCCGGCCGGGGGCCGGGTGCGATGGCTCAGGACGTTGATCACGCGGCCGTCCGGGTCACGGGTGAAGAAGCGGCGCACCCCCCAGGGCTCGTCGGTCAGGGGGTGGACGATCTCCGCGCCCGAGGCGAGGACCGCCGCGTACGCCGCGTCCACGTCGTCGACCTCCACGCTCAGATCCGGCGGGACCGGCGCCGTCAGGTCGTGGGTCATCAGGCTGATCTGGGCCGTCGGGGCCGACGGAGAGGCGAGGGTCGCGATCCAGCCGTGGTTCATGACCTCCTCGAAGCCGAGCAGCGCGTAGAAGTCCCGGTTCTGCTCCGGGGACGCGGTGTGGAGGTTGGGGACGGCGCGGTGAATCGTCATCGGGGGCTCCGAACGGCGGCAGGGGTTCGCGGGCTCGTGCTCCGAGGTGAGGACGAGGGCGTACGAAGTGCCCGCCGCCGTCCCCACCTCTCATGGCCCGCACCCTAGAACAGCGCACCGCGGACCGGCCGTCAGCGGAACTCGTGGACCACCCGGATGTCGCCCACGATGTGCGCGTTGAACTCGTCCAGCTCCTCCGCCGGCACCCACAGCTCCAGGATCGTCCGCCCGCCCCGTCGTGTCCCCTCCTTCACGGGTTGGTCACGGAAAGACCCGTTGTCCCTGCCGCTGACGACCACGGACCGGTACCGTCCTGTTCTGCAGCACTCAGGGAATGACCGGGGGGTCGGCAAGGGTGAGCGCTTTCCGTGTGCGGATCGTGAGGCCGGGGGGCCTGAGCGAGCGCGAGATCGAGGCCTGGCGAGAACTGCGCGTGAAGTCCGGCAGGCCCGCGAATCCCTTCATGGAACCGGAGTTCGCGCGCGCGGTGGCCGAGGTGCGCCCGCGCTCGCGGGTCGCCGTGTGGTGGGAGGGCGACGAGCCGGTCGGCTTCTTCCCGTACGAGAAGGGTCTGTTCGGCCGGGGCGGGGCCGTCGGCCTCGGGGTCTCCGACAGCCAGGGCGCCGTCCTGCGGTCCGGACTGCGCCCGGGCGCGCGGGCGTTGCTGCGGGCCTGCGGTCTCGCGGTCTGGGAGTTCGACAACCTGGAGGACGGGCAGCCGGTCTTCGAGGGCGCGGCGGCCGAGTCCTTCGCCTCGCCCGTGATCGACGTCGGCGAGGGGTACGCGGCCTACGAGGCCCTGCTGCGGGTCCAGTCGCCCAAGTTCCTCAGGACCACGCTCGCCAAGGAGCGCAAGCTCGGGCGGCAGGCCGAGGGGGAGGTGCGGTTCGTCTTCGACGAGCGCGATCCGGCGGCCCTGCGCACCCTCATGGAGTGGAAGTCCGCCCAGTACCGCAGGACCGGGCGGGGGGACCGTTTCGCCAAGGAGTGGATCAACACCCTGGTCCGCCGCCTCCACGAGCTCCGTACGCCCGGCTGCTCCGGTGTGCTGTCCGTGCTGTACGTCGGGGACCGTCCGATCGCCGCGCACTTCGGACTGCGCTCGGCGACCGTGCTGTCCTGCTGGTTCCCCGCGTACGACCCCGAGTTCGCGAAGTACTCGCCGGGGCTCGTCCTCCATCTGCGGATGGCGGAGGCCGCGGCCTCCGCCGGGATCGGGATGCTGGACCTGGGGCGCGGCGACGCCGAGTACAAGGACGCCCTGAAGACGGGGGAGCTGACGGTCCACGAGGGTGCCGTCGTCCGTCCGGGGGTGCTGGGCGCCCTGCACTGGCTGCGGCGGGAGCCCCCGCTGCGCGTGCACCGCTTCGTCCGCACCCGCCCGGCCCTCGCGGCCAGGGGCCGCGCCGCCCTCAACGGACTGGCCCGCCTGCGGGGACACCGTTAGCCATGCCGCGGCGCCGTCCCCCGCGCCGGTGGCCGAGTCCGAGTCCGAGTCACCGGGGCGGGTGCCCGTGCCGCCGGTCCGGACCGGTGACCCGGTCGGGCCGCCTGCCGCCGGGTCCGCACCCGTCCCGCGGGGGCCCGCCGTATCCGCCGTACCCGCCCTCGTACGTCTCTGGGGAGACCCCCGATGAGCAGCACCCCCGCCCCACGGCCCCTCTCCGTCGCCGAGCTCGATCTCGACACCCCCGACGGGCCCGTCCTCGGCTTCCGGCCCGCGCCCGGCGGCCCGGCCGTCGTGCCCGGCGACGTCTACGCGCTCGTCCGGCTCAGGGGCCGGCCCGCGGCCACCGTCGTCGGTACCGTCGCCGCGGGCGAGGACCCCGCCGACGTGCTCGCAGCCCTCGCCCGGCGGCGCCTCTCGGACACCGCCGCGGCGCCCCGCACCGACGCCGAACGCCGGGCCGAACACCTCGCCTCCGCCCGCCCGGAGGACCGTGCGAAGACCGGGACGCCCACCCTTCCCCGGGCCTCCGTCGTCGTCGCCACCCGTGAGCGGCCCGAGCAGCTCGCCCGCGCCCTCGACTCGCTCCTCGCCCAGGACCACCCGGACTTCGAGCTGATCGTCGTCGACAACGCGCCCCGCACCTCCGCCACCCATGAGCTCGTCACCCGCGCGTACACCGACCGCGTCCGGTACGTCCGCGAGGACACCCCCGGTCTCGCCACCGCGCACAACACCGGTCTCGCCGCCGCCGAGGGCGCCGTCGTCGCGTTCACCGACGACGACGTGATCGCCGACCCGCACTGGCTGACCGCCCTCACCGAGCCCTTCGCCGCCGACCCGGGCCTCGGCTGTGTCACCGGGCTGATCCTGCCCGCCCGGCTCCGCACCCCCGCCCAGATCCTGCTGGAGTCGCACGGCGGCTTCGCCAAGGGCTTCGCCCCCCGGGTCTACGACCCGGCGCACCCGCCCGCCGACGAGCCGCTCTTCCCCTTCACCGCCGGCAGCTTCGGCTCCGGCGCCAACATGGCCTTCCGGGCCGGGGCCCTCCGGCGGGCCGGCGGCTTCGACCCGGCGACCGGCACCGGGACCGCGGCGAAGGGCGGCGACGACCTGTACGCCTTCGTCGCCGTCCTCTCCGCCGGCTTCCGTCTCCGCTACACCTCGCAGGCGCTCGTCTGGCACCACCACCGCGACACCTGGCAGGACCTGCGGAACCAGGCGTACGGCTACGGCGCCGGTCTCACCGCCTACCTCACCGCGACCCTGGTCCGCAGCCCCCGGCTGCTGCCCGCCCTGCTCGCCCGGCTGCCGCGCGGTCTGGCGTACGCCCGGACCATGACCGCCCGGCGCGGGGACGAGGGCGGGGACGGCGTCCCCGGCGAGCACGGCGCCCAGCACCACCCCTGGCCCCGAAGCCTCTCCCGACTGGAGCGACGCGGCATGCTCTACGGCCCGATCGGATACGCCAAGGCCCGCGCCACGGCCCGCTCCGCAGCCCGCTCCGCAGCCCGCTCCGCGGCGCTCGGACAGGCCCCGCGGGGGAAGGGAGCCCCGGCCCGATGACGAACGCACCCGTCCCCACCCGGATACCCGTCCTCCTCTACCACGCCGTGATGGAGGACCCCCCGGACTGGATCGCCGAATTCACCGTCTCGCCCCGGGAGTTCGCCTCCCAGCTGGACGCGATCGTCGCCAGCGGCCGTACCGCGATCACCGTCGGCACCCTCGCCGCGCACTTCGCCGACGGCACCCCGCTGCCGCCCCGCCCCGTCGTCCTCACCTTCGACGACGGCTTCGCCGATCTCGTCGGGCCGACCGCCGAGGCCCTCGCCTCCCGGGGCCTGCCCGCCACCGCGTACCTCACCACGGGCGCCATCACCCCCGGCCGGCCCTGTCTGCTGCCGCCCGCGCCGATGATGACCCTCGCGCAGGCGCCGCTCCTGGAGCAGTACGGAATGGAGGTCGGCGGCCACACCGTCACCCATCCGCAGCTCGACACCCTCGCGCCGCGGGCCCTGCGGTGCGAACTGCGCGAGTCGAAGGCGGTCCTGGAGGACGTCCTCGGGCACGAGGTGCTGCATCTCGCCTACCCGCACGGCTACAACAGTCCGGCCGTGCGGCGGGCCGCCGAGGCGGCCGGGTACACCTCGGCCGTCGCCGTCCGGCACGCGCTCAGCTCCGGGACCGACGAGATCTACCGCATCGCCCGGCTCATCCTGCGGCGCGGCCACACCGTCGCCGACATCGAGCGGTGGATGGAGGGGCGGGGCGCGAAGGCGGCACCGTACCCGGACTCGCTGCCCACGATCGGCTGGCGGATGTACCGCAGGGCCCGCGCCCTGCTGAGGGGACCCGAGTTCGCCGGCTGACGGCGGACCGCCCGAAGATCGACAACTCCGGCGATCCGTCCGGGAGTTGAAAGGCAGAACAAAACCGAAGTACCTTCCTGTACTTCGCCGAAAGGGACAGTTCGTGGGGGGAGAGGCCGTGCAGCGTCAGGGGCCCGCACCGGTGACCGGGAGCGGCGTGCCGCCACAGCCCTCCACCACGGACCGGGAGGCGGAGGGGAAGCGGGCGGAAGGCACTCAGGTGGAAGGCGAGCGGACGGAGGAGAGCCGGGCGGCGGGGCAGTCCGGCCCGGCGGGGCCGGAGGCCGAGGAGCCGGCACCCGCGGGCCCGATACCCCGGCCCGCCCGCCGGGGCCGTCTGGCCACCGCCCTCCGTTCCCCCGACGCGCTCAACCTCGCGCCCCTCCTCCTCGCCGCCGCCCTCTGGCTCTGGGCGCTGCCCGGGATCGACTTCCGGGACATCGCGGAGTTCGGTCTCCTCGACCGTTTCCCGCTCACGTTCTACGCCGCTCTCGCCGTCCTGACCTGCGGATTCGTCCTCACTCTGCGCCGGGCGGGGACCGCGCCGCTCTGGCCCGCCACCTACTGCGCGGCCATGCTGGTCGCCCTCAAGGCACCGCCCGCGATCCTCTACGACACCGTCCGCTACGCCTGGGCGTCCAAGCACGACGCGATCATCAGCAGGCTGCTCCACGAGGGCACCGTCCACCCCGGTCGGGAGCTCTCCGGCGGAATGGGCGCCTACGACCAGTGGCCCGGCTTCTTCTCGCTCGACGCCGCCCTGGTCCGCGCCTTCGGTGTGGACGCCGCCGCCTCGTTCATCAACTGGGCGCCGGTCGCGCTCGGTCTGCTCACCGTCCCCGTCCTGATCCTGGTCTACCGCACCTTCAGCGACGACTGGCGCCTCGTGTGGACCGGCGTGTGGATCTTCCAGCTGGCGAACTGGGTGGGCCAGGACTACCTGTCCCCGCAGGGCTTCTCCTACCTGCTCTACCTCACCGTCTTCGCCGTCGTCGTCCGGCACTTCGTGCTGCCCGGTTCGGCGGGGACGCTGCGCGACCGGGGGACGCTCGACCCGGCCGCCGCGGCCGTCCCGCCGCCCACGACGACCCGGCAGCGGGCCGTCGCCGTCCTCATCCTGCTGCCGGTCGTCGTGACCATCAACGCCAGCCATCAGCTCACCCCCGTGATGCTGTGCGCGACGCTCTTCGCGCTCTGCCTCACCCGCCGCTACCGCAACATCGGGCTCCTCGTCACCACCGGCCTCGTCATGCTGGTCTGGAACCTCACCATGGGCCGGGAGCTGTTCCTGGCGACCCTCGGCACCCTGCGCGAGAAGGCCGGCGACCTGCTCGGCAACTCCCGCCCCGGTTTCGCGGGCGACCCCACGGGTCCCGGCCCCGAACTCGTCGGCAGCGCCAATGTGCTGATGGTGCTCGCCCTCGGCGGCCTCGCCGTCGCCGCCGTGCTCCTGCGCCGCAAGCTCGTCCGCAGCGCGCTGCCGCTGGCCCTCGCCGCCGCGGCGCCCCTCCCGATGTTCGCCGTCAACGACTACGGCGGCGAGATGATCTTCCGGGTCTATCTCTTCGGCCTGCCCGGCTCGGCCTTCTTCGCCGCCGCCGCACTCGTCCCCGCCGCCGGGGCCGTGAGCCGCGGCGCCGTGATCGCCCGCCGCGCGACCGCCGTCGCCCTGCCCGTCACCCTCGTCGCCATGCTGGCCGGCTTCCTGCCCTCGTACTACGGCAAGGAGGGCATGCACTACGCGCCGCCCGGCGAGACCGCCCTCACCCGCCGCGCCTTCGACCGGGCGCCGGAGGGCGCCCTGATCCTCGCCGCGACGGGAGCCTTCCCCGACGCCTACTACCGCTACGACCACTACGAGCGCTGGTTCTTCACCGAGCAGGAGGTGGACGAGAACCTGCGGATGCTGAAGGACCCGGCGGGATACCTCGCCGGCGGCATCCCGGCGGACCGCCCCGCGTACGTGATCCTCACCCGCACCCAGGGCGAGGCGGTCATCGGCGAGGGCTACCTCCCGGAGGGCGGCTTCGACGTCCTCCGCGGGGCTCTCAAGAGCTCCCCGCTCTTCCAGGTCGTCGAGGAGAACACCTACGGCGTCGTCCTCCGCTACCGGCCCACCACCGGCGGCTGACCGCAGCCCCCTCCGGACACCGCAGCACCCCGAGAAGCACGAGGAGTAGGTACGCCATGGCCCACCCACGCCTGACCCCGCGAGTCCGGCGCAGAGCCGCCCTCGCGGCCTCCGGATGGGTCGCCCTCGCGGCGACCGCGCTCCCCGGCGGCTCCCCGCTGCGCTGGATCCCCGTCCTCGCCTTCGTCGTCCTCGCTCCGGGCCTCGCGCTGCTGCTCCCGCAGCCGCTCGGACTGCGCCCCGGCGCCCGCCTGGAGGCCCTGGCGCTCGCCGCGCCCGTCAGCCTCTCCGTGGCCACCCTCGTCGCCACCACCCTGTTCCTGACGAAGGCCTTCTCGCTCACCGTCTTCCTGGTCGTCCTCGCCCTCTTCGTGAGCGTCGCCGCCACCCTGCCCGGAGTGCCGCTCCCGGCCGCGACCCGAGGGGCCGTCGAACGCGACGGCGCCCGGACACCCCGGTTCCGCACGCCCCGGTTCCGTAGACGAGGGACCGGTGGGGGCGGGTGACCGGCCGCCACGGCAAGGGCGACCCCTGGACCCGCCTCGCGATCGCGCTCGCCGCCGTCGGCGCGCTGACCGTCGGCACCGGAGTGTGGTCGACCCTCACGGAGGACGAGGACCGCTGCACCCCCGACGCCCGCCTCGTCACCCCCTGCGGGGCCTGGTGGGGCGCGTACATCCCCCACGACGAGGACAGCTCGCTCACCCGGCCCGTGTACGCCTTCGAGAAGAAGATCGGCCGCAGGCTCGACCTCGTCTACACGTACCACGACATGTCGGGGAGCGAGGCCGACGGCGAACTGCTCACCCCCGACGAGCGTGAACTCGGCCGCGAGCGACTGCTCATGCTGGCCTGGGAGTCCACGGTGTGGACCGAGAAGCACCACGCCAACTGGACCGAGAAGCAGCTCGGCTGGAAGAACATCGCCTCCGGGAGGTACGACACCTCCGTCATCGACCGGCAGGCCCTGCGGATCAAGGAGTACGGCAAGCGGGTCTTCTTCTCCTTCGACCAGGAGGCCGACTTCCGCGTCCCCGAGGGCGCCGGGACCCCCGAGGAGTACGTCGCCGCCTACCGCCACCTCCACGACCGCTTCGAGAAGCTCGGCGTCACCAACGTGGTGTGGGTGTGGACCGTCTCCGGCTATCTCGGCAACGCCGACATGATGAAGCGGCTCTACCCCGGCGACGACTACGTCGACTGGATCGGCATGGACCAGTACAACTACTACCTCTGCCACAAGTCGCCGGACTGGCTCGACTTCGACAAGAGCCAGCGCCCCAGCTACGACTGGTTCCGGAAGAACATCTCCGCCGACAAGCCGATCATGCTCTCCGAGTTCTCCACCGCCCCCGACCCGGAGCGGCCCGGGCGGCAGCGCGACTGGTACACCGCGATCCCGAAGGTGGCGCCGACCCTGCCGAAGGCCCGCGCGTACGTGCACTGGAACCGCGCCGTCCCCGGACCCGGCTGCGACCTCACGATCGACTCGGGCCCGGGACTGGAGGGTTACCGGACCGCCGGCCAGGACCCGTACTTCCGCCAGGACGTACCGAACCGCTGACCCGCCGCACGGGACTCAGAGACGACGGCCCGAGGTCAGCCCCCGGAAGGCGCAGACCGCCATGGTGCCCCCGGCCAGGCCGAGGAAGAGCGGGAGCGGGGCGGTGGCGAAGGCCTGCTGCCCCGCCCAGCCCGCCCAGACCAGCACCCACACCACCCCGGCCGTGACCCGCGCGCCCACTCCGACGACCCGCAGCAGCACGGCCGTCAGCATCAGGCTCAGGGCCTGGAGCACGATGGGCGCCGCCGCCCGCGGCACCCCGTCGCCCAGGAGCGTGGCGCCGGGACCGTCCGCCTCGGCCGGCCACAGGCCGAGCAGCGGCGGCGCGGTGTGCAGGGCGAGGAAGGTGGCCAGCAGGACCGTTCCGGCGAACGAGGGCCGGAAGACCCGGAGCCCGACGGCGGCGCCCTGCAGGGCGACCAGGACCAGCCCGGCGGCGAGCGTCACCGGGGGCAGCGCGGCGAGCAGGCCGGTCCCGGAGAGCGCCGGCACGTCCAGCTCGCCGGACCGGGCCAGCGGGAACCAGAAGAGCCCGGCCGCCAGGCCGAGCAGCAGCCACAGCCAGGTCACCGTCCGGTCCGAGCCGTCCGTCGCCTCCGCCCGCGGGTCCGGCGCCCTCGCGCCGGCCGGTGGCGCGGTCCGCTCCGGAGCCTCGTCCGAGGACTGCCGGGGTACGAAGACGGGGATGCCGAAGGCCGGCGTCACCGATTCGTGCGCCCCGCGCAGATAGGCGCTCTCGCGGGCCCAGTCGGTGCCGAATCCGTCCTCCGCGCGCTCCTTGACCCGTGCCGCCGCCCGGGGCCGCTCGGCCGGGGCCTGCCCCTTCAGAGTGGCCCGCAGACCCGGTACCGAGGCCACCGCCATCAGGGTCATCGAGCCGAGGACGGCGATTCCGGCCCCGCTGATCCCGTACGGACCGAGCAGTACGGACGCGCTGCCGAGCACCAGGACACACATGGCGCCCTGGAGGAGGGCGAGCATGCCCGTACGGCCCTGGACCCGCAGGACGCCGATGTAGAGCTCGACGGCGACCCGGGGGAGCGCGGCGGCGGCGAGGAGCCGCAGCACGGTGGAGCCGTTGTCCGTGTAGCCCTGGCCGAAGGGCGAGAGGATCAGCGGGGCGAAGACGACGAGGACGAGGACGACCGGGACGAGCAGCAGGACCATGCGGCGCAGCGCGCCCCGCACCCCCTCGGCGAGCGACTCGGGGCTGTGCGAGGCGTGCGCGGTGAGCGAGGAGGCCATGTTGATGGCCATGAACTCCATCGTGCCGCCGACGGTGTACGCCGTGTAGAAGAAGGCGTTGTGGGCGGCGTCGAAGCGGACGGCGACCATCACCGGCAGCAGGCTGATCATGACGAGGCTGAAGAACGCGCCGACGGAGTCCCCGGCGATGAACCGGCCGATCTCCCGCATGCCGGGCGGCTCGCGGTCCCGGTCGGCGCGGGCCTGCTGGGGGATGAGCCGCCGGAAGACGAGCCAGCCGAGCGGCAGGACGGAGAGCACGATCGCCGCCGCCCAGGAGACGAAGACGCCCAGCACCGGCACGGCGGCCGCGAGCAGCACGAGCAGGACGAGCTTGCCGAGCGAGAAGACCGCGTTGCCGACGGGGACCCAGATCGCCCGTCTCAGGCCGGTGAGCACCCCGTCCTGGAGGGTGAGCAGGGCCCAGCCGACGGCGGAGGCCGTGAAGAAGATCCCGGCGGAGACGCTGCCGAGCGGGGCGTAGGAGGGCCCCCACAGGTCGAGGGTGAGCAGGAAGACACCGCAGGCGACGGTGACGACGACCGTGCTGACCAGGTACAGGCGTACGACCAGCGGGCCGGTGGCCCGGCCGGCGCGGGGCACGTACCGGACGACCGCGCCGGACAGGGTGGTCGCCGTGATGGAGGCGAGCATCCGCTGCGCGGCGATGGCGGCGGAGCCCTGCCCGACGGCCTCCTCCGTGTAGTAGCGGGCGGCGATCAGCCAGAAGCCGAGCCCGAGGGCTGCCGAGACGCCGGTGGACAGCATCAGGGCGTAGGCGTTGCGGAACATGGAGTTCTCGCCGCCGTCGCCCTTCGCCTCGGTCCGCGGCGGCTCGTGGACCTCCGCCCCGGCCGTGTCCGGTCCCCGCAGCGGTACCGTCTCCGTCACCGGGCGCCGCCGGGCGCCATCGAGGGCTGTGCCGGGCGGACCCCGGCGTCCCGCAGCACGGCGAGGATCCGGTCCGCGCGGCGCGGGTCCGCGGGCAGGGCGTGCCGGGCGAACCAGGCGGCCGGTTCCGGCGCGGGGGAGAGTTCGGTGAACCGCTCGCCCGCGTAGCTGTCGAGCGGCGGGTCGTAGAGGTAGCCGGTGGTGATCCGGTGCCGGGCCAGGGCGGCGACGGCCGCGTCCCGGTCCTCGACGAGCAGCGGCACCCGGTACAGCGGCTGCGTCTCGCCGCCCGGTGTCCCGTACTCGCTCGCCCGGAGCCGGACGGTGCCCGTCCGGTGGGCGTCGAGGACCTCGTCGAGCCGGGCGAACCTGCGGGTGGTGCGGCGGAGCCTGCCGGGGCCGGGCCGGAGGCGGTAGTCGTGCATGTCGACACGGACCCAGGAGTGGAAGGATTCCAGCGCGGGTGCCGCCGGGAGGGCCTCGCGCAGCGCGTCGGCGCGGAGCGGCATCCGTATCTCCTCCCGCTCCTCCAGACCGAGCAGGCGCGCGGCGGCGCGCGCGGCGCCGACCAGGCGCAGTCCGCGCAGGGTCGCCTCGGCGTACGGCCGTACCAGGTGGGCGAGTTCGGCACCGGCGCGGGTCGGGTGCAGCAACGCGTCGCGGGCGGCGGCGAGTTCCGGCCGCAGCGCCGGGTCGGCGAGGGCGAGGAAGCCTCCGGTCTTGGCGGCGGTGTGCTTGGAGAGGCTGAAGACGGACGCCTCGCCGTACGTGCCGACCGGGCGCCCGCCGACGGTGGAGCCGATCGCGTGCGCCGCGTCCTCGATCAGCGGGATGCCGAGCCGGTCGCAGCGTTCCCGCAGCTCCGGTGCCGGGTCGGGGTTCCCGTACAGATTGGTCGTGAGGACGGCCGAGAGCCCGCCCCAGACGGACTCGGGCACGGCGGCGGTGTCGATCGACCCGTCACGGGGGTCGAGCGGCGCCTGCACCGGGCGGAGTCCGGCCGCGAGGACGACGAAGAAGATGACGTCGTCGTTGACCGGGGACATCAGCACCCGGCCGCCGGGTGCGCACCAGTGCCGCAGTGCGAGATAGAGACCGAAGCGGCACGACGGCACGTAGAGGCACTCTCTGCCCCCGAGCCGGTCGCGCATGCGTTCTTCCAGTTCCGCGTACGCAGAAACCATGTGATTCCCCCCTGAACCCCCGGGCTCAATGTGGCCCAATCCGGACGGCGAGTCAACAAGGCCCTCCGGAGGCGCGGAAGGGCCCGTCACGGGTCGGAAGACCGTGAACGGGCCCTTTCCGCAGCCATCTTGGCGCGCGGGCGGAGGCGCTGGAGGTCATTCCTCCAGAGTGAGGCCCCGGCGCAGCCGTGCGAGGGTGCGGGCGAGCAGCCGGGAGACGTGCATCTGCGAGATGCCGAGCTCCGTGCCGATCTCCGACTGGGTCATGCCCGAGACGAAGCGGAGGGAGAGGATGTGCCGCTCGCGGGCGGGCAGCGAGGCGATCATCGGCTTGAGGGAGGCGATGTACTCGATCCCGGTGAGCCCGTGGTCCTCGTAGCCCAGCCGGTCGGCGAGCGTGGCCTCGGCGCCGCCGCCCTCCTCCTCGTCGGGCTGCGCGTCGAGCGAGCTCGCGGTGTACGCGTTGCTCGCGGCCATGCCCTCGACGACCTCCTCGGGCGCGATGCCGAGTTCCTCGGCGAGCTCGGCGACGGTCGGGGCGCGGTCAAGGCGCTGGGCGAGCGCGTCACCGGCCTTGGCGAGGTCGAGCCGCAGCTCCTGGAGTCTGCGGGGCACGTGCACGGACCACGAGGTGTCGCGGAAGAAGCGCTTGATCTCGCCGATGATCGTGGGCATCGCGAAGGTGGGGAACTCGACGCCGCGGGCCAGCTCGAAGCGGTCGATCGCCTTGATGAGGCCGATGGTGCCGACCTGGACGATGTCCTCCATCGGCTCGCTGCGGGTACCGAAGCGGCCGGCGGCGAACTTGACCAGGGCCAGGTTGAGTTCGACCAGGGTGTTGCGGACGTACGCGTGGTCGTGGGTGCCCTCTTCCAGCTCGGCGAGCCGGGCGAAGAGCTGCTTCGACAGGGCGCGCGCGTCGACCGGTCCGATGTGGTCGAGGGGCCGGTCGGTGAGCTGCTCGGGGAGCTGTGCCGAGAGCGGGACGGCGCGCTCGGGGAAGCGGTCGTCGGATCGGTGGTCGGGCAGGTCGAGGGGGACTGCTGCCGACGGCGCGTCGGGGGTACGCGGGGCGTCGAGCCGGGGTGACATGGGTCTCCTTCATGGGTCTTCTGCTGCGGTTTGCGGCGCCTCCGAAGCCGGTCGTGTCGGGTGTTCTCCTCTAGCCCTACCTGCTCGACGGGGAAGGTCGCAACTGTCGACAATCCGCTTTGTCCGGTTATGTGGTAGGCCTCGCGTGCGCGAAGGGGTGCCCCGCTTGTAGGGTTCGAAGCACGTCAGTCGGCATCCGCGAGAGCGAGAAGAGGCACGGCCATGGACCGCGAGCACATCGGCAGCGCACCGCCCGCGCGGTTGCGGGTCGAGGTCCGGACCATGGGCGCGAGCGAACTCCTCGCGCCGGTGGGTGAACTCGATCACCACACCGCCGAAATACTGCGGTCCCCCCTCGACGACGCGCTCGACGCGGGCCGCTCGCGGCTCGTCGTCGACTGCTCGGGCCTGGAGTTCTGCGACTCGACCGGGCTCAACGTGCTCCTCGGCGCCCGGCTCCGGGCGGACGCCGCCGGTGGTGGCGTCCATCTCGTGGGGATGCGGCCCCCGGTGGCCCGGGTGTTCCACATCACGGGAGCGGACGCCGTCTTCACCGTGCACGAGACACTCGCCACAGCCCTCCCCGACTGAGCCCGCCCGGCGGGGCCGCCCGGTACGGGTCCCCGCCGCGCACGGCTCGTACGACCTGCCCCTGTCCCGTCGATCGGTGAGGTGAAGCGCTGATGGACCAAGCTTCCGACGTCCGTATGCTCGCCCTCGGCGAGACCAGCGGCACCGTTCCTCTCGCCCGTGACTTCACGCGGACCGCGCTCCAGGAGTGGGGCTGGCTGCCGGCCGCCACCGCCGACCGCAGGGCCGCCGCCGAGGACGTCCTCCTCGTCGTCTCCGAACTCGTCACCAACGCCTGTCTGCACGCCGAGGGCCCCGAACGCCTCCGTGTCCTGCGGCTGCCCAAGATCCTGCGCCTGGAGGTCACCGACCGGGGCGCGGGCACACCCGCGCCCCGCACCCCGCACCGCTCCGGGCGCCCCGGCGGCCACGGCATGTTCATCGTGCAGCGGCTCTGCCTCGACTGGGGCATCGAGCGCACCCCCGGCGCCCCCGGCAAGACCGTCTGGGCCGAACTCGCCGCGCCCGTCTAGGAATCGGCCCGCCGCGCCCGTCTAGGAATCGGCCCGCCGCACCCGTCCGGGATTCGGCTCGCCCTGCCCGCCGGCCATCGGCTCGCGGGCCCACCCGGGACCGGCTCCCCGGCCCGTCCGGAAACCGCCCCGGGACTTTCACGGTCTCTCTTCCTTCCTCCTTCTTCCCTCCGTAAGGCCTCAGGCGTACCTTGACGCCCAATCTGAAAGACCGTCAGTTACGTTGCGGTGAGGGGTGCTCGGGGTGTCCAAGGAGCCGAACCGGAGGAGAACGACCGCCGCGCTCACGGCGGCGGTCGCGGTGGCGGGCGCGGCCGTGCTCGCCGGCGCACCGGCCGCCCAGGCGGCCGTCGTCGACGTCGACTACGCCTGCGAGACGAAGATCGGACCCAAGGGCGCCGTCTCGCCCGTCGACATCAAGGCCGTCAAGAACGGCAGCGCGTACACGATCACCATGTCGTTCGAGAAAGGCGTCTCCGACAGCCCGGTCGAACTGCCCAAGGGCGTCATGACCCCGCGCGCCGACCTCGTCCTCGGCGGCGCCGACTCCGGCACCGTCAAGGTCAAGGGAGCGCCGAACACGGTCGCCATCCCGCCCGACACCCCCATCAAGATCGGCACGCTGACGGGCACGTACACCCCGAAGAAGAACGGCAAGGTCACCTTCACGGCGGGGACGCTCACCGTGCACGCCCTCGGGATGGACGCCGCCGTCTGCACCCCGAAGAACAACCCCGCGCCCGCCCTCGCACTGGAGGTGACCGGCCTCTCCGGCGGCTCCGACACCCCGCCGCCGGCCGGCGGCGAGGAGGAGGAACCGGGCGCCGAACTGCCCAGGACCGGCCCGCTCGACTCCGCCATGGCCCTCGGCACCCTCGGCGGCACCGTCCTGCTGACCGGCGCCGCCGGAGTCCTCTGGCTCACCCGGCGCACGGCACGCTGATGCGGGCGGCGGCACGCTCCGGGCTCGTGGCCGCCGCGACCGCCCTCCTCGGCGCGGTCGCGGCGGCGCCCCCCGGTGCCCAGGGCTGGACGGCGGCGCCCGCCGCCGGACGGCCGTACGCCTATCTGGAGGGCCCCGCCGGCAGCGTCCTCCAGGACACCCTGTCGCTCACGAACCCGGGCGCGCGGCCGCTCACCGTACGGCTCAGCGGGCAGGGCGCCCCGGTGGCCTTCGCCGCCCGGAGCGTGACCGTGCCCGCCAGGACCCGGGCCGACGTGCCCTTCGCCGTGACCGTCACCGCGGACACCCCGCCCGGCGAACACCGCGGGACGGTACGGGCCACGGCGGCGGACCGGGAGGTCCGTGTCGACCTGCGGCTGCGGGTCAGCGGCCCGAGGATCGCCGCGCTCACCGTCGAGGACGTCCGCGTCGACACCGCGACCGGCGCCCTCCGCTACACCCTGGTCAACCGCGGCACCACGGTCCTCGCCCCGCACCTCGCGGTGCGCGCCGAAGGCGTCCTCGGCACCCTCCTCGACCGGCCGGGCCGCCCCCTGCCGCTCACCCTCGGGCCCGGCGAGCGCGCCACCCGTACCGAACCCTGGCCCGACCCGCCCGCCCTCGACTCCGTCACCGTCCGGCTGACCGCCACCGCCCCGGGCGCGGCCCCCGCCACGGCCCGCGCCGAGGCCTCCTTCGCCTCGGGCCCGGCCCTCACCGGGGCGGCCGGGCTGCTCCTCGCGGCGGCGGCCGGCGGGACCTGCGCGGTACGGCGGCGCGGAAGGGCCCGTACCCAGCGAGCGTCGGCGGGAGCGAACACATGAGGTGGATCCGTACAGCGGCGGCGCTCGTCACCGTGCTCGCCCTCGCCCTCCTGCCCGCCGCCCCCGCGGCGGCGGCCCCGGGCCCCGTCGTCGAGCTCTCGGTGACGGAGGGCGGCAAGGGCGGCGAGATCAACGTCAGCGGCAGCGGCTGGAAACCCGGCGCGCTGCTCATGCTGCTGATCTGCGGCCAGGCCGCCCCCGGCAAGGGCGTCATCGGCGGCACCAACTCCTGCGCCAACACCGAGGGCCGGGCCGCGACCGTCGACGCCCGGGGCGCGTTCAGCGCGAAACTCCCGGTCGCCGAACCGCCCAAGCCCTGCCCCTGCGTCGTGCACGTCGCCGGGGTCACCGGC
Organism: Streptomyces sp. NPDC017246; assembly: GCF_044331325.1. Taxonomy (NCBI): domain Bacteria; kingdom Bacillati; phylum Actinomycetota; class Actinomycetes; order Kitasatosporales; family Streptomycetaceae; genus Streptomyces; species Streptomyces sp. NPDC017246. Next base: position 12,560 of record NZ_JBIRMW010000008.1, on the reverse strand, counting down.
CGGCAGGACGCCGTCGACCGGGAGTTCACGGTCGCCGGGCACCCCACCGCGCCGCTCCCCGAGGCCTCCGGGGACGGACGGCTCGCCGTCCTCGCCGCCGTACGCCTCGACGGTTCCGGCGGCCTCCTCACCTGGTTCGGGGCGCCGCCCTCCCGCGAGATCGTCTTCACCGTCGGCAACCTCGGCTCCGCCCCCGTGAAGGACCCCGTCTTCCAGGTCGGCTCCAGCCACGGCGTGTTCGCCCCGCAGTACGAGGAACGCCAGTGGCGCGGCACGGTCGACCCCGGCAAGAAGGCCCTCGTCCGGCTCCCCGTCGAACTCACGGCGGGCGCGCACGGCGACTACCAGGTCTCCGTGCGGTACGCGGGCAAGGTCCTGGTCGAGCAGCCGTGGGGGGTCGGCAGGCCCTGGGGCGTGACGCTCTTCTGGCTGCTGCTCGCCGTCGTCGTACCGGCGGCGCTCTTCCGGATCGGGATGGCCGTGGTGGACCGCGTCCGCCCGGCGACGGGCGCCGCTCCGCCACGACCGCGAGCCCGCCCCCGGCCCCCGGTCCGCCTCCGCACACGTACCCCCGACCCCGCCCGGCGGGATCCGGGGGACGACGAACCGACCGCGGTCCTGCCGTGGTTCAGTCCTGACTCCGCACCGTCAGCCCCAGAGAGCAGCCCGACGACGAAGGGACATGCGTGAGTACGCAACGGAGGATGAGCGCGGCCGGCGTCGCGCTGATGCTCGGCGGCGCGGGGATCATGATTTCCGCCGGCCCCGCCCAGGCCGCCGAGGTCTCGTACAAGACGGAGTGCATCCCGCCGTCCATCTCCGGACTTCCGCCCGTGCAGGGCACCACGAAGGTGCTCATCACCGCACCGGCGGAGGCGAAGGTCGGCGACGAGGTCGAGATCGTCTGGAAGACGGTCCAGGCCGCGTCGAAGAATCCCGACGTGCTCGACCTCGGCAAGGACACGGTCAAGCCGACCGGCGTCCTCACCGTGGGCGGCGCGGCGACCGGCACCGTCGCCATGGAGGGACCCCGGCAGAACCCGCCGATCCCCAAGAACAGCCCGATGGTGCTGCCCGAGATGAAGGGGAAGCTGAAGCTGGACAAGGCGGGCGAGATCACCCTCACGCCCGGCAAGTACACGATCAACGTGTCCAAGCCGCTGTCGACGGACACCAAGTGCACGCCGAAGGAGACGGTGCCGGCCGGCGCGACGATCAAGGTCAAGGCCGACGGCGGCACCTCCGGCGGTACGACCACGACCTCGGGCGGTTCCACGACCTCGGGCGGTTCCACGACGTCCGGCGGTACGACCACCACGGGCGGCTCCACCACCACGGGCGGTACGACCACCACCGGTGGGGGCTCGACCACCACCGGCGGCTCCGCGAGCTCCTCCTCCGGCGGCTCCGGCGGATCCTCCACCTCGGGCTCCGGCTCCGGCTCCGGCGGATCCTCCAGCTCCGGCGGCGGCGACGGCGGACAGACGTCCTTCCCCGGCAAGGAGGTGACGGTCGCCTTCAGCTGTCAGGCACCCGGCCCGAACGCCATCAACTCCAAGGTGACCATCGACGCCAGGAAGAACGGCGCCTCCTACGACCTCACCGTCAAGACGGCGAAGGGCGTCATGAACAGCCCCGCCGCCCTCCCCAAGGGGGCCCTCAAGGCCTCCATGGCGGTGAAGATCGGCGGTGCGGACAGCGGCACGGTGAACGTCGCCGGCCCGCCCAACCCCACCGATCTGAAGCTGGGCGACCCGGTGAACCTGCCGGACATGAAGGGCACGTACAAGCCCGGAGCGACCGGTAAGTCCACGCTCGGCCCCGGCACCCTCACCATCACGGTCACCCTCGGCAGCTCGCAGATGCAGATCCCGTGCCAGGTCAAGGGAGCCGTCAAGGCCTCCCTCGAACTCGACACGAGCAAGCAGGCCGGCGGCGCCTCGGGCGGTTCCGACGGCGGCGCGGCCGCCACGGGCTCCGGCGCCTCCTCCGGCTCCGGCGGCTCCGACGGCGGGAACCTCGCCGAGACCGGCGCCGAGAACGACGGCGCCCTGCGCGCCCTCGCCCTGGTCGCGGGCACGGTGATCCTGCTCGGCGGCGCGGTGTTCACCTTCACCCCGTGGGCGCGCCTCAGGCGCTGACGGGAGGCCGGACACGGCGAAGGCCGCCGCACCGATCGGTGCGGCGGCCTTCGTACGAGGCGGGTGGGGCGACGTCAGTGGACGCTGCCCATGAGGCCCTGGACCTTCTTGCGGTACATGAAGATCGCGAATCCCGCGGCGACGGCGAGCGCCGCCTGCGTCGCGATGATCCCTGTTCCGTTCAGGTCCACGCCCGCGATGGAGAGCAGACCGGTGGTGCAGTCACCGGCGGTGACGGCGAGGAACCAGACACCCATCATCTGGGAGGCGTACTTCTTCGGCGCCATCTTCGTGGTGACGGAGAGGCCGACGGGGGAGAGGCACAGCTCACCGATGGTCTGGATCATGTAGATCGTGACCAGCCACATCGGGGAGACCTTGGTGCCGTCGCCCGCCATGTTCATCGGGACGATGAAGACGAAGAAGGACGCGCCGACGAGGACCAGACCCATCGCGAACTTCACGATGGTGTTCGGCTCCTGGTTCTTGCGGGCCAGCCACAGCCACATCCAGGCGAAGACCGGGGCGAGCGCCATCACGAACAGCGGGTTGAGCGACTGGTACCAGGTGGCGGGGAAGCCGAGACCGAAGATCGTGCCGGCGGTCTTGTCGTCGGCGAACAGCGACAGCGTCGAGCCGCCCTGGTCGTAGATCATCCAGAAGATCGCGGCCGCGACGAAGAACCAGATGTAGCCGGTCACCCGGGAGCGCTCGCCGGAGTCGAGGTCCTTGTCGCGCTTGATGCGGGCCAGGACGGCGACCGGGATGATCAGGCCCGCGAGGGTGATCGGGACCATCGCCCAGTTCAGGGTGTACATGCCCAGGGCGACGACGGCGCCGTAGAACACGGCGACCACGACGGCGATGACGGCGGCCTTGGTGATGACGGCCTTGCGCTCCGCGGCGGACAGCGGGTTCGGGACCTCGCTGCTCTTCGGGTTCAGGGTCTTGCCGAAGAGCAGGAAGACGGCCAGGCCGAGGCCCATGCCGACGGCGGCGAGGGCGAAGCCCAGGTGCCAGTTGACCTTCTCGCCGACGGTGCCGATGACCAGCGGGGCGAAGAACGCGCCGAGGTTGATGCCGACGTAGAAGAGCGTGAAGCCACCGTCACGGCGCGGGTCGTCCGCGCCCTTGTAGAGGTGGCCGACCATCGTCGAGATGTTGGCCTTCAGGAGGCCGGAGCCGACCGCGACGAGCGCGAGGCCGACGAAGAACATCGCCTGGCCGGGGATGGCCAGCGACACGTGACCGAGCATGATCACGGAGGCGGCTATCGCGACGGTCTTGCGGGCGCCCCAGACGCGGTCGCCGAACCAGCCGCCGGGCATGGCCATCAGGTAGACCATCGAGACGTAGACGGAGTAGATCGCCGTCGCGGTCGCCGCGGTCATCGCGAGGCCGCCGCCCTGGCTGCCCGTGGCGGCGTCGACGCCACCGGAGACCAGGTACAGAACGAGAAGGGCCCTCATGCCGTAGTAGGAGAAACGCTCCCACATCTCGGTCATGAAGAGAGTGGCCAGACCACGGGGGTGGCCGAGGAAGGTCTTCTCGTAGCCGAGGGGTTCGGCCGAGTCCTTCGTCAGGCTGGACGCCATGTCGATCCTTGCTCTGTCGGGACGCGCGCCTTGTGAGCGTGATGCGCCCGGTGGGGGAGGCCGGCACCGGCGGAGTCGGAGTGGACTCCACCGGGATCCACGCCCCGGCAGACGCGTCTACGCGCCCCGGGACCCGGCCCACAGGTCATTCACTGTCCTCGAGGTCCGGCTGTGCCGACCTCACGCAGAAAGAGGACCTTGGCGAGTGAAGCTGGCCAAAGGTCCCCGATTACCGCTACAGACGTCGAGCCACCATACGACACGACACTGCCGGATATGGAAGGACTTGAGAGATGGATCACAGGTGAGGATGCAACCGTGAAGGGCCTTTCGAAGGTCATGTGCAAGATACCCACAAGATCCCCAGGGTTCCCTTGCTCCCCCGGGATCATGCCCCGGCCTCCCACCCGTGCGGACTACCATCACCCCATGACCCGTGTACTGCTCGCCGAGGACGATGCCTCCATCTCGGAACCGCTGGCCCGCGCCCTGCGGAGAGAGGGGTACGAGGTCGAGGTCCGCGAGGACGGCCCGAGCGCCCTCGACGCCGGACTCCAGGGCGGGGTGGACCTCGTCGTGCTCGACCTGGGACTGCCCGGCATGGACGGTCTCGAGGTCGCCCGACGGCTGCGCGCCGAGGGCCACACGGTCCCGATCCTGGTGCTCACCGCACGCGCCGACGAGGTCGACACCGTCGTCGGGCTCGACGCCGGCGCCGACGACTACGTCACCAAGCCCTTCCGGCTCGCCGAACTCCTCGCCCGCGTCCGGGCCCTGCTCCGGCGCGGCTCCACCGAGCCCGTCGCCGCCCCCTCGACCCACGGCGTGCGGATCGACGTCGAGTCGCACCGCGCCTGGATGGGCGACGAGGAGCTCCAGCTCACGGCGAAGGAGTTCGACCTGCTCCGGGTCCTGGTCCGGGACGCCGGCCGGGTCGTCACCCGCGACCAGCTGATGCGCGAGGTCTGGGACACCACCTGGTGGTCCTCCACCAAGACCCTCGACATGCACATCTCCTGGCTCCGCAAGAAGCTCGGCGACGACGCGGCGAACCCCCGCTACATCGCCACGGTGAGAGGCGTCGGCTTCCGCTTCGAGAAGAGCTGACCCGCGCGCGTCCGGGCGCGGGTCCACCCGGGCCCCGCGCCCGCACCGCACCGCACCGCCCGTGAAGGGCAGGTCCGGCGGCCGCGGCCCGTACGCTCGGGAGCGTTCCCGTTCCCGCCCGGAGGGCAACCGTGCGCCGCCGCCTCATCAACTCCACGCTCGCCGTGGTCCTCGTCGTCATCGCCGTCTTCGGCGTCTCGCTCGTCATCGTCGAGACCCGCACGATCTCCAGCAGCGCCCAGGAGAGCGTGGACCTGGAGGCGCTGCGGATCGTCTCCATCGTCGACAGCCGGCTCATCGGCGGAGAGCCGGTCAATCCGGACATCCTCTCCGAGCAGAGCGGCGCCAAGCGGTACGCCCAGATCCACATCCCCGGCCGGGACACGATCGAGATCGGCACCCGTCCCGAGGGGGACGTCACCCGCGGCCTCGCCGAGGGCGAGCGCGGCGAGACCGTGGTCGTCGAGGAGTCCCGCTCCGCCGTCACGGCGGAGGTCGGCCGCACCCTCATGATCATCGGCGCGGTGGCCCTGCTCGCCGTCGTCGCCGCCGTCCTCCTCGCCGTACGGCAGGCCAACAGGCTCACCTCCCCGCTCACCGACCTCGCGGAGACCGCCGAGCGCCTCGGCTCCGGCGACCCGCGCCCCCGGCACAAGCGGTACGGGGTGCCCGAGCTGGACCGGGTCGCGGACGTCCTGGACGCCTCCGCCGAGCGCATCGCCCGGATGCTCACCGCCGAGCGCAGGCTCGCCGCCGACGCCTCGCACCAGCTCCGTACGCCCCTCACCGCCCTCTCCATGCGCCTGGAGGAGGTGGCCCTCGCCGACGACCTGGACACGGTCAAGGAGGAGGCGACGATCGCGCTCACCCAGGTCGAGCGGCTCACCGACGTCGTCGAGCGGCTCCTGACGAACTCCAGGGACCCGCGGACGGGCTCCGCCGTCGCCTTCGACCTGGACGAGGTCATCAAGCAGCAGATCGAGGAGTGGCGTCCGGCCTATCGCAGCGCCGGGCGGGCCATCGTCCACTCGGGCAAGCAGGGGATGCGGGCGGTCGGCACCCCGGGCGCGGTCGCCCAGGTCCTGGCGGCCCTGATCGAGAACTCGCTCATGCACGGCGGCGGCACGGTCGCCCTGCGGACCCGGGTCACCGGCAACCAGTCGGTGATCGAGGTCACGGACGAGGGCCCGGGCGTCCCGGCCGACCTCGGCGCGCGGATCTTCGAGCGGGCCGTCAGCGGCCGCAGCTCCACGGGGATCGGTCTCGCCGTCGCCCGCGACCTGGCGGAGGCGGACGGCGGCCGTCTGGAGCTGCTCCAGCAGCATCCGCCCGTCTTCGCGCTCTTCCTGAGCCGTGAGGTCAGAAGCGTCGCGGACAAGCAGGCGGCCCGCCCCGTGCGGTAGAGGCGGGTCAGACGCGGTCGGGCTGGCGGCGGGTCGCCTGCCGGGGCGCCTGCTCGAGGAAGGATTCGGCGGTCTGCACCGCCTCCTTCGCCGGCAGTGCCCGGAACACCCAGGTGCGGTAGGACCAGAAGCGGAACAGGGTCCCGATCCCGATGCCGAAGAACTTGAAGAAGTTGCTCGCCAGCGGGCCGTCCCAGCCGAAGCCGTACGTCGCCGCGTAGAGCACGCCGTTCTCGATGACCATGCCGACGACGCTGAACAGCAGGAACAGCGACATCTCCTTGGTGCGCCCGGACTTGTCCCGGTCGCGGTACGTGAAGTAGCGGAACCCCACGTAGTTGAAGACGATCGCGACGACCGTGGCGATCAGGCTGGCCCGCACCATCGGAATGTCCGTGGTGCCCCGCACCAGGTTGAAGACGCCGAGGTTCACGAGGACGCCGAGACCGCCGACCACCCCGAACTTGGCGACCTCGCGGACGAGCCGGTCGAGTCGCGTGCGCAGCGCACCGGGTTCACTCATGGTGATGGCTCTGTCCCGTCGGTCCCGGTGACGTCCGGGCGACGTCAACCCAACCATGCTAACCAGCGCTCCTGTCACCCGCCCGTGTACCTCGGAAACCCCTGGCACACCAGCTCTCCACCAGCGCCTTTCTTGTGCCAAACCACAGCCGGACGCGTGCTCGCGGATGGTGCGGATACCCTAAGAGGGTGACGTTCCCGGTAGTCGGCATGGTCGGTGGCGGTCAGCTCGCCCGAATGACCCACGAGGCGGGCATCCCCCTCGGCATCAAGTTCAAGCTGCTCAGTGACACCCCGCAGGACTCTGCGGCGCAGGTGGTGAGCGAGGTCGTCATCGGCGACTATCGCGACCTGGCTACGCTGCGTGACTTCGCGCGCGGATGTGACGTGATCACCTTCGATCACGAGCACGTCCCCACGGAGCACCTGCGGGCCCTGGAGGCGGACGGCATCCCCGTCCGCCCCGGGCCCGACGCGTTGGTGCACGCCCAGGACAAGGGGGTGATGCGCGCGAAGCTCGACGAGATCGGCGCACCGAGCCCCCGGCACCGCATCGTGGCGGACCCCGAGGACGCGGCGGCCTTCGCCGCCGAGGCCGGGGGCTTCCCGATCATCCTCAAGACCGTGCGCGGCGGCTACGACGGCAAGGGCGTCTGGTTCGTCCGTACGCCCGAGGACGCCCGCGATCCCTTCCTGGCGGGCGTCCCGGTCCTCGCGGAGGAGAAGGTCGACTTCGTGCGCGAGCTCGCCGCGAACATCGTCCGCTCCCCGCACGGCCAGGCCGTCGCCTACCCGGTCGTCGAGTCCCGTCAGGTCGACGGCGTCTGCGACACGGTGATCGCCCCGGCGCCGGACCTCGACGGCGAGCTCGCGGGCCAGGCCCAGGAGCTCGCCCTCCGCATCGCCAAGGAACTGGGCGTCGTCGGCCACCTCGCCGTCGAGCTGTTCCAGACCAGGGACGGCCGCATCCTCGTCAACGAACTGGCGATGCGCCCGCACAACTCCGGCCACTGGACCCAGGACGGCGCGATCACCTCGCAGTTCGCCAACCACGTCCGCGCGGTTCTCGACCTCCCGCTCGGCGATCCGCGCCCGCGTGCGACGTGGACCGTGATGTGCAATGTCCTGGGCGGCGACTACCCGGACATGTACTCCGCGTACCTGCACTGCATGGCCAGGGACCCGCAGCTCAAGATCCACATGTACGGCAAGGACGTGAAGCCCGGCCGCAAGGTGGGGCACGTCAACACCTACGGCGACGACCTGGACGACGTGCTGGAGCGCGCGCGTCACGCCGCCGGCTATCTGCGAGGAACGATCACCGAGTGAGCAGCATCAGCACCGCCCCCGTCGTCGGCATCGCCATGGGATCCGACTCCGACTGGTCCGTCATGGAGGCCGCCGCGCAGGCCCTCGACGAGTTCGAGATCCCGTACGAGGTCAACGTCCTCTCCGCGCACCGGATGCCCCGCGAGATGATCGCGTACGGCGAGGAGGCCGCCGACCGCGGCATCAAGGCGATCATCGCGGGCGCGGGCGGCGCCGCCCACCTCCCGGGCATGCTCGCCTCCGTCACCACGCTCCCCGTGATCGGCGTGCCGGTCCCGCTGAAGTACCTCGACGGCATGGACTCGCTGCTCTCCATCGTGCAGATGCCGGCCGGCATCCCCGTCGCCACGGTCTCCGTCGCCGGTGCCCGCAACGCGGGCCTGCTCGCGGCCCGGATCCTCGCCGCGCACGACCCGGAGCTGCGCACCCGGATGACCGAGTTCCTGCAGGAGCTCAACGACCAGGCCACCGAGAAGGGCAAGCGGCTGCGGGCCAAGGTCGAGGGCGCGGAGTCGTTCGGCTTCAACAAGTGACCGCCGCCGAACGCCTCGCGGAGGCCCGGGACCTGCTCGCCGCCCACCCGGTCGTGGACGGCCACAACGACCTGCCGTGGGCGCTGCGCGAGCACGTCCGCTACGACCTGGACCGCATGGACATCGGCGCGGACCAGACGGGCGCGCTCCACACCGACCTCAAGCGGCTGCGGGCCGGTGGCGTCGGCGCCCAGTTCTGGTCGGTGTACGTGCCCTGTCGGCTCGCCGGGGACGACGCGGTCAGCGCGACCCTGGAGCAGATCGACATCGTCGACCAGCTCCTGGAGCGGTACGCGGGCGACCTCGCCCCGGCCCTGACGGCGGACGACATGGAGGCGGCCCGCGAGGAGGGCCGTATCGCCTCACTGAAGGGCGCCGAGGGCGGCCACTCGATCAACAACTCCCTCGCCACCCTGCGCGCCCTGCACACCCTCGGCGTGCGCTACATGACGCTCACCCACAACGACAACAACGACTGGGCGGACTCGGCGACCGACGAGCCCGGTGTCGGCGGGCTCTCCGCCTTCGGCCGGCAGGTCGTCCGCGAAATGAACCGATCGGGCATGCTCGTCGACCTCTCGCACGTCGCCGCCACCACCATGCGGGACGCGCTCGACGCCTCCGCGGCGCCGGTGATCTTCTCGCACTCCTCGGCCCTGGCGGTCTGCGACCACCCGAGGAACATCCCGACCGACGTCCTGGAGCGGCTGCCCGCCAACGGCGGCGTCGCGATGGCCACGTTCGTGCCCAAGTTCATCCTCCCCGCGGCCGTCGAGTGGACCGCGCGGGCCGACGAGAACCTCCGGGCGCACGGCTTCGACCACCTCGACACCACCGCCGACGCGATGAAGCTGCACCGTGCCTTCGAGGAGGCGAACCCGCGCCCGGTCGCCACCGCCGCGACGGTCGCCGACCACCTCGACCACATGCGCGAGGCCGCCGGCGTCGACCACATCGGCATCGGCGGCGACTACGACGGGACGGCCTTCACCCCGGCCGGTCTCGACGACGTCGCCGGCTACCCGAACCTGGTCGCGGAGCTTCTGCACCGCGGCTGGTCGCACCCGGACCTCGCCAAGCTGACCTGGTCCAACGCGGTCCGCGTACTCCGCGACGCGGAAGCCGTCGCGGGCGATCTGAAGAGCCGTACGGCACCGTCGAACGCGACGATCGACGTGCTGGACTCCGGGGACGCACAGGGCGCCTGACGGCCCGTACGAGGCCTTCCGCGGGTCTTTCCGAGACCTGCGGAGGACCTCCCGTGCCTCACCCGGTCGGCCCAGCCCGCCGCGCCCCCGCAGGGGGCCGGTGGCACGGTGGACGGTACTGCCCCGCCGAACTCGGCGGGGCGGTACTGCATCACCGAGTTGGAGTAGGACCATGGCGGATCTGCTAGACGATCATCAGACTCTCTCCCCCGTCCCTGCCGCCGCCGGGGAGCCCGATCCCCCCGAGCCACCGCCGCCGCTCGACGAGACGTCCCGCGCCCGCGCCATCCTGGCCGCCCAGCCCGTCGTCGAGGGACACACCGAACTGCCGGCCTCCCTCGACCCTGAGGACCTCCCGCCCGTCCGGGCGGCCGAGGCCGGAGCCCAGTTCTGGTCCCTGCGCGTCGACAGCGAGGAGGGCGTCGTCGGGACCCTGCGGCGCATCGACGCCGTCCGCGCGCTCGTCGCCGCCTGCCCCGAGGACCTGCGGCTCGCCTGCACGACCTCCGAGATGGCCCACGCCCGCAACTGCGGCCGTGTCGCCGCCCTGCTCGGCCCGGTCGGCTGGACGGCGCTCGGCGGGTCCGCCGCGACCCTGCGGGCCTACCACGCCCTGGGCGTCCGGGCCGTGAACCTCACCCGCTTCGACCGCTTCGCCCGCGACGCGGTACGGGAGATGAACCGCATCGGCCTGGCCGTGGACCTCTCCGGCGCCGACCAGGACACGGTCCGCCGCACCCTCGCGGTGACCCGCGCCCCCGCCCTGCTCACCACGGCGGCCCCGGAGACCCTGCCCGACGACGTCCTGGACCTCCTCGGCGAGAACGGCGCGGTCTGCATGGTCACGGTCACCGACGACCCGGCCGCCGTCGCCGACGTCCTGGACCGGGTGCGTACGGAGGCGGGAGCGCACTGCGTGGGCGTCTCCCGCACGACCGCCCCGGCCGTCGGCTACGTCCCCCTCTTCGCGGAGCTCCTCCGCCGGGGCTGGCCCGCCCAGGACCTGGTCGGACTCGCGCACGCCAACGTCACCCGGGCGCTGCGGGAGACGGAGTTCCTGTCGAGGACCAACCGCATCAGGCCCGCGGCGGCCTGACCGTACGAAAGGGAGGAGGGGGCGCCGCTTCGGCGCCCCCTCCTCCCTTGCCCCGGCGTTCTCAGGCGCGCGGACGGCCCATCGCCCGGTACGTCCAGCCGGCCGCCCGCCAGCGCTCCGAGTCCAGCGCGTTGCGGCCGTCCAGGATCACCGGCGAGGCGACGACCTCGGCGAGATCCGCCGGGTCGAGCTCGCGGAACTCGCGCCACTCGGTCAGGTGCAGCACCACGTCCGCCCCGCGCACGGCCTCGCGCGCCGAGTCCGCGTACCCGAGGGTCGGGAAGACGCGCCGCGCGTTGTCCATGCCCTTGGGGTCGTAGACGGTGACCTGACCGCCCTGGAGGTGTATCTGGCCCGCCACGTTCAGCGCGGGGGAGTCGCGGACGTCGTCCGAGTCCGGCTTGAAGGTGGCGCCGAGCACGGCCACCCGGCGGCCCAGGAAGGAGTTCCCGCCGAGGACCTCCCGCGCCATCTCGACCATCTGGCCGCGCCGCCGCATGTTGATCGAGTCGATCTCGCGGAGGAAGGTCAGCGCCTGGTCGGCGCCCAGCTCGCCGGCGCGGGCCATGAAGGCCCGGATGTCCTTGGGGAGGCAGCCGCCGCCGAAGCCGATGCCGGCGCGCAGGAACTTGGGGCCGATGCGGTCGTCGTGGCCGAGGGCCTCGGCCAGCTTGGCGACGTCGCCGCCGGCGGCCTCGCACAGCTCGGCCATCGCGTTGATGAAGGAGATCTTGGTGGCGAGGAAGGAGTTCGCGGAGGTCTTCACCAGCTCGGCGGTCGGGAAGTCGGTCACCACGAACGGCGAACCGTCGCCGATCGGCCCGGCGTACACCTCGCGCAGCAGCTTCTCGCCCCGCTCGCCCTGCACACCGACGACGATCCGGTCCGGGTGCAGGGTGTCCCGCACGGCGAAGCCCTCGCGGAGGAACTCCGGGTTCCAGGCCAGCTCCACGCCCCGCGGGAGCACGTCCGCGAGCCGCTCGGCCGAGCCGACGGGCACGGTCGACTTGCCGACGACCAGGGCTCCTTCGCGTACGACCCGGGCGAGGGAGGCGAAGGCGGCGTCCACGTAGCTCATGTCGCAGGCGTACTCGCCGTGCTTCTGCGGGGTGTTCACACAGACGAAGTGCACGTCGCCGAAGGCGCCCACCTCCTCCCAGGAGGTGGTGAAGCGCAGCCGCCCGCTCGAACCCTCGATGCCGGCCACGTGCTTCGACAGGAGTTCCTCGAGGCCCGGCTCGTACATGGGGACCCGGCCGGAGGACAGCAGCTCGATCTTCTCGGGGACGACATCGAGGCCGAGGACCTCGAAGCCCAGCTCCGCCATGGCCGCGGCGTGGGTGGCGCCGAGGTAGCCGGTGCCGATCACGGTGATCTTGAGGGCCATGCGGGTCTCCAGTGAACGTCGGGCGGAATGCCTGCCCGAGCATAGTCGTGCCCTGGTCCGGGGCCCGGGCACGCCCTACCATTTGGGTTACTTAACGGTAGTTAGCAAGCGTGGGAGTGAATGAGCGTGTCGGGTTCTGCTGATTTCGACCTGTATCGGCCCTCCGAGGAGCACGACATGCTCCGGGAGTCGGTTCGTGCGCTGGCGGAGGCGAAGATCGTGCCGTTCGCCGCGGCGGT